>JBDTTU010000159.1:0-6935 GCA_039930465.1 Burkholderiales bacterium
TCACAGTCGACCACCAGCGCAGGATCGGCAACTTCTGCCGCCCACGCTCCTAGCCTCGCCCCACCCCGCCTGTCGGTCGCCGTCGCGCGCGGCCCAGGTTGGCCGCGATCATGGCCGCCACGAGCGTGACCAGCCACGAAAAATAGATCCACAGCAGGAACAGAGGGAGCACCGCGAAGGCACCGTAGACCGCCTTGTAGGTGGGCAGCCTGACGAGGTAGGTGGTGAAGCCGCGCTTGCCGAGCTCGAACGCAGCGCTGGCGATCAGGCCCCCCACGATCGCGTCGACCAGCCGCACCTTGGCGTTCGGCACAAAATAAAACAGCCCGGTCAGTGCGGCCATTCCCAGCACCAATGGGCCCATGTCGAGCAGGAACGAGAGCGAGGGCGGCAGCGATCTGACCAGGCCCATCGACGTGCCCAGCACATACGAGCTGGCCCAAAGACTCAGGCCCAGCACCGGCGGCCCGATGGCCAGCATCAGCGCGTACAGGCCGACCCTTCTGAGGAACGGCCGGTTCTTTCTGACCTGCCACATCTGGTTGAGCGCGTTCTCCACGGTCAGCAACATCGCGATGGCCGTGGCGAGCACGAAGAGCGAGCCGATCCAGGTCAGGCCGCTGGCGTTCGTGGCAAAGGCGTTCAGGTGCTTCAGCACGGTGCGCGAGATGTCGGCAGGAAGCAGCCCCTTCAACAGGTACTCTTCAATCGCGTTTTCGAGCCTGCTGAAGAGGGGGAAGCGCGTGAAGAGCGCGAAGCTCACGGCCAGCAGCGGCACGATCGACAGCAAGGTCGTGAACGTGAGGCTGCCGGCCACCTGGGCCAGGCGTTCCTTTCTGGCGCGGTCGAACGTCGAGCGGATCAGGCTGAACATGGGTTGGGGAAGGCGCTGTGGCTCAGCGCAGCAACGGCCTGAGGGCCAGCAGGCCGAGCAGCGGGCCCAGGCCCAGCCACGGCAACAGCGACGCCAGCGGCACCGTCTGCGCCAGCGACGTGAACAGCAGGATGCTGACGATCGAGATGCCGAAGCCGATGCTGTTCGTCAATGTCAGCACGCTGCCGACACCGTCGCTCGGGGCGTTCATCGCCGTGAGCGTCGAAAACTGTGGCGAGTCGCCCGCGACCGTGATGCCCCAGAGCACCAGCCAGGTGAAGAACAGCGGGCTGCTCGCTTGCATCATCCAGGGCGCCGCGGCACAGCACAGCCCGCTGATGGCCAGCTGCGCCCCGGCGATGCGCGCACTGCCCACCCGCAATGCGAGCAAGCCGCCCACCGCGCAACCCAGCGCGCCCGAACCGAGCACACCGAAAGCCGTCCAAGACAGCGCCGCGCCGCTCATGCGGGTGGCCAGCACAGCCGGCACCAGCACCCACATCGTGTACAGCTCCCACATGTGGCCGAAGTAGCCGAACACCGAAGCACGCACCTTTGCATCGGTGACCAGGCTGGCCAGCGCGGCCAGATTCAGCCCGGGCGCCCGGTCCGCGCCGACAGCAGGCTGCGGCACCAGCCACACCAGCAGGCCACCGGCCAGCACAGAGGCGAGCGCCACGCCGCCGAACACTGTTGCCCAGGGCCAACCGGCAGACAGCGCCCGCAACGCGTGCGGTGCGGCGCTGCCGAGCACCAGGCCGCCGATCAGCAAGCCCATGGCCGCACCCAGGCCACGCGGGAACCACGACGCGGCAATCTTCATGCCGACCGGGTAGATGCCGGCGAGCAAGAACCCGGTGAGAAAGCGCCAGAACACCATTGCGCCGAACGATGAGGCAGTGGCGATCGCGGCCACGGTGCAGGCCGCGCTGCCCAATGCGCACAGCAGGAAGACACGCTGTGGCGGGAATCGATCGGCAAGCGCCAGCAACGCGAACACGAGCGCGCCGGCAATGAAACCGATCTGCACCGCCGAGGTCAGCGTGCCGACCGATGCCGCCGGCCAGCCGAAATCGCGCTGCAGGTCGGGCATCACGGCGTTGACGGCAAACCAGGGCGAGGTGCCGAGGAACTGCGCCAGCACGAGGATGGGCAGCACACGGCGGGGTGCGGAAGGCGTTTGCATCGGCGCGACGGTACACCGTGCGGGCGGCCGAGCGGCCAGCGGCTTCTGCGCCGCGCGCTCCAGGGCCTGTCAACGCTATGGGAGGGCACGCGTGACTCATCAATACGGGCCCTAAACTCGCGCCATGAACGAAGGCCTGCGCCAGCACAGCCCCGCCGCCGAGCGCAACCGAGGGCCAATCCTGGCCGAGCTTCAGCGGCTGCTGCCCGCGCATGGCGTGGCGCTCGAGATCGCCAGCGGCACGGGCCAGCACGCAGCGTACTTCGCTGCCGGCCTGCCCGGCTGGCAGTGGCAAACCAGCGACCCCGAACCGCGCGCGCTCCTGTCGATCGCGGCGTGGTGCGCAGGCAGCGCCAATGTGATGGCCCCGATCGCTCTCGACGTGATGAGCCCCGAGTGGCCCGGCGCGGTGCAGCCGGCCGACGCGGTGTTCTGCGCCAACATGCTGCACATCGCACCCTGGGCGACCTGTGCTGCACTGATGCAGGGCGCGGCGCGGCACCTTGCGCCTAAGGGCCTGTTGCTGCTGTATGGCCCGTACCTCGTCGATGGCGAGCCGGTGGCCCCGGGCAACACCGCGTTCGACGCCGACCTGCGCGCCCGCAACCCGGCCTGGGGTCTGCGCCGGCTGGCCGATGTGCTGGCACTGGCCGAAGCGGCGGGCTTGCGCATGCGCGAGCGGGTGCAGATGCCGGCGAACAATTTGCTGCTGGTGCTGGAGCGCACCACGCCGGCCGCGGCCTGATGTGGCCGCAGAAAAGTGAAGGCCTGAAGTGCCCTGGCCGCTCGGCCATCGTGAACTCCCGGGTCAGACGATCAACACCGCCCGGAAGTCGTTCACGTTCGTGAAGGTCGGCCCCGGCACCACCAGGTCGCCGATCGGCTTGAAAAAATTGTAGGCGTCGTTGTGATCGAGAAAGTCTTGCGCTTTCAGGCCCTGCGCCTGCGCTCGCGCCAGCGTGTCGGGCGTGACGATCGCACCGGCGTTGTCTTCCACGCCGTCGATGCCGTCGGTGTCGGCCGCCAGCACATGCACGCCGGGTTCGCCCTGCAGCGCGATCGCGCAGCCGAGCAAAAACTCGGTGGCGCGGCCACCGCGGCCGCCCTTGCTTTTCACGGTGACAGTGGTTTCCCCGCCCGAAAGAATCACGCACGGCTTGCTGAACGGTGCGCCGTGGCGTGCCACGTGGCGCGCGAGCGCGGCGTGCACCTTGCCCACCTCGCGCGACTCGCCTTCCATCTCGTCGCTGAGCACGTGCACGCCGACGCCGGCCTGGCGCGCCAGTACAGCGGCCGCTTCGAGCGACTGCAGCGGCGTGGCGATCATGTGGACCTGGTGGCCGTTGAAGCGCGCGTCGCCGGGCTTCGGGGTCTCGAAGGCGCCGCTCTCAAGGCCGGCGCGCGCCGCAGCGGGAATCTCGATGGCGTAGCGCGTGAGGATCGCCAGCGCGTCGGCGCAGGTGCTGCTGTCGGGCACCGTCGGGCCACTGCCGATCACTTCCGGCGCGTCGCCAGGCACGTCGCTGATCAACAGTGTGACGACCTGCGCCGGTGCGCACATGGCCGCGAGCCGCCCGCCCTTGATGGCCGACAGGTGCTTGCGCACGCAGTTCATCTCGCCGATCGCCGCGCCGCTTTTCAGCAGCGCCTTGTTGATGGCCTGCTTTTCTTCGAGCGATACACCCTCGGCCGGCATCGCCAGCAGCGACGATGCGCCGCCCGACATCAGGCACAGCACGAGGTCGTCTTTGGTGAGGCCTTGCGCCAGCTCGGCGATGCGCTTCGCGGCGCGGCGCCCGGCTTCGTCGGGCACCGGGTGCGCGGCTTCGACCACTTCAATGCGACAAGCGCCGTGTTGTTGCAAGGCCTTGTACGCCCGCGGCACGTAGTCGTAGCGTGCCACGACCAGGCCCGACATCGGCGCGTCTTTCGGCCAGAGCGCGTCGACCGCCTCGGCCATCGAGCCCCCGGCCTTGCCGGCGCCGAGCACCAGCGTGCGGCCTTTCGGCGGCGCGGGCAGAAAAGCCGCGGTCTTTCGACCCGGCAGTGCTTCGTCGACGGCCGCGCTGTACAGCGCGTTCAGGAACCCACGCGGGTCGGTGTGAGGGGAAGGAATCTTCTTCATGCCGCGATTATCCAGACCCGGCGAGTCGCTCTCACGCGTCGGGCATGACCTTGTGGTCGGCCATCAGTTCCAGCGCCTTCACGAGCGCCGAGTGGTCGAGGTTCTGCATGCCGTTGGCCGCACACACCTGCATCAGCTGCGCTGCACCAGCCGTTTGCGGCAGCGCCACGCCGAGCGCGCGGGCGCCGCTGAGCGCGAGGTTCAGGTCTTTCTGATGCAGGCCGATCCGAAAGCCCGGCGCAAAGCTGCGCTTGACCATGCGTTCGCCGTGCACTTCAAGAATGCGCGAGGCCGCAAAACCACCCATCAGTGCCGTGCGCACGCGTGCCGGGTCGGCACCGGCTTTCGACGCAAACAGCAGCGCTTCGCCCACGGCCGCGATGTTGAGCGCCACGATGATCTGGTTCGCCACCTTGCAGGTCTGGCCGTCGCCGTTGCCGCCGACGAGGGTGATGTTCTTGCCCATCAGCTCGAACAGCGGCTTCACGCGCGCGAAGGCCGCCTCGGGCCCGCCGACCATGATGGTCAGCGAGGCCGCCTTGGCTCCCACTTCGCCGCCCGAGACCGGCGCGTCGAGGTAGTCGCAGCCCAGCGCGTTGATCTTCTTGGCGAACTCTTTCGTTTCGATCGGCGAGATCGAGCTCATGTCGACGACAGTCTTGCCTTTGGACAGGCCTGCGGCCACACCAGCTTCGCCGAACAGCACCGCGGCCACGTCGGGCGTGTCGGGCACCATGATGATCACGATGTCAGCCTGCTGTGCCACCTCGGTGGCGCTGGCGCAGACCTTCGCGTTGGTCTCAGCGATCTCTTGCGCGAGCTTGCCGCGCGTGAACACGAAGAGCTGGTGGCCGGCCTTGATGAGATGGGCCGCCATCGGCGCGCCCATGATGCCCAGGCCGATGAAGCCGAGCTTGAGGGAAGTGGTCATGTCGTTTGTCTCTGGATTCGTGGTGTGAGGCAGCTCAGGTCTTGCGCGCCTGCGCCAGCCAGCCGAGGCCGGCTTCAGTGTTGCCGGCCGGTTTGTATTCGCAGCCGATCGCACCCGTGTAGCCGATGCGGTCGAGGTGCGCGAACAGAAACGGGTAGTTGATCTCGCCGCTGCCCGGTTCGTTGCGGCCCGGGTTGTCGGCAAGCTGGATGTGAGCGATGCGCGCCAGGTGCTTGCTCATCGTCGCCGCGAGTTCGCCTTCCATGCGCTGCATGTGATAGATGTCGTACTGCAGGTAGAGGTTGTCGGCGCCGACCTCGTCGATGATCGCCAGCGCCTGGGCGGAGCGGTTGATGAAGTAGCCGGGAATGTCGTAGTGGTTGATCGGCTCGATCAGCAATTTCAGGCCGGCCTTCTTTGCTTCGCCAGCGGCGTAGCGCAGGTTCGCGACGAAGGTTTCGCGTAAGCGCGCCTCGGGCACGCCGGCCGGCGCCTTGCCGGCCATGCAGTGCAGGTTCGGCGATCCCAGTCCGCTGGCGTACGAGACACCAAGCGCCACGCCGTCGCGGAACTCGGCCACGCGCTGCGGGTTGCAGGCCATGCCGCGGTCGCCGGCGTCCCAGTCGCCAGCGGGCATGTTGTGCAGCACGACCTTCAGCTTGTGGGCCGCGAGCACGGCTTTCAGTTCCGCAATGGGATGCGCGTAGGGAAACAGGAACTCGACTTCGGTGAAACCGGCACGCGCAGCGCGCTCGAAGCGCTCGAGGAACGGCACTTCGGTGAAGAGCATTGAAAGGTTGGCGGCAAAACGCGGCATGGCAGTCTCCGGGAGTTCAGTCGAATGGTCAGTCCAGCATACCCACAGCGGTGGGCGCGTCGGCCAGGCTGGTCGCCAGCTCTTCGAATTCGTTGATCGCGTCGATCTCGGTACCCATCGAAATGTTGGTCACGCGCTCGAGCATCACTTCAATGACGACCGGCACCTTGTGCTCGGCCATCCAGGCTTCGGCCTGCTGGATGGCGGGCGCGATCTCCTGCTGCTTGCGAACGCGCACGAACTTGCAGCCCAGGCCGGTGACCACCGCTTCGTGGTCGACACCGTAGCCTTCCATCTGCGGCGCGTTGATGTTCTCGAAGCCGAGCTGCACGCAGTAGTCCATGCTGAAACCGCGCTGCGCCTGGCGGATCAGGCCGAGGTAGGAGTTGTTCACCACCATGTGGATGTAGGGCAGTTTGAACTGTGCGCCGACCGCCAGCTCTTCGATCATGAACTGGAAATCGTAGTCGCCCGAGAGGGCGACTATTCTGCGCGTCGGGTCGGCCACGCGCACGCCCAACGCGGCGGGGATCGTCCAGCCCAGCGGGCCGGCCTGGCCGCAGTTGATCCAGCGGCGCGGGCCGAACACGTGCAGGAACTGCGCACCGGCGATCTGGCTCAGGCCGATCGTGCTGATGTAGGTGGTGTCGCGGTCGAAGTTGTTGTTCATGCACTGGTAGACGCGCTGCGGCTTCATCGGCACGGTGTCGATGTTGGTCTTGCGCAGCATCGTGCGCTTGCGCTCGCGGCATTCTGCAACCCAGGTGCTTCGGTCTCTGAGCCTGCCAGCAGCCTTCATCTCGCGCGCCACTTCGACAAAGAGCTGCAATGCCGCCTTGGCGTCGGAAACAATGCCCAGCTCGGGGTTGAACACGCGCCCGATCTGCGTCGGCTCGATGTCGACGTGCACGAAGGTACGACCCTTGCAATAGACCTCGGGCGAGCCGGTGTGGCGGTTCGCCCAGCGGTTGCCGATGCCGATCACGAAGTCGCTCGCGAGCA
>JBDTTU010000160.1:0-6855 GCA_039930465.1 Burkholderiales bacterium
TCACAGTCGACCACCAGCGCAGGATCGGCAACTTCTGCCGCCCACGCTCCTAGCCGAACCGGTGGTGGTGCGGGGCGACCGCCACCTGCTGGCCGACGTGCTGGGCAACCTGCTGGACAACGCGCTCAAGTTCGGTGGCGCCGGCGCCCGCGTTCGCCTGAGCACCCGCATGGCCGGCGCCAACGCGCTGCTCGCGGTGCAGGATGACGGCCCTGGCATCCCGGTCGCCGAACTGGAGCGCATCGGTACCCGGTTCCACCGCCTGCACAGCGACGCGCCAGGCCATGGGCTGGGACTGGCCAGCGTGCGCGCCATCATCGCGCTGCACGGCGGGACGATCCGCTTCGAGCAGGCGCACCCCGGCTTGCGGGTGCAGATCGAACTGCCGGCCCTGGTCGCCGGCGCGCCGCCTGTTTAGGGCCCGCGGGCGAAACGCCCGTCCCGCCCACCCGCGGCGCTGGTGGCGCGGGCGCACATGGACAAACGGCAATGAAGCCGCAATGCGCCACGCCGCGTGCGCTGCTTAGGATGCCCAGGCACAGGATCCATTGCATTGGGTCCGCGAACAACAAGGAGACAAGCCATGCAGAAGCAGTCGAGCAGCGCGGGAGCCTGCGCATGATCCGTGTCGATGCCCGCGACCTGGTCGGCGGCGTGGTGTTGGTGGGCATCGGCCTCTTCACGGCCGTCTTCGCGAGCAGCCACTACGCGTTGGGTCAGCTGGCCAGGATGGGCCCGGGCTTCTTCCCGACCGCCCTGGGTTGCGTGCTCGTGGGCTTGGGCACGCTGGTGGTCTTGCTGTCTTTCCGCCAGACCACGCACACCTTGCATCCCCCGCCGTTCAGGCCGCGCGCACTGGTGGCCGTGCTCGCCGCCGTGCTCGTCTTCAGCTTGACTGTCACGCGGTTCGGGCTGGTCCCGGCGACACTGGTGCTGGTCTTCGTCTCGGCCCTCGCCGAACCCGGCTACCGCTGGAAGCGAACGGCGCTGCTGGCGCTTGCGTTGGCCGCCATGTCTTGGCTGATCTTCATCGTCGGGCTGCAGATGACGCTGCCCGCGTTCACTTTCCCGGGATGACCATGGACATCTTTTCTGCGTTCGGTGCCAACCTGGCCATGGGCATCCATGAGGCGGTCTCGCTGTCCAACCTCTGGTACTGCTTCGTCGGCGTCTTCCTGGGCTGCCTGGTCGGCGTGCTGCCGGGCCTTGGATCACTGATTGCGATCTCGCTGCTGTTGCCCATCACCTATCACCTGCCGGCCAGCGGCGCGATGATCATGCTCGCGGGGGTCTACTTCGGCGCCGACTACGGTGGCGGCACCTGTTCCATCCTGCTGGGCGTGCCCGGGCATGCGGCGGCGGCGGTCGATGTGCTGGACGGCTACCCGATGGCCCAGCAGGGCCGCGGCGGCATCGCCCTGTTCATGAAATGCGTGGCGTCATTCTGGGGCTCGGCGGTGGGCATCGTTCTGCTGATGTTCTGTGCTCCGCTGCTGTCGGAGGCGGCGCTCAAGTTCGGGCCCGCCGAATACTGCTCCCTCATGCTGCTCGGCCTGGTCGCCGCCTCCACGGTGGGACAGGGCTCGCCGATCAAGGGCGTGGCGATGATGGTGGTCGGGCTGATCCTCGGCATGGTCAACACCGACGTCATCAGCGGGGTGCCGCGCTTCAGCTTTGACATTCCGGAGTTGACCGATGGCATCGGCCTGATTCCCATCGCGATGGGCCTGTTTGCCATCGCCGAAGTCGTCAAGAACGCCGGCAAGGCGTCGGTGAGCGCGCCGCATCAAAAGTTCGGGCTGCGCGACCAGTTGCCCACCCGCGAGGACTGGCGGCGCTCCATCATGCCGATGCTGCGCGGTTCCGGGCTCGGTGCCTTCTTCGGCGCGCTTCCTGGCACCAGCGGCGGCATGGCGACCTTTCTGTCCTATGCGATCGAGAAGCGGGTCTCGAAGCATCCCGAGCAGTTTGGCAAGGGCGCCATCGAAGGCATCGCCGGCCCCGAGGCCTGCAACAACGCCGGTGTGGGTACCGCCTTCATCCCGACGCTGACGCTCGGCATCCCGGGCGACGCGATCATGGCGCTGCTGCTGGCGGCACTGACCATCCAGGGCATACAGCCCGGGCCCCAGATGATGACCGGCCACCCGGAACTGTTCTGGGGCCTCATCGTCAGCTTCTGGATCGGCAACGTCTTCCTGGTGATCCTGAACATCCCGTTGATCGGCATGTGGGTTCGCTTGCTCTCCATCCCGTACCCGCTGCTGTTCCCCGGCATCGTCTTGTTCACCTGCATCGGTGTGTACAGCACCAACAACAACGCGTTCGACATCTACATGCTGTTTGCCTTCGGCCTGATCGGCTACCTGATGCTGTTGCTGCGTCTGGAACCGGTGCCATTGCTGCTCGGTCTGATCCTTGGGGCGCAGTTCGAGGAGAACCTGCGCCGCACCATGCTGCTGTCGCGTGGCGACTTCAGCGTGTTTGTGGAACGCCCGATCAGCGCTACTGCGCTGGCGGTCACTGCGGCGGTACTGCTCTGGTCAGTCTGGTCCTTTTTGAAGGGCCGCAGTTCGGTGCCAGGCGGTACGGACGGCGTGGGCGGCGACGAGGTGGTCGAAACGGCGTGAAATGGCAAGGCCATGACGCTGAGTCGCCTGCAGGCGCTGGCCCGGTCAGGGCCGTTGCGGTAGCGCGAGCCTGGCGCGTCAGCTGTGGCAAGGCTGCACAGGGACGGAAGCCAGTACGCGCGGCCGGCCCATCCAGTGGCTGGCGAAAAAAGCGGCCCGACGGGGCCGTTTCAGGTCAGGACTTGCACACACCTGTGGCATTTGCGATGGGTGACACCAGAATGACACCAGCGGCGAAAACAGAGGCGGGCTAGGAGCCTTGAGTCGGCCGCTAGCCCGCATGCAATGTGGTGGAGAGGATGAGGATCGAACTCACGACCTTCGCATTGCGAACGCGACGCTCTCCCAGCTGAGCTACCCCCCCACGGTCGGCGCTAGTCTATCAAATTGGCGCGGTGTTTCGGCCGTCGGTACCATGGCTCGCCACGCGCCCTCGCCCCGCTCACTCCGACAGAGACAGCCCATGTCCGAAGCCCTGCCCTCCTTGCCCTTGACCCCCGGCGCCCTGAAGGGCCTGCGGGTCGTCGAAATGGGACAGCTCATCGCCGGCCCCTTCGCCGCCAAGATGCTCGGCGAGTTCGGGGCCGACGTGGTCAAGATCGAACCGCCCGGCGCCGGCGACCCTTTGCGCAATTGGCGCTTGTTGCAAGACGGCACCTCGGTATGGTGGCAGGTCTCGTCGCGCAACAAGCGCTCGGTGGCGATCGACCTGCGCACGCCCGAAGGGCAAGACATTGCACGCCGCCTGATCACCGAGGCCGACGTGCTGGTCGAGAACTTTCGCCCCGGCACGCTCGAAGCGTGGGGCATGGGCTGGGACGTTCTCAGTGCACTCAACCCCGGCCTCGTGATGTTGCGCATTTCAGGCTACGGCCAGACCGGGCCGTACCGCGACCTGCCCGGCTTCGGCGCCATCGGCGAAGCCATGGGCGGCTTGCGCCACCTCACGGGCGAGCCCGGCCGCGTGCCGGTGCGTGTGGGCGTGTCGATCGGCGACACGCTCGCGGCGCTGCACGGCGCCATCGGCGTGCTGATGGCGCTGTACCACCGCAAGGTCAACGGTGGCGCGGGCCAGGTCATCGACGTGGCGCTGCACGAAGCGGTGTTCAACGTGATGGAAAGCCTGATACCCGAATACAGCGCGTTCGGCGCGGTGCGCGAGGCGGCCGGCAGCGCGCTGCCAGGCATCGCGCCGTCGAATGCGTATCGGTGCCATGACGGTTATGTGCTGATCGCGGGCAACGGCGACAGCATCTTCAAGCGCCTGATGCAGACCATCGGCCGCGAAGACCTCGGCACGGCCGCCGATCTGGCCGGCAACACCGGGCGCGTGGCGCGTGTTGCCGAGATCGACGCGGCCATCGAACACTGGACGCAATCGCGCAGCGTGGCCGACGTGCTCGCCACGCTCGGCCCGGCAAGCGTGCCGGCCGGCAAGGTCTACACCGCCAAGGACATTCATTCAGACCCGCACTACCGCGCGCGCAACATGATCCTGCGCCAGCGCACCCGCGACGGCCACGAACTCGATGTGCCCGGCATCGTGCCCAAGCTGTCTGCCACGCCGGGCACGCTGCGCTCGGCGGCGCCACATCTCGGCGACGACACCGACGCGGTGCTGGCGCAGATGGGACTCTCGGGCACCGACATCGCGCTGCTGCGGGGCAAAGGCATCGTCGCCTGAGCCGCCGAATGCCCCAACGCGTGGCGGACCCTCCAAGCCCTGGTTTGCAGCGCCTGAATGTTCGGCGGCGTACAGACGGGGCACGCCGGCGCGGCGCAATCTCCACAGCACGATCAGCTGCGGACATGCCAAATGGTTGCCTTCGAAGTGCGAGACATGTATTCGAGCCGCTCGGCCGGCGCCATCGTGAAGTCAGTGAAGGCGCTCGACAGCGGAGCGCAGGTGCGCGTTGATCTGGCCGCGCGATCCGTCGAGATCGAATCCGAGCGCGCACCGCTGCACGAGCTGCGTGACGCGATCGGGCGCGCCGGCTTCACACCCGTGGCGGTGGTTCAACGTGCCGCGGCTGAAGCCGATTCGGAGCCGCCCGGAACGCATCTCCCGAAAATCACCTTCAACGGTACGGTCGATCTGCTGCTCGGCTGGGACTGAGAGCTTGTGAACATATGAATCGTGCCCGATTCCTATGTTCACAAGCACTGAGCGCGGCCGGCCGGTTCGATCGGGCCAAGGCCTGCTCAGGCCTGCTCAGGCCGGCATCAGGTCGAGCGCATTCGACGCGCCGATCAGCGCCGGCGCCGCGGCCGTGATCACGTGGGTCGGCATCACTTTCAGGTAATCGGCGAAACGGCCCTTGGCTTCGAAGTGCTGGCGAAAAAGCGCGGCATCGAAGTGCTCGCCCAGGCGCGGCACGATGCCGCCGCCGAGGTAGACGCCGCCACGTGCGCCCAGCGTGAGCGCCAGGTTGCCGGCGGCGTTGCCAAGGAAGGCGGTGAAGCGCTGAACGGCCTGCACGCAGAGCGCGTCCGAGCCGTCGAGCGCAGCGTCGGTCAGCTCCGACGGCGACAGCGCTCTGGCCGCCACACCACGCACGACGCACAGCGCCCCGTACAGGTTCACGAGGCCGGCGCCCGACAGCACACGCTCGGCCGAGACATGGCCGAAGCGCTGGCGCAGCACAGCCAGGATCGCGGCTTCGTGCTCGTCTGTCGCAGCCAGCGTCGCGTGGCCGCCTTCGCCGCTGACAGCCGACCAGCGCCCGTTACCCTGGGGCAGCAGACCTGAAACGCCGAGGCCGGTGCCGGGGCCCAGCAAAGCCATCGGCGCACCGGCGACGGCACGGCCGCTACCGATCGCACGCAGATCGCCCGGCGCGAGCGCGGTCAGGCTCATCGCCAACGCCGTGAAGTCGTTGATCACCAGGCAGCGCTCGGCGCCGAGCGAGCGCTTCAGCGCGGCGATCGAGAAGACCCAGTCGTTGTTCGTCATCTGCACCCGGTCGGCAGTGACCGGCGTGGCGATGCCGATGCCCACCCAGGCAGGCCGTGCATGGCCCTTGTCGGCCAGGTAGGCCGCGGCCGATTCGTAAATCGACGCATGGGCCGCACACGGCCGCACCGATACGTCCTGAATGGCCGCGCCCGGCCCGGCGTGCCAGGCCCAGCGTGCGTTGGTGCCGCCGATGTCGCCAAGGAGTCTGGGAAAGCCGGTGCTCATGTGTTCGTGTCTCCGGCCGGCATGCTAACCGGCCGGGCACGAAAGCACGCGGCGTCAGGAGGGCAGGAAGTCGACCGGCCAGCTCACGATCATCTGGTCGACGTCTTTCGCGCCGAAGTCGAACTGGCGAATGCGCGCGAGCAGCTTCTGCTCCAGCTCGGCCGCTTTCAATTCGCTCGAGATCAGGCGCACGTCGACCACGTTGCCGCCCGGTGCGATCTTCAGCTCGAGCACGACCTTGCCGTGCAGCCCCGGCTCTTCACGCAAGGCCCGGTTGTAGATCGCGTAGATGGCGCCCTTGTTGCGCTCGAACACGAGCTTGATGTCTTCGATCGAACGCGAGGCCTTGCCGCTGCCGCCGCGTTGCACCGTGCCACCGCCGCCCGCACCGGTGCCGGTACCGTCGCCCTTGCCTCCGCGCACACCGCCGCCGCCTGCGCCACCGCCACCACCGCCACCGGCCACCCCTTCGACCAGCGTGGTCGCACGGCCCGCAAGGCCGCCACCGCCGGTGTTGCGGCTGTAGGCCGCGGTGTTGATGCCGCCGCTGCCGCCGGTCGCGTTCGAGGTGATCATCGAGCGTGCCGGCAAGCCGGCTTCGTTGCCCGCACCCACGCCCACGCCCACGCCCACGCCCACGCCGGTGCCCACACCCGGGCCTTGTTTGATGTTCTGGTTCAGTTGCACTGCGACCGGCGCACCGCGCAGTTCGGCGAGCTGGTCGCTCATCGCGAGCAGGCCCACCCCGGCCGCCTTGCGGCGGGCGTTGTCGGCGAGCTTTTCACCCGGCGCCTTGTTTGGCACCGGCTGTCGCGCTTCGGGCACCGTGGCGGCCTTTGGCGGCTCGGGCTTGGCCGGGTTCGGCTTGTTCAGGCTCGGCTCGGCCTTTTTTTCTTTCACCGGCTCGGCCTTCACGACCGGCGGTGGTGGCACCGGCTCGCGCTCGAGCAGCAACTTGGCCATTCGTGGCGGCAGTTCCTGCGGCACGGTGCGGTCGACCTGCGGCGGCGGCACGAAGATCATCGCGAGGCAGAGCAGCAGCGC
>JBDTTU010000161.1:0-6844 GCA_039930465.1 Burkholderiales bacterium
TAAGCCCGGCTCACCGGCAGCTCGGCCGGGTGCCCGTGCAGCCGCACGAACAGGCGGCTCAGCTCGTCGCGCCGGGTGCCGGCCACGAAGCGCAGGTTGATCAAGGTGGAGCGGTGCACCTGCCAGAACTGCTCGGGGTCGAGCTGCGCCGCCAGCTCGGCGATGGGTGTGCGGATAAGGTGCTCGCCGCTTGCCGTCTGCACGCAGGTGTACTTGTCGTCGGCGCGAAAGTACAAGACCTCGGCCACGTCGATCTGGTGCGTGAGCTCGCCCTGGCTGGCGCGCACATAACGCAGCCGCGGTGCGGTGCCCACCGCGGCCGCGGGCAGCAGGCGCTGCAGTGTATTGGCCAGCCGCGCGTCATCGGTGCCCTCGGCCGCGGGTGAGCCGGCCAGCGCGCGGCGCACGCGCTCGACCGTTTGTGCCAGGCGTTGCGCGCTCACCGGCTTCAGCACGTAGTCGAGCGCTTCCTGCTCGAAGGCCTTCACCGCGAATTCGTCGAATGCGGTGACGAAGACCACGCGTGTTCGGCCTTCGATGCCCTGTGCCACTTCGAGCCCTGTCAACCCCGGCATCTTGATGTCGAGAAACGCGAGGTCGGGCTGCAGGCGCGCGATCGCCTCGGCCGCTTCGACACCATTGCGCGCGACCGGCAGCAGCTCGAGCTCCGGCCAGAGCGTGGCGAGCTGGGTGTGCAGGTAGGCCGCGAGGTGCGGTTCGTCGTCGGCGATCAGGGCAGTGGTCATGGTGGTTTGCGTGGGGTCTCAGACGGCCGGCAGGCGAAGCGTGGCACGAACACCGTGCGGTGTTTGCGCTTCGATGGTCAGCCGAGCGCGGTCGCCGAAACGCTGCTGCAAGCGTGCGCGGATGTTCGCCAGTGCCGTGCCGCTGCCACGCCGTGTGGCGCTGCGGGCCGCGCTCAGGCCGAGGCCGTCGTCGCTGACCGTGAGCACCAGGGTTTCGCCTTCGAGTTGGGCGGCGACCCGCACCGAGCCGCCGGCGATCTGCGGCTCCAGCCCATGCTGGATCGCGTTCTCGACCAGCGGCTGCAGGCTCAGCGACGGCAACGCATGCGCGCGCAAGGCCTCGGGCACGTCGATGTGGCACTGCAGCCGGTCGTCCATCCGGATCTTCGCGATGTGCAGGTACGACTCGACCAGCGCGAGCTCGGCCCCCAGCGTCTGTTCGCCGGCACGCAGGCTGCCGAGCGAGGCCCGCAGGTAGTCGGTGAATGATTCCAGCATCAGCTTGGCGCGCGGCGGGTCTGCGTCCATCAGGCCGACGACGTTGGCGAGCGTGTTGAACAGGAAGTGCGGCTCCATCTGGGCCTGCAGCAGCCGCAACTGCGCTTCGGTGGCCTGCTGTTCGGCGCGCAGCTGGCGCGCACGGATCGCGAAGTAGCCGTAGAAGATCGCCATCACGAGCAGCATGAAAGCCATCGCACCGAGTGGCGTGGTGCGCAGCTCCGGGCCGCTGTTCGAGGCCGCGCCGGGGTCGACGGTCAGCATGGCGACCGGCAGTGCGATCGCGATGCCGAGCAGGGGTGTGCCCCAGTAGTACAACCAGCGCTGCCAGGGCTGCAGCACCTGGAAGCGTGCTCCGATCAGGCGCCGCCCGGCCGCGTACAGGCCGTCGATCGTGAAGCTGATCAGCAGCGAGAACACCAGGCAGTTGCCGGCGGCGCGGGCCCAGCCTTCGGCGCTGTGCCAGCTCGGGTGCTTGGCACTGAGCGCGAAGGTCAGCAGCAGGAAGCCGGCCGCGACGACCAGCGCGAAGCGCAAGGTGCGCAGCGGCCGGAACGGGAGCGGCGCAGCGGCGGATCCACGGGGCAGGTTCATGTGCGGCAGTGTAAGAAGGCCGGAGCCTGTTGCTGGCCCGGCGCGACGGATCGACAGCCGCGGCGACGAATCGACGCCGTGACGGGCGGCCGTCTCTACAATCGCCGCACCCTTGGCCCCCCATTCGCCCCCATGCAAGTTAACGCTTCCAGCTTCAAGGCCTACGACATTCGCGGCGTGGTCGGCCGAGACATCGACGAGGCCTTTGCCGAACACCTGGGCCGGGCCTTCGGCAGCGAGGCCGTGCGCCTGGGCGAGCGTGCGGTAGCCGTGGGCCGCGACGGCCGGGTTTCCGGCCCGGCGCTGGCGGCCGCGCTCGTGCGTGGCCTGGCATCGACCGGCCTGAACGTCGTTGACCTCGGCGCGGTGACCACGCCGATGCTCTACTACGTGGCTGCCACGCGCGCCCCACATGGCTGCAGCAGCGGCATCGAAGTGACGGGCAGCCACAACCCGAAGGACTACAACGGCTTCAAGATGGTGCTCGCCGGCAAGGCGATCTACGGCGAAGAGATCCAGGGTCTGCGCCGGCGCATCGAGGCCGAAGACTACGTGCGCGCGCCGGGCCGTTCGGCGCCGATGAACATCCTGGCGGAATATGCTGCGCGCATCACCGGCGACTGCAAACTCGCCCGCCCGATGAAGATCGTGGTCGATTCCGGCAACGGCATTCCGGGGGCTTCTGCACCCGGCATCTTGCGGGCGCTGGGGTGCAGCGTGACCGAGCTGTATTCCGAGGTCGACGGCAACTTCCCCAACCACCACCCCGACCCGAGCCAGCCGGCAAACCTGGCCGATCTGATCCGCGCCGTGCAATCGACCGGCGCCGAACTCGGCCTGGCCTTCGACGGCGATGGCGACCGCCTCGGCGTGGTCACGAAAGACGGCCAGATCATCTTCCCTGACCGGCAACTGATGCTGTTCGCCACCGACATCCTGAAGCGCCACCAGGGCGCCAGCATCATCTTCGACGTGAAATGCACGCAGCGTCTCGGCCCGGTGATTCGCGCTGCCGGCGGCGTGCCGCTGATGTGGAAGACCGGGCATTCGCTCGTCAAGGCCAAGCTGCGCGAAACCAAAGCGCCGATCGCTGGCGAGATGAGCGGCCACATCTTCTTCGCCGAACGCTGGTACGGCTTCGACGACGCCACCTACACGGCGGCGCGGCTGCTCGAGATTCTTTCGCGCAGCAAGAACCCGAGCGCGGTGCTCAACGCCCTGCCCACCAGCTTCAGCACGGCCGAGCTGAACGTGCGCTGTGCCGAAGGCGAGGCGCCGCGTATCGTGCAGCAACTGCTCGCCACCGCGAAGTTCCCTGGCGCGCACGAGATCATCACGATCGACGGGCTGCGCGCCGAATACGATGACGGCTTCGGCCTGATCCGTTCTTCGAACACCACGCCGGTGCTGGTGCTGCGTTTCGAAGGCCACACCCGGGCTGCGCTGAAGCGCATCGAAACCGAGTTCATGGCCGCGCTGCGGGTCGTCAAACCCGACGCGCAGATCGCGACGGCAGCGCATTGAACCCGGCTGCCCCTTGCGTGTCCTGATCGTCAAGCTCTCGTCGCTGGGCGACGTGGTGCACACCATGCCGGTCGTGCACGACATTCTCGCGGCGCACCCGGGTGCGGTGATCGACTGGGTCGTCGAGCCCGGCTTCGCGCCGCTGCTGCGGCGCGTGCAGGGCATCGGCACGGTCATCGAATGTGCGCTGCGGCGCTGGAGCAAGGCCTGGTGGACGGCGCCGGTGCGCGCCGAGTGGCGCGCGTTCCGTGAGCGCCTGCAGCAGCACCACTACGACGCCGTGATCGACCTGCAGGGCCTGACCAAATCGGCCGTGATCGCGCGGCTGGCGCGCGGCACGAGCTACGGCCTGGCGAACCAGACCGAAGGCGCGAGCCACGAGTGGCCGGCGCGCTGGTTGGTCGACCACGCGATCTCGGTGCCGCCGCGCATTCACGCGATGGACCGCGCTCGGGTGCTCGTCGGTGCGGCGCTGCACTACCAGCCCGAGGGCGCGCCGCACTACGGTCTGCGGGCCGGTGCCGCGCAAAAACGCCCCGGCGCCGCACCCACGATCGTGTTCGTGCACGGCACGTCGCGCGACGACAAACTCTGGCCGCAGGCGAACTGGGTGCAACTCGGCAAGCGCTTTCTCTCGGCCGGCTGGTCGATCGCGCTGCCGCAAGGCAACGAAGCCGAGCACACGCGCGCCGAGCTGATCGCCGCCGGCTGGCAGTTCGACCAGGTGATGCGCGCCGACGTGTGGCCCTCGCTCTCGCTCGACGCGGTGGTTGACCGCATGGCCGCCACACAAGGTGTGATCGGTGTCGACAGCGGCCTGAGCCACATCGCCGTGGCGCTCGACCTGCCACACGTGCAGCTCTACAACTTCTCCACGGCGTGGCGAACCGGTCCGCAGGCCGAACATGGGCACCGGCATCAGGTTTCTGTCGAAGGGCAGTCGATTCCATCGCTGGAAGCCGTGTGGTCGGCATGGACGCAGGTGGCCGAGGCGGCCCGCGAATGAGCTCGCTCACGCAGCGCGTCGCACGTGCTGCGTATTCGCTGCTGCTGCGCCTGCTGCAACCGTTGTACGTAGCACGCTTGCGGCGGCGCGGGCGAGTCGAACCGCTGTACCACCATGCCATCGGCGAGCGGCTCGGTGTGTACGAAGGCGCACCGAGCGCGGGCTGGGTCTGGGTGCACGCCGTCTCGCTCGGTGAAACCCGCGCGGCCGAGGCGCTGATCGATGCGCTGCGCCTGCTGCGGCCAGGCATGCGCCTGCTGCTGACGCACGGCACGGCGACCGGCCGCGAAGCGGGTGCGGAGTCGCTGCGCGAAGGCGACGTGCAGGCCTGGCTGCCTTACGACACACCGGCCATTGCCGAGCGCTTTCTTGAGCACTTCAGCCCCGCGGTCGGTGTGCTGATGGAAACCGAGGTCTGGCCCAATTTGCTGCTCGCTGCGCAAGCCCGCTCGCTGCCGATGGTGCTGGCGAACGCGCGCCTGAGCGTGAAGAGCCACCGCCAGGGCCAGCGCCTGGCCGCGCTGATGCGACCGGCGGCGCAAAGCCTGCGCCTCGTGCTGGCGCAGACCGAAGCCGACGCGGCGCGGTTGCGCGACGCGGGCGCGCCCAAGGTGAAGGTCAGCGGCAACCTGAAGTTCGACATGTCGCCCGACCCGTCACTGGTGGCGCTGGGCCACGTCTGGCAGGCGGGCTTGCAGCGCAGCGTGCTGTTGGCCGCCGTCACACGCGAAGGTGAGGAAGCGATGCTGCTCGCGGCCTGGCAACAAGTGCCCGAGCCACGCCCGCTGCTGCTGATCGTGCCGCGTCACCCGCAACGTTTCGACGAAGTGGCGGCGCTCGTCACCGGCGCCGGCTTCACGCTCGCACGCCGCAGCCGCTGGGGCGATGCGCCATCGGCTGAAGCAATCGACGCGCAGGTGTGGCTGGGCGACTCGATGCGCGAGATGGCGCTGTACTACGGCGTGGCCCGGGTGGCGCTGCTCGGCGGCAGCTTCGCGCCGCTCGGCGGGCAGAACCTGATTGAAGCCGCGGCCTGCGGCTGCCCGGTGGTGATGGGACCGCACACCTTCAACTTCGCCGAAGCGGCAGAGTTGTCGATCGCCGCCGGTGCGGCGCTGCGTGCGCCCGACATGGCTGCGGCCGTTCAGGAAGCTCTGGCCTTGCTGCAGCAGCCCGCGCGGCTCAACGCCTGCGTGAAGAGCGCCCAGGCGTTCTCGGGGCAGCACCGCGGGGCCGCGCAGCGCATGGCGAGAGAGATCGTTGCGCTGGTTTGAGAGGGCTCGTCAGCAGGCGCGGGGTCAACAAGCTGAAGGTCTCGCGGTTCGATTCCAGGTCTTCCGTTCGTGACTTTGTCATCAACATGCACCGCCGTTCGCCTCAAGCGGCCAACGGGTGTGCCGATAAAGGATGAACCACGCCACGGAGACACCATGAAACGTCTGCTCGCCCTCGCACTTTGCGCCCTCGGTATCGTCTACGCCATCACAGGTTGTGGTGGCGGTGGCGACGATGGCACGGCCGCTGAAGACAAGCTGACGATCGTCGGCGCCGGCAGCTGAAGAGAGGGACGATCATGAAACGCTCCAAATTCGTTCTGGCCATCGCCGCCGCCGTGGCTTTGTCGACCAACGCCATGGCCGACAACCAATCATCGGGCCCGACAATCGATGCGAGCTCGCTGAAGCTGCAGGTCTATTCGGTGATGCTCTCGACCAGCCCGCTCTGCACCAATCCCTACACGGTGTTCTCGAGCGCTTCGCCGACCGAGGTCGATTTTTTGTCCGCACCGACCCTGGGCAGCGGCAACCCGCCCGATGCGACGTACCACTGCGTCATCATCAAGCTGTCGGACATCATCAAGTTCAAGCCGAGTTCGACATCGGGGCTGTGCACTGCCGGCACTGAGTACGTGGCTGATGTCTGCCGGTCTGACAACAACGGCAGCACGCAGGCGCCCGGTTCGAGCACGCAGACAGCATGCACCGGCACCGATGCCGCGCCGCATTCAGACGCGGTGTACATGTACCTGACGACGAACGCCTTGGCCGGAACCGGCGGAGAGGTATTTTTGCAGCCGACCGACGTCAACAGCAGCTACGGCCTGCACCTGACTGCGCCGCTGGTCATCGCGGGGAAAGCCAAGTCAAAGTTCATCGTCGACGCGACCGGCAAGGTCGGCAGTGATTCCGTGAGCTGCGGCATGAACCCGCCCGTGTTCGGCTTCCAGAAGGTTCAGTAGCAGGCAGGTCGCGGGCGAGCTGGCGTTGGCGGCAAGACTGGGCTGCATGCCCATGCCCATGTGCTGCGCGTGGCGCGGGTGTTTGTGGAGTACGAGCCGCAGAGCCGCGTCGAAGGGGACATTCAGCAACTGCCGGCAGACCGGCCCATGGTCGACCTCTGGCGCGTGCTGGCCGGCACCGAGCTAGGAGCGTGGGCGGCAGAAGTTGCCGATCCTGCGCTGGTGGTCGACTGTGAC
>JBDTTU010000162.1:0-6830 GCA_039930465.1 Burkholderiales bacterium
CAGAGCGAGTCGGGTTTCGTGTCGGTCACCGGCCAACCCGACGACCCGGCCAAGGCCGGGTGTTCGATCGCCGACATCGCGGCCGGCATGTACGCGTACAGCAACATCCTCACCGCATTGATCGAGCGCGGCCGCACTGGCCGCGGCAAGCGCATCGATGTGTCGATGCTCGAAAGCATGGTCGAGTGGATGGGCTTTCCGATGTACTACGCCTTCGAAGGCGCAGCGCCGCCGCAGCGCGCGGGCGCAGCGCACGCCACGATCTACCCGTACGGCCCGTTCCCCGTGAGCGGCGGCCAGACCGTGATGCTCGGCCTGCAGAACGAACGCGAGTGGCAGGTGTTCTGCGAGAAGGTGTTGCAGCAACCCGCGCTCGCCAGCGATGAACGCTTCAACACCAACGCGCGCCGCACCGAAGCGCGTGCCGCGTTGCGCGAGATCATCGTGCAGAGCTTCAGCGCGATGACCGCCGAGCAAGTGGTGGCACGGCTAGACGCCGCGGGCATCGCCAACGCACAGGTCAACGACATGGCAAAGGTGTGGGCCCACGCGCAACTGCAGGCGCGCCAGCGCTGGGTCGATGTGGCGACGCCGGCCGGCCCGGTGCCGGCGCTGCTGCCACCCGGAGCAGCCAACGAAGCAGACGTGCGCATGGATGCCGTGCCCGCGCTCGGTCAGCACAGCGATGCCATCCTCGGTGAGCTGGGTTATTCCGGCGAGCAAATCACCGAACTGCAGCGCAGCGGCGCGCTGTGAAAAGAACCTCATGAACATCGACTCCGACTCCGACCCCGGCCAGGTACTGGCGCACTTCGCGGCCACGCTGCGCTTCGAAGACATCCCCGCGCCGGTGCTGCGCCGCACCGAAGACCTGCTCCTCGACTGGCTCGGCTCGACACTGGCCGGCAAGGGCGCGCGCCCGGTCGAGAGCATCGCCCGCTTCATGGAAAGCATGGGGCCGGCGGGCGGGCCGAGCGAGATCCTGATCCACCGGCGTGGCAGCAGCCCGCTGGTGGCGGCGGCGATCAACGCCGCCGCGTCGCACTTCGCCGAGCAAGACGACGTGCACAACGGCTCGGTGTTCCACCCAGCGGCGGTCGTCTTCCCACCCGCGCTGGCGGTGGCGCAGGCGCTCGGCCTGGGCGGGCGCGATCTGTTGCGGGCGAGCGTGGTCGGGTACGAAGTCGGCATTCGCGTCGGCGAGTTCCTGGGTCGCTCGCACTACCGCGTGTTCCACACCACCGGCACGGCCGGAACCATCGCTGCCGCCGCAGCAGTGGGCAGCCTGCTCGGCCTCACGCCGGCGCAGATGCAGCACGCTTTCGGTTCGGCCGGCACGCAGTCGGCGGGCTTGTGGGAATTCTTGCGTGACGCGGCCGACTCCAAGCAACTGCACACCGCGCACGCCGCGGCTGCGGGCCTCACCGCCGCTTACCTCGCGCACGACGGCTTCACCGGCGCGCACCGCATCTTCGACGGCACGCGCGGCATGGCGGCCGGCATGTCGAGCGACGCCGACCCGGCGCGGCTGACCGACCGCCTGGGCAGCCGCTGGGCGCTGATCGAAACCTCGTTCAAGTTCCACGCGTCGTGCCGCCACACCCACCCGGCCGCCGATGCGCTTCAGCAGGTGATGCGCGAGCATCGGCTGAAGCCCGACGCCGTACAGCGTGTGACGGCGCAAGTGCACCAGGGCGCCATCGATGTGCTCGGCCCGGTCACCGACCCGCAGACCGTGCACCAGAGCAAGTTTTCGATGGGCACCGTGCTCGGGCTCATTGCCACGCGCGGCAACGCCGGCCTGGCCGAGTTCGATGCCGACTACAGGAAGGATGCGGTGGTGGCGTTCCGCGACAAGGTGGAGATGGTGCTCGACCCGGAAGTCGACGCCGCCTACCCCGCACGCTGGATCGGCAAGGTGCTGGTACAAACGACCGATGGGCGCAGCTTCAGCGGCCGTGTCGACGAACCCAAGGGCGACCCCGGCAACACACTGAGCCGCGCCGAGATCGAAGCCAAGGCGGTGCGCCTCGCGGCTTACCAGGGCGGGGCGAACGAAGCCGAAATGCGCGGCGTGATCGAGCGTGTTTGGGCGCTGGCCGATGCGGCCACGCTGCCGAAGTTTTTCGGCTGAGCGACGAGCTGAAGCCATGACATTGCAACGCTCGCTGCTGTTCGTCCCGGGTTCGCGCCCCGAGCGTTTTGACAAGGCGCTGGCGTCGGGCGCCGACGTGGTCATCATTGACCTTGAAGACGCGGTGGCGCCTGCGGACAAGCTGGCCGCGCGCGAGTCCGTGCGCGCCTGGTTGCGGCCCGAACACGCTGTGGTGTTGCGCATCAACGCCGCCGACACGCCCTGGTTCGCTGAAGACATGACGCTGTGCGCGATGCCCGGTGTGGCCGCCGTGATGTTGCCCAAGGCCGAGCGTACCGACACCATCGCCGCGCTGCTCGTCGCAGGCGCGAAGGGCGTGTTGCCGCTGATCGAAAGCGCTGCCGGCTTCGCGGCGCTCACAACGATCGCCGCCGCCCCCGGCGTGCAGCGCCTGGTGTTCGGCTCGATCGACTTCCAGCTCGATCTCGGCATGCGCGATGCGCACGAAGACGAGCTGCTGTACTTTCGATCGCAGATCGTTCTGGCCTCGCGCCTTGCGGGGCTGGCTTCGCCCATCGACGGCGTGAGCACTGCGATCGACGACGCAGATTTGTTGCACACCGATGTGCAGCGCGCCCGCCGCCTCGGTTTCGGTGGCAAGCTGTGCATTCACCCGAAGCAGGTGGCCGGTGTGCACCGCGGCTTCGCACCGAGCGCCGACGAGCTGGCGTGGGCACAGCGTGTGCTCGCCGCATCGGCCGCGGCCGGTGGCGCGGCGATTGCCGTCGACGGCAAGATGGTCGACAAGCCGGTGCTGCTGCGCGCCGAGCGCCTGGTGGCCGAAGCGGCGCTCGTCAGTCGTCCAGAAACCCGCCCTTGAAGAAGCTCCACGCCGTGCCGTCGTGCAGGTAGAAGCAGCCGTCGGCGCAGTTTTCCTTGCCCGGAAAGTACTCGCGGTATTCGCGCGGCACGATGCGCGCGAGCTGCGAGTCACTCAGTGCGTCGAACTGCTCAGGGTCGATCGGCTGGCCGACCTTCAGGCGTTGTCTTTCCATGGCGGGGTGTCGGAGTGGAGACCGGGATTCTGACCGGCTCGCGCACTCCGGTCGGTGCGCGCAGCAAGCCGGTGCCGGGCGCAACGCCGACAATGCGCCATTCACCCGCCCACCGCCATGCCCTCGAAGCCCGCCCGCGTTCTTTCCGTCATCGCCCCGATGACGCAGCTCAACACGCCTTACCCGTCGACCGCGTACCTCACCGGCTTTTTACGTTCGCGCGGTGTCGACGCGGTGCAGGAAGACCTGGCATTGGCGTTGATCCTGAAGCTGCTGTCGCGCGACGGGCTGACCGAGGTTCATGAATGCATCGAAGCCTTGCCCGAAAACAAGCGCACGCCGCTTGTGCGCAGCTTCAGCACGCAGTTCCCGCGTTACCTCGAAACCATCAACCCGACGATCGCCTTCCTGCAAGGCCGCGACACCACGCTGATGCACCGCATCTGCAGCCGCTTTTTCCTGCCCGAAGGCCCGCGCTTCAAGTCGCTCGACGTCTACGTGGACGACGACGGTGGCGACCCGATGGCCTGGGCCTTCGGTGCGCTCGGTGTGCAAGACCGTGCGCGTCACCTCGCCACGCTGTACCTGAACGATATTGCCGACGTGTTGCGCGAAGCCGTCGACCCGCGCTTCGAGTTCGTGCGTTACGCCGAACAGCTGGCACAGAGCCAGCCCACCTTCGACCCGTTGGCCGAAGCGCTGGCCGCGCCGCTGAACCTGGTCGACCGCACGCTGCGTGAGCTGACCCTGGCCGCGCTCGAACGCCACCAACCCACGCTGGTGCTCGTGTCGGTGCCGTTCCCCGGCGCGGTGTATGCGGCGTTTCGCATCGCGCAGGCGATCAAGGCGCAGGCGCCCGAAGTGGTCGTGGCGCTCGGTGGCGGTTTCGTCAACACCGAACTGCGCGAGCTGACCGAGCCGCGTGTCTTCGACCACTTCGACTACGTGACGCTCGACGCTGGCGAGCGGCCCTTGCTCGCCTTGCTCGAACATCTTTCCGGCCAGCGTTCGCAGAGCCGGCTGGTGCGCACCTTCACGCGCCCGGCGGGTTCGAACGCGGTGCGCTACATCAACCTCGTCGAGCCCGACGTGCCCTTCGCCGACGTGGGCACGCCCACCTGGGACGGCCTGCCACTCGACCGCTACCTCTCGCTGCTCGACATGTTGAACCCGATGCACCGGTTGTGGTCGGACGGGCGCTGGAACAAGCTGACCGTGGCGCACGGCTGCTACTGGAAGAAGTGCAGCTTCTGCGACGTGAGCCTCGACTACATCTCGCGCTTTGATGCGGCCACGGCAGAAACGCTGGTCGATCGCATCGAGACCATCGTCACCGAGACGGGCCAGACCGGTTTCCACTTCGTCGACGAGGCCGCGCCGCCCAAGTCGCTGAAGGCGCTCGCCGCCGAGCTGCAGAAGCGGCAGCTCGCGATCTCGTGGTGGGGCAACATCCGCTTCGAAAAAACGTTCAGCCCCGAGCTGTGCCAGCAGCTCGCCGACAGCGGCTGCATCGCGATCTCGGGGGGGCTGGAAGTGGCTTCAGACCGCTTGCTCGACCTGATGAAAAAGGGCGTGTCGGTCGACCAGGTGGCGCGTGTCACCAAGGGCTTCAGCGACGCCGGCATCCTCGTGCATGCTTACCTGATGTACGGCTTTCCCACGCAGACGGTGCACGACACGGTCGACGCACTCGAATACGTGCGCCAGTTGTTTGCGGCAGGCTGCATCCAGTCAGGATTTTTTCACCGCTTCGCCTGCACCGTTCATTCACCGGTCGGCAAGAACCCCGAAGACTATGGCGTCACGCTGCAGCCACTGCCGCCGGTGTCGTTTGCGAAGAACGACGTGGGCTTCGCCGACCCGACCGGTGTCGACCACGACGCGCTCGGCGTGGCGCTGAAGAAGGCGCTCTACAACTACATGCACGGCCTTGGCCTGGAAGACGATGTGCGCGGCTGGTTCAAGGGGCTGGTCAAAGGCCCGGTGCCTCGTCCGCGGGTGGCGCGCGACCACATCGAGCGGGCGCTGACGGCACGAGCCTGAGCCCCGAGCCGCAGCTTTCAACGACACATGGAGACTGTTCGACCATGAAGCAACATTTCATCAACGGTGAGTGGACCACCGGCGCCAGCGGCGAAACCCTGCCGGTGCTCGACCCGAGCACCGGCGAAGTCTTCGAGCAACTGCAGCGTGGCAACGCCGCCGACGTCGACCGTGCCGTTGCTGCGGCACGTGCTGCGCTCGAAGGCGACTGGGGCCGCATGACGGCGGTCGACCGCGGGCGGGTGCTCAGCCGCATGTCACAGATCATGCTGTCGCGCAGCGAAGCGCTGGCGCAGCTCGAAGCGCGCGACACCGGCAAGCCGATGTCGCAAGCCCGAAACGACATTCAGGTCGCAGCGCGCTACTGCGAGTATTACGGTGGCGCGGCCGACAAAGTGCACGGCCAGGCCATTCCCTACATGGAAGACTTTCACGTCGTGGTGCTGCGCGAGCCTTATGGCGTGACAGCGCACATCCTGCCCTGGAATTACCCGGCGCAGATGTTCGGCCGCTCGGTCGTGCCGGCGCTGGCGATGGGTAACGCCGCCGTGCTCAAGCCTTCGGAAGACGCCTGCCTGTCGGCGCTGGCCTTCTGCGACATCGCGCGTGAAGCCGGGCTGCCGGCCGGCGCGTTGAACGTGGTCACCGGCCTGGGCGAAGAAGCGGGCGCCGCGCTCACGGCGCACACCGGCATCGACTTCGTCACCTTCACCGGCTCGCCCGAAGTGGGCACCATCGTGCAGAAGGCTGCCGCCGAGCGCCACATCAAGTGCGTGCTCGAACTGGGTGGCAAGTCACCGCAGATCGTGTTCGAAGATGCCGACCTCGACCGCGCGCTCGGCTTCATCCTGAAAGCCATCACGCAGAACGGCGGGCAAACCTGTTCGGCCGGCAGCCGGCTGCTGGTGCAGGCTTCGATCTACGACAGCTTCGTGGCGCGTGTGGTCGAGCAGTTCAAGCAGTCGGCCGCCGGCACGCCGGCGATGGACCGCGACTGCGGGCCGCTGATCAACGCGGCGCAGAAGCAGCGCGTCGACGGTTTCATTCGCCGCGCGGTCGAGAGCGGCCTGCCGTTGCTTGCGCAAGGCCAGATCGAAAGCGGCGTGCCGGCCGGTGGTTTTTACGTGGCGCCGGCTCTCTTCGGCAAGGTGCCGCGCGAGCACGAGCTGGCCTGCAACGAAGTTTTCGGGCCGGTGCTGGCGATCATTCCGTTCACCGACGAAGACGATGCGATCGCACTCGCGAACGCCACCGAGTTCGGCCTGATCGCCGGCATCTGGACCCGCGACGGTGGCCGCCAGACACGCGTGGCCAAGCGCATGCGCTGCGGCCAGGTCTACATCAACTGTTATGGCGCGGGCGGTGGTGTGGAGCTGCCGTTCGGTGGCGTGAAGAAGAGCGGGCACGGGCGCGAAAAAGGATTCATGGCGCTGGAAGAGTTTTGCACTGTGAAGACGGTGGTGCAGTACCACGGGCGTTGATTTCTGAGCCGGGCGCTGGGCGCTGTGTGGTGGGTGCTGGGGCGGCAAAGGCGCGTGCGGGCAGGCTTCCGCGCTTCGCTGGAGCGGTCGCCGCTGCGCGACGACTTCCCTGCGATGCTCGGTCTCGTGGCCCCGTCGCAGAACTCGCTTCGTTCG
>JBDTTU010000163.1:0-6807 GCA_039930465.1 Burkholderiales bacterium
GCCTTGCACTGCTTCATGCCCAGGCTGATGCGGCGCTTGTCTTCGTCGATTTCCAGAACCATGACTTCGACTTCGTCGCCGAGAGACACGATCTTGCTCGGTGCGACGTTCTTGTTGGTCCAGTCCATCTCGGAAACGTGCACCAGGCCTTCGATGCCCGGCTCGATTTCGACGAACGCACCGTAGTCGGCGATGTTCGTGATCTTGCCGAACAGGCGGGTGCTGTTCGGGTAACGGCGCGACACGCCATGCCACGGGTCGTCGCCCAACTGCTTGATGCCCAGCGAGACGCGGTTCTTTTCGGCGTCGAACTTCAGGACCTTGGCCTGCAGTTCCTGGCCGACCTGAACCACTTCGCTCGGGTGGCGCACACGGCGCCAGGCCATGTCGGTGATGTGCAGCAGGCCGTCGATGCCGCCGAGGTCGACGAACGCGCCGTACTCGGTGATGTTCTTGACGACGCCGTTGACGATCGCGCCTTCATGCAGCGTGCTGAGCAGCTTGCCGCGTTCTTCGCCCATCGAGGCTTCGACCACAGCGCGGCGCGACAACACGACGTTGTTGCGCTTGCGGTCGAGCTTGATGACCTTGAACTCCATCGTCTTGCCCTCGAACGGGCTCATGTCCTTGACCGGGCGCGTGTCGAGCAGCGAGCCGGGCAGGAAAGCACGGATGCCGTTGACGAGGACGGTCAGGCCGCCCTTGACCTTGCCGTTGACGGTGCCGACCACGAACTCGCCGGACTCGAGCGAGTTCTCGAGCGACAGCCACGAGGCCAGGCGCTTGGCCTTGTCGCGCGACAGGATGGTGTCGCCGTAGCCGTTTTCGACTGCGTCGATCGCGACGGAGACGAAATCGCCGACCTGGACTTCGAGCTCGCCCTGGTCGTTCTTGAATTCTTCGATCGGAACATAGGCTTCCGATTTGAGGCCGGCGTTCACGACCACGAAGCTGTGTTCGACGCGCACCACTTCAGCAGTGATGACTTCGCCGCTGCGCATTTCAGAGCGAGTCAGGGACTCCTCGAACATGGCGGCAAAGGATTCCATGCCGGAGGTTTCGGCAACTTGAGTTTGGGACATTGGGTGTTTCCGGTGCGGCCTCACGACCGCGGGGTTAAGTTGAACAACCGCCGCCCTGGCGTGCCTTCGGATCGCTCTTGGGTAAGAGCAGGCACTGGAGGGAGAGCGACGGACCTTCTTTCTCGCTGCTTCTCTTTCAGCCGGTCAGGTTGCCCCGAACGGCCTGCGTTGTTCCCAGGCTTTCAGCACCGCTTCCACCGAGGCTTCGACGGAAAGTGCCGAGTTGTCCAGCAACATCGCATCCACGGCTGATCTGAGAGGCGAAACGCTGCGGGTTTGATCCCGGGCGTCACGCGCTTCGAGCTCGGCGCGAAGACTGTCGATATTAGCGGAAATTCCCTTTGAAATCAACT
Organism: Burkholderiales bacterium; assembly: GCA_039930465.1. Lineage (GTDB taxonomy): Bacteria > Pseudomonadota > Gammaproteobacteria > Burkholderiales > Burkholderiaceae_C > LMDS01. The sequence continues at coordinate 1,436 of JBDTTU010000163.1, forward strand.
GCTTGTAGCGCCGCTCGGCACGCGTCGCGGCGCTCGCGGTAAGGAAAACCTTGAACTGCGCCCCGGGGAAGATCACGGTGCCCATGTCGCGACCGTCGGCCACCAGCCCGGGAACGCGGTGGAACGAGACCTGCAGCGTGCGCAAGGCGGCGCGCACCAGCGGCCAGGCCGAGACCTTGGAGGCCAGCGCGCCCACTTCTTCGAGGCGCAAGGTTTCGGTCACGTCCTGGCCGCCGAGGCGGACGATGCCGGCGTCGAAGTGCAGGTCGAGGTTGCCGGCGAGTTGCGCCAGGCGCTGCTCGTCATCGGCGCGCACGCTGGCGCGCATCGCGGCCAGTGCGGTGGCGCGGTAGACGGCGCCGGAATCGAGAAAGTGATAACCGAGCGCCTTCGCCACGGCGCTGGCGAGCGTGCCTTTGCCGGAAGCCGTGGGGCCGTCGACCGTGATGATCGGAATGTTTTGCGGCTCGGTGCTCACCCGCTCGAACAAGGTCTCGAAGTAGTCGGGGAAGGTCTTGCCCACGCACTGCGGGTCGAGGATGCGCACCGGCACCGCTGCGCCGTCGGTCGAGGCCAGACCGTTGAAAGCCGCCAGCGAAAAACACATCGCGACGCGGTGGTCGTCGTAGGTGTGGATGGCGGCGGGCCGCCAATCCGCGGGCGGTGTGATTTCGATGAAGTCCTGCCCTTCGATCACGGTTGCGCCGAGTTTGCGCAGCTCGGTCGCCATGGCTGCGATGCGGTCGGTCTCCTTGACACGCCAGCTCGCGATGTTGTCGAGCCGTGTCGTGCCGGTGGCGTAGAGCGCCATGACGGCGAGTGTCATCGCCGCGTCGGGGATGTGGTTGCAATCGAGTGTGATGGCAGTCAGAGGGAAGCTGCCGCGTCGCACTTCGAGCCAGCCGGGGCCGCTGCTGACCTGCGCGCCCATCATTTGCGCCGCTTCCACGAACCGAATGTCGCCCTGGATCGAATCCGAGCCGACACCGACGATCCGGATCGGCGCTTCCGTGGCGGCGATCGCACCGAGACCAATGAAGTACGACGCCGAAGACGCGTCGCCTTCGACGCGGATGTCGCCCGGCGATCGGTACGCGCTGCCGTGAGGAATCGTGAAGCGCTGCCAGCCATCGCGCACGACCTGGATGCCGAAGCGCGCCAGCAGGTTCAGCGTGATCTCGACATAGGGCTTGGAGATGAGCTCGCCCTCGACCTCGATCACGATGGCCCGCCGCTCAGCGGCCAGCGGCAGCGCCAGCAGCAGCGCGGTGAGGAACTGGCTTGACACGTCGCCACGCACGCGGATCGGCTGCGCAGTGTTCAAGGGCGCCGTACCGGGCCGCAGTTGCAGCGGTGGGAAGCCATCATGGCCGAGATAGTCGATGCCACAGCCGAGCTGCCGCAAGGCGTCGACCAGGTCGCCGATCGGCCGCTCGTGCATGCGCGGCACGCCGCTCAGCTCAAAGTGGCCGGACTGTGTGGCCGCGAGAACCGCGAGCGCGGCGGTGAGCGGGCGCATCGCGGTGCCGGCGTTGCCGAGAAAGAGCTTCGCGTCGTGCGTTTTCAGCCTTCCGCCAAGGCCGGTCACGTGCAGCGTCTGGCCTGCGGGCTGCACATCGCAGCCCAGGGCCAGTAGCGCGTCGAGCATCACCCGCGTGTCGTCTGACTCGAGCAGGTCATGAATGACCGTCGTGTCCGCGCTCAGGCCCGCCAGCAGCAGCACCCGGTTCGAGATGCTCTTGGAGCCGGGCAACTGCACCGTGCCCGCGGCAGACTGCAGCGGCGGGAGGTCGAGAAATCGGGTCGTGAACATGTGGCAGCGCAGCCGGGGCGGCGCGAAGGAATCAGTGGCTGGTGTTCGGCTTGGCGGCGTTCATCTGCCACCCGGCGCGCGCTTCCGAAGCGCTGCGAATCATGTCTTCCAGTGCTTCGGCGTTGCCCGACTTGATCGCGAGTTCCATCGCTTCGAGCGCGTGGCGAACCCGCATGGTCTGCTTCAGCAGCTCTTCGCGGTTCGACATCAGGATGTCGCGCCACACCGTCGGGTCACTGGCGGCGATGCGGGTGAAATCGCGAAAGCCCGGGCCTGCGAGCGAAAGGTAGTCGCGGCCTGCCGGCTGCCTGGCCACAGAGTTGAAATACGCGAAGGCCAACAGGTGCGGCAGGTGGCTCACGGCGGCGAAGGCGGCGTCGTGGTTCTCGGGGGTCATGCGCAGCACCTGCGAGCCGATCGCGGCCCAGGTATCGGTGGCTTTTTGCACCAGCTCGGGCGAGGTTTGGGGCAGCGGCGTCAGGATCACCTGGCGGCCGTTGTAGAGCGTGGCGTCGGCGTGCGCGATGCCGGCCACCTCTTTGCCTGCGATCGGGTGCGCCGGCACGAAGGAACTGATGCGCTCCTTCAGCACGCGGCGGGCGGCGTCGACCACGTCGCGTTTCGTCGACCCCACGTCCATCAGCAGCACGCCAGGCTCGACGAGGTGGCGAATGGCCTTGAACGTGGCTTCGGTCGCCGACACGGGCACGGCGATCAGCACGATGTCGGAACCCGAGACGGCCAGCAGCGCCGATTCGGCCGCCGTGTCGATGATGCCCAGCTTCTTCGCCTTCTCGGTCGTGGAGGGTGACTTGCTGTAGCCGATCACGCGCTTGACGAGCCCGGCGCGCTTGAGCGCGAGCGCAAACGAGCCGCCCATCAGGCCACAGCCGATCACTCCGAGTTGGTTGAACATGAGACTTAAGTGCCCTGGTCAGTGCACATCGATGGGATAGGTGCCGAGCAGCTTGAAGAACGCGCAGACCTCGCGCAGTTCTTGCAACGCCGCCGCGACGTGGGGCTGATCGGGGTGGCCTTGCAGGTCGATGTAGAAGTAGTACTCCCACTGGCCGGAACGGGCAGGGCGTGACTCGAAGCGGGTCATCGACACGCCGTGTTGTTTCAGCGGCACCAGCATGTCGTGCACGGCACCGGGGCGGTTGTTCACCGAGACGACGAGGCTGGTGCAATCGTGCCCCGAGGCTTGTGGCTGCGGGTGTTTGTGCGGGTGCGCGACGATGGCGAAGCGGGTGCGGTTGTGGGCGTCGTCCTGCACTGCCGGCGCGACCACGTGCAGTCCAAACTGGCTGGCCGCGCGCTCGCTGGCGATCCCGGCCAGGCGCGTGTCGACGCTGGCCATGCGGGCGCCTTCGGCATTGCTTGACACCGGCCGGCGTTCCACGTTTGGCAAGTGGTTGCTGAGCCAGCCGTGGCACTGCGCCAGCGCCTGCGGGTGGGCGCATACCGCTTCGATGCCTTCGAGCGAATTCACGCCGCGCAGCAGGTGGTGGCGCACGTACAGGCTGGTCTCGCCGATGATGAACAAGGGCGTCGTCAGGAACAGGTCGAGCGAACGCGTGACCACGCCTTCGCTGGAATTCTCGACCGGCACCACGCCGAAGTCGGCCGAGCCGGCGCTGGTGGCGTGGAACACTTCGTCGAAGTTGGCGCAGGGCACGTGCACGATCGACGAGCCGAAGAAACCGAGCGCGGCTTCTTCGCTGAAGGTGCCAGCGGGCCCGAGATAGGCCACGCGCGTGGGCGTTTCGAGCGCCCGGCAGGCCGACATGATCTCGCGCCAGATCGGCGCCACGCTGTCGGACTTCAGCGGCCCGGTGTTGGCGAGCTTCAGGCCGTCGATCACCTGCGCTTCGCGTTCAGGCCGGAACGCCACCGAGCCCTCACGCTTCTTGACTTCGCCGACGTGCTGGGCCAGCGCGGCACGGCGATTCAGCAGGGCGAGTAGCTCGCGGTCGAGCGCATCGATCTGGACGCGAAAAGCGAGCAGATCGTTGGCATTTGCGGGGGAGGAATCAGCCATGATGCAGTGCAAATTCTCGCATGCGTCACGGCCGGGCCGGCACAGCAGGGGCAAGGTGGGCGCTGCCCTGCGCCATCACCTTGCGTTCACTTGGCGCCCGACGCCTTGCGCGCCGGAGCCGCGGCCTTCGCCGGCGCGCTGCCCGCGGCGGCAGGCGGCGCGGCCGGCACGCCGAGCGCGGTGCGCACCTTGGTCTCGAGCGCCTGCAATTTCGGGTCGAGCATCGGGCGCGCTTCGGCCACGAGCTTCTGCATGAAGCCGTTCTGCATCTCTGCGCCGAGCTGCAGGTACTTCTTGTTCACCGACGATTCGAGCCAGGCAATCAACTGCTTGAGTTCGTCGTCGGTGAACTTCTCTTCGAGCACGGCGCCGATCGTGGTCGGCGCGATCTTCACGGCGCGCTCGCGCACAAGGGGATAGGACTCGTCCACGTATTTCTTCACGTCGGCCTCGATGCCCTTGCCGACGGCTTCGCGCTTCTCGGAGGGCACCTGCTGCTGCAGTGCGCGGCCGGCTGCCTGCATCATCTGCCCGGCGGGCTGTTCGACCAGGTTGCGCGCCATGTTCTCGATGGCGGGCTGCTGCAGCAGCAGCACCTTCTGCACCAGTTCTTTCTTGGCTGCCGAGACCGGCGCGGGCGCGGGGGCCGATGCGCTCTGGGCATGCGCAAGCGTGGCGCTGGTTATCAACGCCAGCACGATCATTCTTTTCATCAGGAGTTCTCCTCGGTCGGGGGCTCGTCGCCCGCATCGCCGGTGGGTTCATTGGAAGCGTCGCTGTTCGCATCGCCGTTGGCGTCATTTTCGACGATGCGCTGCACGCCGCTGAGTTGGGTGCCGCCGTCGAGCGCGATCAGTGTCACGCCCTGCGTGGCGCGGCCGAGTTCGCGGATCTCGGAGACGCGTGTGCGCACCAGCACGCCCTTGTCGGTGATCAACATGATCTCGTCGTCGGCACGCACCAGCGTGGCGGCCACGACCTTGCCGTTGCGCTCGCTTTGCTGGATCGCGATCATGCCCTTGGTGCCGCGGCCGTGGCGCGTGTACTCGACGATGCTGGTGCGTTTGCCGTAGCCGTTTTGCGTGGCGGTCAGCACGCTCTGGGTTTCGTCTTCGGCCACCAGCATCGCGATCACGCTGACACCGTCGTCGAGCATCATGCCGCGCACGCCGCGGGTGTTGCGGCCGAGCGGGCGCACGTCTTCTTCGCTGAAGCGCACCGCCTTGCCGGCATCACTGAACAGCATCACGTCGTGCTGGCCGTCAGTGAGCGCCGCGCCGATCAGGAAGTCACCTTCGTCGAGGTCGACCGAGATGATGCCGGCCTTGCGCGGGTTGCTGAATTCATCGAGCGAGGTCTTCTTCACCACACCTTGGGCCGTGGCCATGAAAACGTAATGGTCGGCCGGGAAGGTGCGGAAGGTGCCGGTCAGCGGCAGCACCACGTTGACCTTCTCGCCCGGCTGCAGCGGGAACATGTTGACGATCGGGCGGCCGCGCGAGTTGCGCGAGCCCTGCG
>JBDTTU010000164.1:0-6665 GCA_039930465.1 Burkholderiales bacterium
ACTTCTCGAGTTCCGCGTAGTAGGCCAGCAGCTCGGGCGTGTCGGCCACGTCGGCTCGGCCCGCCACGCTTTCCCGGTACTGGTCATGGGCAACTTTCGACATCGTTCATCTCCTGCGTTGGTTGGGGCGTCTGCATTTCAGGTGGGTTGGACACGGCTGAAGCTGCGCTCGAGCGCGTCCTTACCCCAGCGGTAGGCCTCGGGCCATTCGACGTCGCGGTAGCCCAACCGCGCGGCTTCGCGCAGCAACCAGGACGCATCGGCCAGATGGGGACGTCCCAGCGCGCAAAGGTCGGCCCGGCCGGAGGCGATGATCCCGTTGACTTGATCGGCTTCCGAGATCGCGCCCACTGCGATCGTCGGCACACCGCCCTCGTTGCGGATGCGATCGGCTATCGGCGTCTGGTACATGCGGCCGTACACCGGTTTCTGCTCCGGCGTGACCTCGCCCGATGAGCAGTCGACCAGGTCGGCGCCCGCTTCGTGGAAGCGCTGACCGATGAGCACCGCATCGTCCGGGGTGGTGCCACCCGCGGCCCAATCGGTGGCCGAGATGCGCACCGACATCGGCAGATGGCGAGGCCAAACCTCGCGCATCGCCTTGAAGACCTCGAGCGGGAAGCGCAGACGCTGGTCGAGCGCACCGCCATACACGTCGGCACGCTGGTTCGTCAGCGGGGAGATAAAGCTCGACAGCAGAAAGCCATGCCCCGCCTGCAGCTCGATCCAATCGAAGCCGGCTTCTGCGGCTCGACGCGTGGCCGCGACAAAATCGTCGCGCACGCATTCCATGTCGGCGCGCGTCATCGCGGCCGGCGTCTGGGAGATGCCTGGCAGATAGGGCAAGGCCGAGGCTGACTGCAGCGGCCAGTTGCCCTCAGCCAGCGGATTGTCGGGCCGTTCCCAGCCGCGCTGGGTCGACCCGCGCCGGCCGGCGTGGCCGAGCTGCACGCCGATGCGCGCACCGGTGCTCTGATGAACGAAGTGGGTGATCTCGGCAAACGCGCGGGCTTGCACGTTGTTCCACAGCCCTGGGCAGCCCGGGGTGATGCGCGCCTCGGGCGAGGTGGCTGTCATCTCCACCATCACGAGGCCCGCGCCGCCCAGCGCGCGGCTGCCCAGGTGAACCATGTGGAAGGCGCCCGGTACACCGTCCTTGCACGAATACAGCAAGGTCGGCGAGACCACCACGCGGTTCTTCAGCGTCAGTCCACGCACGCTGTAGGGCGTGAGCATGGGCAGCACCGGGCGGGCGCCTTCGCGCCGGGGGGCGCCGGCGCGCTGGGCAAGCCATTCCTCGTAGCCCTCGAGCCAGACCTTGTCGCGCAGGCGCAGGTTCTCGTGGGAGATGCGTTGCGAGCGCGTCAGCACCGAGTAGGCGAACTGCTCGGCCTCCAGCCCGACGTAGCGAGCGACGTTCTCGAACCATTCGGTGGAGTTGCGCGCGGCGTTCTGGATCTTGAGCACTTCGACGCTGCGCACCGCCTGGTAGTGCTGAAGGCCGGTGCGCAGATCGCCGTCCGTGGTTTTCAGGCTGCGCGCCAGTTCGATCGCGTCTTCGAGCGCCAGCTTGGTGCCCGATCCGATCGAGTAGTGGGCCGTGTGCGCGGCGTCACCCATCAGCACCACCGGCACGTCCTTGACCTGTCCCCCGGCCATCGTCGGCTGCGTCCAGTGCACCCATTGGTCACAGATCACGCGGGGGAAGCGCATCCAGATGGCCGCACCCCGCAGATGCGCGGCATTGGTGATCAGGGGTTGGCCATCGAGCCAGGGCGCGAAGAGACGCTCGCAATAAGCGACACCCTCCTCTTGGGACATCTGATCGATGCCCGCCGACTTCCAGGCTTCTTCCGTCGTCTCGACGATGAAGGTCGACAAGCCGTTCTCGAAGCGGTAGGCATGCGCCTGGAACCAGCCATGTTCGGTGGGCACGAAGATGAAGTTGAAGGCATCGAACACCTTCTTGGTGCCCAGCCACACGAAACGGCAGTTGCGCAGGTCGATGTCGGGCTTGAAGACCTCGGCGTAGCGCGTTCGCACCGGGCTGTTGATCCCGTCGCAAGCGATCACCAGGTCGGCGGCATATTTCTGTGCAACGGCCTGGTCGTCATCGACCACGGTCTCGAACACCAGCTTCACGCCGACCTCTTCGCAGCGCGCCTGCAGGATGTTGAGCAGCTTCTTGCGGCCGATGCCGATGAAGCCGTGGCCACCGCTGCGCACCATGCGATCCTTGAAGTGGATGTCGATGTCGTCCCAGCGGCTGAACTCCTTGACGATGGTTTCGGCCGAGACCGGATCGGCCTCGCGCAAGTTTTCCAGTGTTGCATCCGAGAACACGACGCCCCAGCCGAAGGTGTCGTACGGGCGATTGCGCTCCAGGACGACGATGTCGTTGCGAGGGTCCTGCAGCTTCATCAGCAGCCCGAAGTACAGGCCCGCAGGGCCGCCACCAATGCACACGATCTTCATGGCTTGTTCCTATTCAAGGTCAGGGAGTCAGGCGTCGAGGCGCGACGCGGTCAAGGCATCTCGCAGTTCGTCAGGTATCTGGACGGCCTGGTGTGTCTCCAGCGACGTGGTGACCACGGTCTGCGTCACCGTCATGCGCTCGCTTCCGTCGACACCGACGCAGCGCAGTTCCAGCGTGAGGGACTTGCCGCCGAGGCGCACCACCTGCAGCGACAACACCACGTCGTCGCCCATGCGGCTGATGGCCTTGAACTCGGCTTCCAGGCGCACCGTCGGCAGGCCGAAGCGGCGGCGCTTGATGAACCCTGCAAATCCGATCGGCAACAGTTCGTCGATCCAGGCTTCGAGCAAGTCGTTGAACAGCACGAAGTACTGCGGGTAGAAGACGATGCCGGCGGGGTCGCATTCCGAGAAGCGAATGCGGTGCGGGTGTTCGAATTTCTGGAAATTCATCGTGCGCTCCATTCACGCCAGCGCTTGGCGCACCAGGCTCTCGCGGAGCTTGTTGCCGTGCTCGTCGGCGAGCGCCGCGCTGCGCAGTTCGCGCAGCGTCGCCGGTGCCAGCGTGCCCTTCTGGCGCTCGACCACGCGCATCAGCGTCTGGTAGTTCTTGAAGCCACGGGCATGCGTGTCGCCATAGCCCTTGACCAGGCGCTGGCACTGCGCCACTTCAAGCGCGAGCGCCGGGTTCGTGCGCGCGGCCACGGCGACGCGCTGCAGCCAGTCTTCGATGCGTTCGGTTTCCATCGCAAAACGCAAGGTGGTGCGCCGCCCGACGCGCCAACGGGCCAGTGTGTAGAGCAGCAGGTAGCCGCCGAGCGAACTGGTGCTCACCACGCGTCCTCTGCGTGTGAAGCGGGCCACCACCCGGTGCGCCAGGTGCGGCTTCATCAGCCAGCGCCCCAGCGGCGCCGGCAAGGTTTCACAGATCTCTTCCAGCCGCGGGTGCATGAACTCGTTGATTCGCAGCAATTGGTCGGCCTGCGCCCGCACTTCGCCGCGCACCCGCTCGAAGCGCGTGTCGCGCGTCTTGAGGTCGGCGACGCGAATCGTGTCTTCATAAGACATCCACAGCGCAAGGTGGCGTGCGGTCTCACTCAGCAACTGGGCGTCGTCGCCGCCAGGCTGCGCGGCCAGACGGGCCAGTCGGTCGAGGTAAAGCGTGGCGTAGGCGGGATCTTGGTAGTCGATGAGCCGCCGAATGCCCTCGACCACCAGCGTGCGGGCCAGCGCCGAGAATTCGCGCTGCGCCCGCTCGAGCAAGGCGGCGACCTGCGGGGAACGGGGCGTTGCGGCCCGCGTGGCCTGGGGCGCGGCAGCAGCTGCGAACGGCTCGGCACTCACGCCGTCTTCGGCCTGCGCCCTGGCGCACCCCGCCGCAAACGCTCGCAGACTGGGCTGGACGCCCACACCGCCGCGTTCGATGGTGGCCTCGAACTGGGCGCGACTGAACGGCAGCACGCCGGTGCCGCAAAGGGCCCCGAAGAGCACCGCGCTGATGACGCTGCCAGACTGCTCGGCGGCCTGGGCCATGTCGAAGCTCACCAAGCGTTTGGCGGCCTTGCCGGCGTGCTTCAGCAAGGCCTCGCTGTCGACGCGCCCGTCGCCCATCGCCGACTTCTCGGCGATCGAGTAGACGCGATGCGTGGAGGCCAGCAGCGTGGTGCGATCGGCCGTCACGAAGCCGCGCTGCACCGCACGGCCGGCCTCCATCAGTTCGGAAGCAAGCACCACGTCCACGTCGCCGGGCATGGGCATCAGCGCAAGCACCGGGCGACGCGCCGTCACGCCGGCATCGGCACCGGGAAAGAGCTCCACGTAGTAGATCGTCGCGCCGGTGCGCTGGGCGACGCCGGGCACCGACGTGGTCTGGGCGAAGTAGCCGTTGGCTTCGCCGAGATCGACGATCCAGTCGGCGAGCACGCCGCCTCCTTCGCCGCCCATGGCGAGAATGGCAATCTTGATGGATTGAGTCTTCATGGTCGAGGTCTCCTGATTCAGAACGCGTGCTGAGCGCGGCGGCGGGCATCGCGCTGCTGCAACCACGCGATGACCGCACCCCGGGCGGCCTGGCGCAGGCGGTCCCAACGGGTCGGGTTGGTGACGATCTCGGCGCGGTAGAACGACGGGCACAGCACCGCCGCGTGCGCCACTTCGCCGCACAGGCCACAGCCCACGCAGCTGTCGAGCACCGTGACCACCGGATCGGTGCGCAACGGGTCGACGTTGGCCTTGATCGACAGGGAAGGACAGCCCGACAAGCGGATGCAGGAGTGGTCGCCCGTGCAGGTGTCCGGGTCGACACCGAAGCGCTCGCGCACCACGCGCTTGCCCGCTGCGATCGCCTTGCGCACCTTGGGCTTCTCGCGTCGCTGCAGGTTCAGCATGCACTCGCTCTGCGCGATGAGCACCTTCGGGCCTTTGACGGTGGTCGTCAGCGCCTCGCGCAAGGTGGCGGTCATGGCCTTGAGGTCGTAGGTGCGGCGGATCGTGCGAACCCAGTCGACACCCACGCCGCGCACCGCTTTCTCGATGGCGTGGCCGGTGCTGCGTGTTGGGTTCAGTGCACTCGACGACAGGATGTCCTGCCCACCCGTGGCCGAGGTGTAGCTGTTGTCGACGATGATCGTGAGGTTGTCGCTGCGGTTGAACACTGCGTTGGCGACACCACTCGTCAATCCGTTGTGCCAGAAGCCGCCGTCGCCCATCACCGAGATCGCGCGCTTACCAGCCGGCACGTTGAGCGCGGCGGCACCGGCACCGCCCAGGCCGTAGCCCATCGTGGTGTTGCCGAGGTTGAACGGCGGCAGGATCGAGAACAGGTGGCAGCCGATGTCGGCGCTGACGTGGTGCGCACCCAGCTCGCGCTCGACGAGCTTCATCGCGGTGAAGATCGGGCGCTCCGGGCAACCGGTGCAGAAGCCGGGTGGACGGGCGTGCACGTTCTCGTCGACCACGGGCTGCGCGGTCAGTGCTAGAGCCGCGGCAGCGGGCGCCTGCGGCGAGTCGGCCGACGCGCCGACCGGTGCCGCCACCAGCGGGATGACCCGCCGCACCGGCGCCGCCGGCGCCTGCGCTTCCACGCGACCGTAGCGCACCAGGAAACCTCGAACGCCCGCCAGCATGGTGGCCGTGCTGTATTCGCCGGCCATAGGCAGCACGTCCTTGCCATGCAGTGCCGTCGGCATGCCAAGCTGGCGCAGGATGTTGGAGACGTTCTGTTCGACGAAGTTGGGCTGCCCCTCTTCGATCACCAGCAGCGCCCGCTTGTTCTTGCAAAAGCGCTCGAACTCGGCGTCGACCAACGGGTAGGCCACGTTCATCACGTACAGCGGCAGCTTCGACTCGCCGTACGCATCGGCCAGCCCGAGATGCTCGAGTGCACGGATCAGCGTGTTGTAGCTTCCGCCCTGCACGGCGATGCCGATGTCGTCGGCATCCTCGGAGAAGAACTCGTTGAGCTCCCGCTCTTGAATGAACTGAATGGCAGCAGGCCAGCGCTGCTGGACCTTCTCACGCTCGTGCAAAAAGCTCGCCGGCGGCAGCACGATGCGGCTGACATCACGCACCGGGTTCTCCATCGCGTCCTTGATCGTGAAGCGCGGGCGGCGATTGGCGGAAGTGACGAACTGGCCATGCACGTGGCAGGAGCGAATGCGCATCTGAAGCATCACCGGCGTGCTGCTCGCCTCGGACAGGTCGAATCCGTCTTTCACCGCCTGCACGATGCAGGGGAGGTTGGGCCGCGGGTCGAGCAGCCACATCTGCGACTTCATCGCGAACGCGTGGCTGCGCTCCTGCATGATGCTGGAGCCCTCGCCGTAGTCCTCGCCCACGATGATGAGCGCCCCACCCAGCACGCCGCCCGAGGCCAGGTTGGCAAGTGCGTCGGACGCCACGTTGGTGCCCACCGTGGCCTTGAACGTGACCGCCCCACGCAGTGGGTAGTTCACCGAGGCCGCGAGCGTTGCCGCGGCGGTCGCTTCACTCGCGCTGTTCTCGAACCGGATGCCGTGCTCGGCAAGGATGTCCTGCGCGTCGGCGAGCACGTCCATCAGGTGCGATATCGGCGCGCCCTGATAGCCGGCCACGTAGGCGACGCCGGACTCGAGCAGCGCCTTCGTGACGGCCAGGATGCCTTCGCCGCTGAAGACCTCGCCGGCACCCAACCGAAGCTTCTTGACCTCTTC
>JBDTTU010000165.1:0-6647 GCA_039930465.1 Burkholderiales bacterium
GCGCGCCAGTAGCCGGCCACCGCGGTGTCGAAGTACATCAGGTAGTGGCCGTTGAAGACGATTTTCTGGGCGTCGATCTCGGCCCAGCGCACCCGAAGGCGTTCTGAAAATCGGAAGTCGGTTCGGGTCATGTCGGGTCAGTGTGAAAATGCCGCGGAAAGCGCCGCGCCGATCAACGCCTGCGCGGTGCCCGCCTCGGCGAGCACCCGGCCCAGCTTGATGAAATCGTGCGTCACGCCACGCACCAGTTCAAGTTCGACCGGCACGCCGGCGCAGCGCAGCCGGTCGGCGTAGGCCACGCCTTCATCGACCAGCGGGTCGCATTCGGCCAGCACCAGACAGGCCGGCGCCAGGCCGTCGAGCGATTCCGCTTCGAGCGGGGCGAAGCGCCAGTCGCTGCGCTGTGCCCTGGCGATGTAGTGCGCGAAGAACCATTCGATGCCCGCTGTTTCGAGCAGGTAGCCCTTGCCAAAGCGGCGGTGCGAAGGCGTGTCGGCGAACGCTGTTGTGCCCGGCGTGATGAGAACCTGTGCGCGCAACTTCAAACCGGTGTCACGTGCGTGGATCGCGCAGACCGCCGCCAGCGTGCCGCCGGCGCTGTCGCCTCCGACCGCGATGCGCGAGCCATCGAGGCCGAGCGTGGTCGCGTGCCGGGCGAGCCAGTGCATGGCGGCCCAGGCGTCGTCCACCGCGACCGGGAATCGGTGCTCCGGCGCCAGCCGGTAGTCGAGCGCGACCACGGCCGCGCCACTGCGCAGCGCGATTTGCCGGCACAGGCTGTCGTGCGTTTCGAGGTTGCCGATCGTGAAGCCCCCGCCATGCAGGTAAAGCAGCACGGGAAGGGCATCGTTCGACGCGGCATAGAGCCGCGCGGCCAGCGGCGTTGCGTCGGTCGCCGGAATGCAAATGTTTTGCACTCTCGCCAACGGGGCTCGCGGCGGCTCCAACACTTCGGCGGCCGATTGATAGGCTGCGCGTGCTTCAGCCACCGTCAGGGAGTGGAACGGCGGCCGGTCAGCGCGCCTGATCTTGTCGAGCAGGTCGGCCATCGCCGGCGTGAGCAGGTGGCGCCCCACCTGCATCAGAAGATCGAGTCCCGGTCGACGCCGTGGCGCACCATGCCACGCTTGAGCTTGAGCAGCGCTTCCTGCTGGATCTGGCGGATGCGTTCACGCGTCAGCCCGAGCCGGGCGGCCAGCACCTCGAGCGTTTCAGGTTCGCGGTCGCCCAGGCCGTAACGCCCGGAAAGCACCTCGCGCTCGCGCTGGTTGAGCGCGTCCAGGCCGTGCGTCAGCAGCAAGTCGACCTCGTTGCTCAGCGTCAGGCTCATCGGGTCGGTGCCGCCGTCGTCGGCCACACCGTCGAGCACCGACTCGGAGCCGTTCTCGCCCTGCTGGCGCTCGATGGGCGCGTCGAGCGAGGTCGGCTGTTCGGCGAACTTCAGCAGGTCGCTCACTTCCTTGACAGGCCGGCCGACGGCGGCAGCCACGTCCTCCACACGCACCGGCTTGTCGGCGGCACCGGCACTGGCCGACGCGGCTTCGAGCGCACGCCGGGCCTTGAGCACCTGGTTCAGTTCACGCACCACGTGCACCGGCAAACGCACCAGCCGCGCCTGGTGCATCAGCGCGCGCTCGATGTGCTGACGCACCCACCAGGAAGCGTAGGTCGAGAAGCGGAAGCCACGCTCGGGTTCGAACTTGCCGATGGAGTGCATGAGCCCGAGGTTGCCTTCTTCGATCAGGTCGGTGAGCGGCAAACCACGGCCGAGATAGTGCTTGGCAATGCTGACGACGAGCCGCAGGTTGTGCTCGATCATCGCCTGGCGCGCCGCGAAATCGCCCTGGCGGGCGCGCGTGGCGGTGGCGAATTCTTCTTCGGGTGTGAGCAGCGGCGCACGCCTGATCTCGCGCAGGTAGGTCTGCAGCGTGTTGCCTACCTCGCCCTCGCCGGCCGAGATTTCGGCTGCCGCGGGTTCGCCGTTGATCGGATGGCCGCTGTCGGTCTCGCTTTCGGGCTCGAAGGCCGCAGCCGCCGCGGCGCCCGCACCGTTGAGCTGGTGTGCCGGATCAGCCGCAGTCCCAAGCAGCGGTACGCGCCGTTTGGGCATGGTCTTGCCTGGCGCGCCTGCGCGTCAGCGCGGCGGCAACAGCTTGGCCGGATCGACCGGCTTGCCCTGTTTGCGAATCTCGAAGTGCAGCTTCACGCTGTCTGCATCACTCGAGCCCATTTCCGCGATCTTCTGACCACGCCGCACTGCCTGGTCTTCCTTGACCAGCAGCGTCTGGTTGTGCGCGTATGCAGTCAGGTAGGTGTTGTTGTGCTTCAGGATGATGAGGTTGCCGTAGCCGCGCAGGCCCGAACCGGCGTAGACCACGCGGCCGTCGGCGGCGGCGAGCACCGGGTCGCCGGCCTTGCCGCTGATCGACAAGCCCTTGGCCTTGCCTTCATCGAAAGGAGCCGTGACCGCGCCAGTGGCGGGCCAAGCCCAGTTCACATCGTCGTCGCTATCGCGCCCCGCAGAGGCGGGAGTTGCCACTTGCGGCGGTGCCGCCGTTGCCACGCTTGCAGGTGGCGCCAACGAGGCTGGCCCGCTGGCCGGCGTGACCGCACCCTTGGCATCGAGCGCCCGGGTCTCGACACGCGCCGCGGTCACGGGCCGGCTCGCTGCCGCGTTGCCGTCTTGCCCTGGCGCAATGACGCGCAGCACCTGCCCGACCTCGACGATGTTCGGGTTCTCGAGGTTGTTCCACTTGACCAGGTCTTTCCAGTTCTGGCCGTTCTCCAACCCGATGCGGATCAGCGTGTCGCCGGGCTTGATCGTGTAGTAGCCGACCTTGCCGGAGTTTTCGGCGCCGGGCAATGGCTTGATGGCTTCGGCCACGGCCGGGGCCGATGCCGGCACCGCGGCCGCCACGGCGGTGACCACCGGGGCCTTGTTGGCGACCGGGCTGCGGTCTTCGACCGGCGCACGGTTGTAGGTGGTCGAGCACCCTGCCAGCAGCAGCGATGCAGCACCCACCATAACGCCCGACCATTTCAGTTTACTCAGCATGCGCCATTCATCCATCATCCGATCAAGCCCGATTTTAGAGGGACGAAATTGACGACCTCGTTCACCGAGTGTTCGTAGCCCTGTTCGGTTCTGTCCACCACCACGAGCACCTGCCGCTGGCCGTTGGCCTGTTGAACCGGTGCGACGATCCGGCCACCGATCGCCAGTTGTTCGAGCCAGGCCTGAGGCAAGGCATCTCCACCGGCTGCCGCAATGATGCTGTCGTAGGGCGCGTTGGGCGGGTGACCCCGCATGCCGTCACCATACACCAGACGCAAATTCACCGGCCGGGAGGAGCCGAGCAGCTCGCGGGCCTTGTCGTGCAGAGGCTTGAGACGCTCGACCGAAAACACCTGGTCGCTCAGCAGGCCCAGCACCGCGGCCTGGTAACCACAGCCGGTGCCGACTTCGAGCACACGCCCGAGCTTGCGGGTACGGCGTGCCGTGGCGCCGCCCATCAGCAGCTCGATCATGCGGGCCACGACCGAGGGTTTGGAGATGGTCTGCCCATGGCCGATCGGCAGGCTCGTGTCTTCGTAGGCCTGCGTGACGAGCGCCGCGTCAACGAACAGATGGCGCGGCACGCTGGCCATGGCCTGCAGCACCGCCTCGTGCGTGATGCCGGCGGCGCGCAGGCGCTGCACCATGCGCCGGCGCACGTCGGCAGAGTCGAGCCCCAGGCCCGAAGGCGCGGCACGCTGTGAAGCGTCGGTGTGGGCGTGGGCCAGCGGGCGCTGCGGGCGCAGCACGGTGCGTGGTGTGGTGGCAGGCAAGGCCCGCGCCGGCGGTCTTGGTGCGACCGCCGGGATTGGAGTGCGGGCGATCTTCGGCACGGCACCGAGGGCGTCAAGGCGCAGCGGAAACTTAGGCCCGCGGCGCTCGTTCGTCACGCGGCAGCCTTGCTCGCCCATGCGCCCCAGTGCGACAGCGCAGCGTGGTCGGTCAGGTCAACCTGCAGCGGCGTGATCGACACCTGGCCATTCGCGGTGGCGTGGAAGTCGGTGCCCGGGCCGGCTTCGCGGGCATCGCCGGCCGGGCCGATCCAGTACATGGTTTCGCCGCGCGGGCTGGTCTGGCGGATCAGCGGTTCGCTCGCATGGCGCCGGCCGAGGCGCGTCACGGCACGCGGCAGGCGGTCGGCATCGGCACGGTTCGGGATGTTCACGTTGAGCAGCCACGGGCCACTTTTCGGCGGCTCGCGCAGCACCTGTTCAATGACCTGGCGCGCCACGCGCGCCGCGGCATCGAGTTCGCCCCAGCCTTTGGCGACCTGCGAAAAGGCAATCGAAGGAATGCCGAACAGGAAGCCTTCCATCGCCGCCGCAACCGTGCCCGAATAAAGCGTGTCGTCGCCCATGTTGGCGCCGTTGTTGATGCCCGAGACCACCAGATCGGGGCGCTGCGGCAGCACGCCGGTGAGCGCAAGGTGCACGCAGTCGGACGGTGTGCCGTTGATGTAGAGAAAGCCGTTCACCGCGGTGTGCACCGTGAGCGGGCGGCCGAGCGTGAGCGAGTTCGATGTGCCGCTGGCGTTCTGCTCCGGCGCGACCACATCGAGCTCGCCCAGGCCTTCGCAGGCCTTCACGAGCGCGGCCAGGCCGGGGGCGAGATAACCATCATCGTTGGCGATCAGGATGCGCATGCGGCCGATTGTATGGACTCGTCACTTCGGCGACCTTCTTCGTCTGGCGTGCTGCGTATGATTCCGTCGAAATTCAACTGCCGCTTCATCAGGAGACTTTCATGCACGCTTGGCTTTGCGAGAACCCCATCGGTATCGAGGCGCTCACCTGGAAGGAACTGCCCACGCCTGAGCCGATGGCCGGCCAGGTGCGCATCGCCATCCGCGCTGCGAGCCTGAACTTCCCCGACATATTGATCGTTCAGAACAAGTACCAGATGAAGCCGGCCCTGCCTTTCGTGCCGGGCTCGGAATACGCCGGCGTGGTCGATGCCGTCGGCGAAGGCGTGCTGCACCTGAAGCTCGGCGATGCGGTTGCGGCCTTCGGCGGCACCGGCGGCTTCGGCACGCACGCAATCGCTCCGGCCGCGCTGGTGATGCCCTTGCCCAAGGGCTTTGCTTTCGACGACGCCTCGGCGTTCATCCTGACCTACGCCACCACCCACCACGCCTTGCTCGACCGTGCCGCGCTGAAGGCCGGCGAGACGGTGTTGGTGCTGGGCGCGGCCGGCGGCGTGGGCACGGCGGCGATCCAGATCGCCAAGGCGGCGGGTGCGCGTGTGATCGCGGCTGCGTCGAGCGACGAAAAATGTCTGTTCTGCAAACAGCTCGGTGCCGACGAGACCATCAACTACGCTTCAGCGAACATCCGCGACGAGCTGAAGAAGCTCACCGACGGAAAGGGCCCCGACGTGGTCTACGACCCGGTCGGTGGTGACATCGCCGAACCGGTGTTCCGCTCGATCGCCTGGCGCGGCCGCTACCTGGTGGTCGGCTTCGCGCAAGGGGGCATTCCGGCCCTGCCCTGGAACCTGGCGCTGCTGAAAGGCGCGTCGATCGTCGGCGTGTTCTGGGGCGAATTCGCGCGCCGCGAACCGAAGGCGAATGCCAAAGCGCTCGCCGAACTGGCGCAGTGGTATGCCGAGGGCAAGGTCAAGCCGGTGATCGACCAGCGCCTGCCGATGAAAGACCTGATGCAGGCCTTCGAGCGCATGGCCAGCCGCAAAGTGCACGGCAAACTGGTGATGCTGAACCCGGCTTGAACCGAGCCGGCGCCGGGGCCGCGCACCCCGCGCATCAGAAGGTGTGGGCAGGGGCGCGCGCGCAGCCGATTGAGCTACCATCGCGCCAAACAAGACCCCGTTGGGCAGAGCATGGCAGTCAAGGTACTGATCGTCGAAGACAACCCCGTGGCACGCAGCTTTCTCACGCGCGTGGTGCGGGAGAGTTTCAGCGACACCTTGCTCATTGCCGAAGCCGGCGACCTGGAAACCGCGCGCCGTCACATCGGCCCGCTCACTGACCCGGCGCACAGCGTCGACCCGTTCAAGCTGATCCTCGTCGACCTGGAACTGCCCGACGGGAACGGCATGGAGTTGCTGGCCGAGTGGGTGCGATACCCCGCCACCAAGATCGTCACCACGCTGTATTCCGACGACGACCACCTCTTCCCCGCGTTGCAATGCGGCGCCGACGGCTACCTGCTGAAAGAAGACCGCTTCGAAGTGCTGGTCGAAGAATTGCAGAAGATCGTGCGCGGCCAGCCGCCGCTTTCGCCGGCGATTGCGCGGCGCCTGCTCACGCATTTCCGCCAGGGCCCACCGGGTAGCCCGTTCAGCACCTCCGGGCCGATGCCGCTTGAGTCTGGGCTTCAGAGCAGCCGCCCGATGCCGCTCGGCCGCGGCGCGCCGCTCGACCACGAACGCCTCACGCCGCGCGAAAGCGAGGTACTGACCTACCTGAGCAAGGGTTTCACGATCAAGGAGATCGCGAATCTGATGGGCATCAAGTGGTTCACCGTCAACGACCACATCAAGTCGATCTACAAGAAGCTCAACGTTTCCAGCCGCGCCGAAGCCGCGGTGCTGGCCAGCAAACAAGGGCTGGTCTAGGGCCTGTTAACGCCATGGG
>JBDTTU010000166.1:0-6594 GCA_039930465.1 Burkholderiales bacterium
CCTGGCGGCCCGAGCGGCCGCGCAGCTGGTTGTCGATGCGGCGCGATTCGTGGCGTTCGGTTGCGATGATGCGCAAGCCGCCCTCGGCCTTGACCTTGTCGTGCAGGCCCTGCCACTCACCGTGCAATTGCGCCGCACGCGCGGCTTTGTCGCTTTCGGTGATGGCTTCGTCGGCCTCGAAGACCTTGATCTGGTTCTCGACGTTGCCGCCGAGCACGATGTCGGTGCCACGGCCGGCCATGTTGGTAGCGATCGTGATCACGCCCGGGCGCCCGGCCTGCGCCACGATCTCGGCCTCGCGCGCATGCTGCTTGGCGTTGAGCACGTTGTGCGGCAGCTTGGCTTTTTGCAGCAGGCCCGAGATCAGCTCGGAATTTTCGATCGAGGTGGTGCCCACCAGCACCGGCTGGCCACGCTCGTGGCAATCGCGAATGTCTTCGATCACCGCTTCGAACTTCTCACGCGTGGTCTTGTAGACGAGGTCGAGTTCGTCCTTGCGGATCGTCGGCTTGTTGGGCGGGATCACCACGGTTTCCAGGCCGTAGATTTCCTGGAATTCGTAGGCTTCGGTGTCGGCCGTGCCGGTCATGCCCGAGAGCTTGCCGTACATGCGGAAGTAGTTCTGGAACGTGATCGACGCAAGCGTCTGGTTCTCGTTCTGGATCTGCACGCCTTCCTTCGCTTCCACGGCCTGGTGCAGGCCATCAGACCAGCGCCGGCCCGTCATCAGGCGGCCGGTGAATTCGTCGACGATGATGACTTCGCCTTCTTGAACCACGTAGTGCTGGTCGCGGTTGTAGAGGTGCTTGGCACGCAGCGCGGCGTAGACGTGGTGCATCAGCGTGATGTTGGCCGGGTCGTAGAGGCTCGCGCCTTCGGCCAGCAGGCCGGCCTGGCCGAGGATCAGCTCGGCGTTTTCGTGCCCGTCTTCGGTCAGGAAGACCTGGTGGCTCTTTTCGTCGACCGTGAAGTCGCCCGGGTCGATCACACCTTCACCGGTGCGCAGGTCGAGTTCGCCGATCTGCTTCTTCAGGCGTGGCACGACGGCGTTGATGCGCACGTACATCTCGGTGTGGTCTTCGGCCTGGCCGCTGATGATCAGCGGCGTGCGCGCTTCGTCGATCAGGATCGAATCGACCTCGTCGACGATGGCGTACGACAGGCCACGGGCGACACGATCGGCCACGTCCTGCACCATGTTGTCGCGCAGGTAGTCGAAGCCGAACTCGTTGTTGGTGCCGTAGGTCACGTCGGCGGCGTAGGCCGCCTGCTTCTCCTCGCGCGGCATCTGCGGCAGGTTCACACCCACGGTCAGGCCGAGGAAGGTGTAGAGCCGGCCCATCCATTCGGCATCGCGGCGCGCGAGGTAGTCGTTGACCGTGACCACGTGAACACCCTTGCCGGTGATCGCGTTCAGGTAGACGGGCAGCGTGGCCATCAGCGTCTTGCCCTCGCCGGTGCGCATCTCGGCGATCTTGCCGTCGTTGAGCACCATGCCGCCGATCAGCTGCACGTCGAAGTGGCGCATCTTCAGCGCACGTTTGCTGCCTTCGCGCACGGTGGCGAAGGCTTCAGGCAACAGTTTGTCGAGTGATTCGCCGGCCACAAAACGCGCACGGAACTCGGCGGTCTTGGCCACCAGCGCCGCGTCGTCGAGGGCTTCGAATTGCGATTCCAGCGCGTTGATCTGGCTCACGATCTGCCGGTACTGCTTCAGCAGGCGATCGTTGCGGCTACCGAAAATCGAAGTGAGAATCTTGGGCAACATGCGGCGTACAGGGTTGGAAGCGCGGGGCAAAAACCGCTGCTCACCCGGCCGAAGCCTGGGCTGAAGATCGAAGCGGCGAAAGGCAGGAATTGCGGGCGGCGCCCGCAATTGCAAGTCGGTCACAAGGCGATGAGCGGGCGAAGCAAGTCCACCAAAGCCCCGAATTTTAGCATTCGCTCACCGCCAGGGCGCCTTGCGCCAGAGCGCCAACTCAACGGCGGGCTCGCCCCGGTTTGGCCGCAGCGAGCGCGGCCGCTTCGCCACCCGCCAGGAATTTGGCCGGGTCTTGCGGCACGCCCTCGAGCAACACCTCGAAGTGCAGGTGCGGGCCGGTCGAGCGGCCCGAGGTGCCAACTTCCGAGATCGCCTGGCCTCGCTTGATCAGGTCGCCGACCTTCACCAGCACCTTCGAGTTGTGCGCGTACCGCGTCACCAGCCCATTGCCATGGTCGATTTCGACCATGTTGCCGTATTCCGGGTGGAACTCGCTCAGCCGGACCACGCCGCCGGCCGAGGCGAAGACCCGTGTTCCCGTTTCGGCGGGGAAGTCCAGGCCGGTGTGCAGCGCGGCACGCCCGGAAAACGGGTCGGACCGGAACCCGAAGCCCGAGCCGATCGGCCCTTCGACCGGCCGGCTGTTGGGGATCATCAGGTCGGTCAGACGCTTTTCCAGCAGGCGAGATTCGACCAGTGTGAGCAGGTCGGTGCGCTGATCGGCCTCGACCTCGAGCGAGCCCAGAGCGCTTTTCAGCTGCTCCATCGACAGGCCCGAGCCCGGCTCGAACGGTACGAACGGCCCGCCTGCGGCCGCCTTCGGCGCGAGTTGTTTGAGTTCGTCGGGCTTGATGCCGACGATGCCGGAGACTCGCTCGCCCATCGCTTCGAGCTTGATCATCTTGGCCTGCACTTCGCCGACCTTTTGCGCCATGGCGTCGAGGTTTTCGCGCAGGAAGCGGTCGCGTTGCGCGAACTCGTCACGCACCACCAGCCGCATCAGCGGGCTCACCACCGGCCAGCCTTCGCGCGCGGCTTTCAGGAACACGAAGTGGTACACGGTGCCCGAGAGCAGGGTCAGCACCAGCACGAGCAAGGCCAGCGCCGCGCCGAGCTGCCAGCGGTTGAACTGGAGCACGCGCGTGCGCGCCAGCGTGCCGTGGGTGATCAATATCTGCATCGCTACACTCCTTCGGGTGAACCCAAAGCCAACTCCGGTCACGCCCAACGCACTGCGCATCGAAGAGGCGCTGCAACGCAGTGCGCCGCTGGCGCGCCTCGCGCAACTGATGCAGGACTCAAATGCCCGCTTCTCTGCGATCAAGCCATGCCTGCCAGCCGCTTTGGCCCCGCACGTGAAGCCGGGGCCGGTGGACGAATCGGGCTGGTCCTTGTTGGCGGCCAATGCCTCTGTGGCTGCCAAGCTGCGGCAACTTCAGCCGCGCCTGGAAGAGGTCCTTCGAGAGCGAGGTTGGCAGGTTAACGCAGTCAGGGTCAAGGTTCAATCGGGCTGAGCGCCCGCAGCCGGTGACGTTGAAACCAACTGTGCTGAACGAGAAATGGTGCCGGCTGTCGGAATCGAACTGACGACCTTCCGCTTACAAGGCGGGTGCTCTACCAACTGAGCTAAGCCGGCGCTGCCGAATCGGCACGAATGAGCCGATACGTCAGGGAAAGAAAGTATAGGTCTCGCTGCGTCAGGCCTACTTGACGCGCTTCAAGGAAGGCCGGCCACCTGCCGGTGGCTCGGGCGGGACCGAGCCGTCGTCACCCTCGCTGGTGTTTTCGGCCTTGGTATTGGGCGATTCGGTCAGTGTGAGACGCGGGCCGCGCATGCCGCTGGCAGGTGCTGCAGCATCGGCGCTGTCGGCCGCGGCCGGCTTCTGACCATCGCTGGGCATCGGGAACGCCATACCCTGGCCGTTTTCACGCGCGTAGATCGCGATCACGTGGTCGATGGGCACGACGATCTCGCGCGAGCTGCCACCAAAACGCGCCTTGAACTCGATGGTCTCGTTGCCGAGTTTCAGCGAGCTCGTGGCCTCGAAACCGACGTTGAGCACGATTTCGTTGTTCTTCACATACTCGGTCGGCACCTGCACGCTGGCGTCGACGAACACCGCGACGTACGGCGTGAAGCCGTTGTCGGTACACCAGTCGTGCAGCGCCCGGATCAGGTACGGGCGGGTCGACGTGCCGGCAGTCGCGGGGGCGATCGGAGGCGAGCTCATCGTGACGTTTTTGCTGGCCAGCGATGCGCTTACTTGCGCATCACTTTCTCGGACGGCGTCAGTGCCTCGATGTAGGCCGGGCGTGAAAAGATTCGCTCGGCATACTTCAGCAGCGGCACGGCGTTCTTCGACATGTCGATGCCGTAGTAGTCGAGGCGCCACAGCAGCGGCGCGATCGCCACGTCGAGCATCGAGAAGTCGTCGCCCAGCATGTACTTGTTCTTCAGGAAGATCGGCGCGAGCTGGGTGAGCCGGTCGCGGATCTGCGAGCGGGCTTTTTCGAGCTGCTTGTCGGTGCCCTTCATGCCGCGCGACTCGAGCATGTTCACGTGGGCGAACAGCTCTTTCTCGAAGTTGAAGAGGAACAGGCGCACACGCGCACGCGCCACCGGGTCGCCCGGCATCAGCTGCGGGTGCGGGAAGCGTTCGTCGATGTACTCGTTGATGATGTGCGACTCGTACAGGATCAGGTCGCGCTCGACCAGGATCGGCACTTCGTTGTACGGGTTCATCAGCGCGATGTCTTCGGGCTTGGCGAAGAGGTCGACATCACGAATCTCGAAGTCCATGCCTTTTTCGAACAGGACGAAGCGGCAACGGTGCGAGTAAGGGCAGGTCGTTCCGGAGTAAAGCACCATCATGATGGCGGCTCCTTTCGGGGGCAGATCGTGGCGGGTCAACGCCACAGGTCAGAAAAAAACAAAACGCAGTGGCGGCCGGCGAGGCACCCCACTGCGCGCGGTGCCCGTTGCTTGATCGATCAGGCAGCGGGCCGTGACGAGGTCACTTCACGTCTTTCCAATACGCAGCGTTCAGGCGCCAGGTGAAGATGGTGAGCACGCCCAGGAACAGCAGAACCCACACACCGATCTGCACGCGCTTGCCCTGCGAGGGCTCACCCATCCACTGCAGATAGGCCACCAGGTCACCGACCGCTTCGTTGTACTGGTGCTCGTTGAGCTTGCCGGGTGTGAGCTGCTCGAACTTGTCGAAGCGGTGCGTCACCTTGGCCGGGTTGTGCGGGTCCTTCTCTTCGACGAAGTGCGCGCTGCGCTGGCCCTGCAGTTCCCAGAGCGCGTGCGGCATCGCCACGTCGGGGAAGGCGAGATTGTTCCAGCCGGTCGCCTTGGCCTCGTCGCGGTAGTAGGTGCGGAGATAGGTGTAGACGTAGTCGGCACCGCTGCCCATGCTGAGGTTGGCGCGCGAGCGCGTGATCACGCTCAGGTCGGGTGGCTGGGCGCCAAACCAGTCCTTGGCCTGCTTCGCGTCGAGCGAGATCTTCATCGTGTCGCCGACCTTGTCGGTGGCGA
The DNA here is from genome assembly GCA_039930465.1 of Burkholderiales bacterium. Classification (GTDB taxonomy): domain Bacteria; phylum Pseudomonadota; class Gammaproteobacteria; order Burkholderiales; family Burkholderiaceae_C; genus LMDS01. The sequence continues at coordinate 5,304 of JBDTTU010000166.1, forward strand.
ACAGCAGGTTCTTCTTGATCTCGTCGTCGGTCAGGCCGATGTCCTTCATGCGGTTGTAGCGCATGTAGGCTGCCGAGTGGCAGTTCAGGCAGTAGTTGACGAAGAGCTTCGCGCCGTTCTGCAGCGCGGCCATGTCGGTGACCTTTTCGACCGGGAACTTGTCCCAGGGGTACCCGCCTTCGTTGGCCGAGGCGGACGTCACGCAGCCGACCGCGATCAGCAGGGAGAGGAGGAGTTTTTTCATTGTGTGGTTGCTCCGGCGGTTCGCGTCAGTGGGCTGCGAAGTTCACGCGGTCAGGCACCGGCTTGAACGAACCCATGCGGCTCCACCAGGGCATCAGCAGGAAGAACCCGAAATAGAACAGCGTGCCGAACTGAGACACGTAGTTGCCGACCGCCGACGGCGGCTGCACACCCAGGTAGCCGAGCACCAGGAAGACGAACACGAACGCGGCGTAAAGGTATTTGTGCCAGCTCGGCCGGTAGCGGATCGACTTGGTCAGGCTGCGGTCGAGCCAGGGCAGAAAGAACAGGATGACGACCGCGCCGCCCATCACGACCACGCCCCAGAACTTGGCGTCGAAGGTCTTGAGCAGCAGCACGCCGAACACCGCTGCCACGATCATGATCAGCTTGCCTCTCGACCCGAAACCGCCCTTGAGCAGCGCCAGCACCGTGCCCAGGCCGATGATCACGCACAGCACGTTCACGAGGTCGGTGGTGGTCGCGCGCAGCATCGAGTAGTACGGCGTGAAGTACCAGACCGGCGCGATGTGCGGTGGCGTCTTGAGCGGGTTGGCCTCGATGAAGTTGTTGAACTCGAGGAAGTAGCCGCCGCCCTCCGGCGCGAAGAAGAGCACCGCGCTGAAGATGAACAGGAACACGCTCACCGCGTAGAGGTCGTGCACCGAGTAGTACGGATGAAACGGGATGCCGTCGAGCGGATGGCCGTTGGCATCCTTGGTGGCCTTGATCTCGACGCCGTCGGGGTTGTTCGAGCCGACCTCATGCAGGGCGATGATGTGCGCGGCGACGAGGCCGAGCAGCACCAGCGGCACGGCGATGACGTGAAAGCTGAAGAAGCGGTTGAGCGTCGCGTCGCCGACCACGTAGTCGCCGCGGATCAGCAGCGCCAGGTCGGGGCCGATGAAGGGCACGGCGGAAAACAGGTTGACGATCACCTGCGCGCCCCAGTAGCTCATCTGGCCCCAGGGCAGCAGGTAGCCCATGAAGGCCTCGGCCATCAGGCACAGGAAGATGCCGCAGCCGAAGATCCAGACCAGTTCGCGCG
>JBDTTU010000167.1:0-6548 GCA_039930465.1 Burkholderiales bacterium
ATGCGGGCAGGTCTGCTGGATGCTGAAGAAGCCCTGGCGCATGTGCACCGTGCCCGCACCGTTGCAGGTGCTGCAGGTCTTGGGCTGGGTGCCGGGTTTGGCGCCGCTGCCCTTGCAGGTTTCGCAGCTTTCGTAGGCCGGGATGCGGATCTGCGTTTCCTTGCCGGCCGCCGCTTCTTCGAGCGTGATCTCCATCGCGTAGCTCAGGTCGCTGCCGCGAAACACCTGCTGGCCGCCCGGGCCGCGGCGCTGGCCGCCGGCACCGCCGAAGATGTCGCCGAAGATGTCGCCGAAGGCTTCGGCGAAACCGCCCATGCCTTCGCCACCAGCCCCGCCGCGGCCCATGTTGGGGTCGACGCCGGCGTGGCCGTACTGGTCGTAGGCGGCGCGCTTTTGCGCGTCGCTGAGCATCTCGTAGGCCTCTTTGGCCTCCTTGAACTTGTCTTCCGACTTCTTCGCATCGTCACCCTGGTTGCGATCGGGGTGGTGCTTCATCGCGAGCTTGCGATAAGCCTTCTTGATGTCGTCTTCGCTGGCGTTCTTGGGCACGCCCAGCGTTTCGTAGTAGTCACGTTTGGCCATGAAATTCAGGCTCCGGCAGGTTCTTCATGAGGGTCGCGCTTCAAACACCAACGCCGGTTTCAGTCGGAACCTGCTTTTGCGTGAAAGCAGCTCCGCCCGAAACCGGCGAGGGTTGGAGAAAAAGCTCAGCCTTTTTTCACTTCCTTGAACTCGGCGTCGACCACGTTGTCGTCGGCCGCCGGCTTGGCCTGTGCGCCTTCGGCCTGCGGCGCTTCGGCGCCACCACCTGCAGCAGCACCGGCTGCGGCCTGCGCCGCCTGTGCTTCGGCGTAGACCTTCTCGCCGAGCTTCTGGCTCGCCGTCATGAGTGCTTCGGTCTTGGCTTCGATTTCCGCCTTGTCTTCGCTCTTCAGCGATTCTTCGGCGTCTTTCAGCGCCGCTTCGAGCTTCTCTTTTTCGCCCGCTTCGAGCTTGTCGCCATGCTCGCCCAGGCTCTTCTTCACGCTGTGGATCATTGCGTCGGCCGAGTTGCGGGCCTGGATGAGTTCGAGCTTCTTCTTGTCGTCGGCCGCGTTCACTTCAGCGTCTTTCACCATCTGCTCGATTTCGGCTTCGCTCAGACCCGAATTCGCCTTGATGGTGATCTTGTTTTCCTTGCCGGTGCCCTTGTCTTTCGCACCCACGTGCAGGATGCCGTTGGCGTCGATGTCGAAGCTGACCTCGATCTGCGGCATGCCGCGCGGCGACGGCGGAATGCCTTCGAGGTTGAACTCGCCGAGGCTCTTGTTGCCCGAGGCCATCTCGCGCTCGCCCTGATAGACCTTGATCGTCACGGCCGGCTGGTTGTCGTCGGCGGTGCTGAAGGTCTGTGCGAACTTGGTCGGGATGGTCGTGTTCTTCTTGATCATCTTCGTCATCACGCCGCCGAGCGTCTCGATGCCCAGGCTCAGCGGGGTCACGTCGAGCAGCAGCACGTCTTTGCGGTCGCCGGCAAGCACTTGCCCTTGAATCGCGGCGCCCACGGCCACGGCTTCATCGGGGTTCACGTCTTTGCGCGGCTCCTTGCCGAAGAATTCCTTGACCTTCTCCTGCACCTTGGGCATGCGGGTCATGCCACCGACCAGGATCACGTCATTGATGTCGGCCACGCTCAGGCCCGAGTCCTTGATGGCGGTGCGGCAGGGCGCGATCGTGCGCTCGATCAGGTCTTCGACCAGCGCTTCGAGCTTGGCGCGCGAGAGCTTGATGTTCAAGTGCTTCGGGCCAGAAGCATCGGCGGTCACGTAGGGCAGGTTGATGTCGGTCTGCGCGCCGCTCGAAAGTTCGATCTTGGCTTTTTCGGCCGCTTCTTTCAGGCGCTGCAGTGCGAGCACGTCTTTGCCCAGATCGACGCCCTGTTCCTTCTTGAACTCGCTGATGATGTATTCGATGATGCGCTGGTCGAAGTCTTCACCGCCGAGGAAGGTGTCGCCGTTGGTGGCCAGCACCTCGAACTGTTTTTCGCCGTCGACATCGGCGATCTCGATGATCGAGACGTCGAAGGTGCCTCCGCCCAAGTCGTAGACGGCGATCTTGCGGTCGCCCTTTTCGTTCTTGTCGAGGCCGAAGGCCAGCGCGGCCGCGGTCGGCTCGTTGATGATGCGCTTCACGTCGAGCCCCGCAATGCGGCCGGCGTCTTTGGTGGCCTGGCGTTGCGCGTCGTTGAAGTACGCCGGCACCGTGATCACCGCTTCGGTGACGGCTTCACCGAGGTAGTCTTCGGCGGTGCGTTTCATCTTGCGCAGAATCTCGGCGCTGACCTGTTGCGGCGCGATCTTCTGGCCGCGCACTTCGACCCAGGCGTCGCCATTGTCGGCCGCGCTGATCTTGTAGGGCATCAGGTCGATGTCCTTCTGCACTTCTTTCTCGGTGAACTTGCGGCCGATCAGGCGCTTCACCGCGTACAGCGTGTTCTTGGGGTTGGTGACGGCCTGGCGCTTGGCCGAAGCGCCGACGAGGATCTCGCCGTCTTCCTGGTAAGCCACGATCGACGGCGTGGTGCGCGCGCCTTCGCTGTTCTCGATCACCTTGGTGGTGTTGCCTTCCATGATCGACACGCACGAGTTGGTCGTGCCGAGGTCGATGCCGATGATTTTTGCCATGATTGAATCTCCTGAGAGCTGGAAAAGATTGTTCTTAACGTGTGGATAAGCTGTGGGCTTTCAAGTCTTTCCTGTGGACCGTTGGCCTCAGGAAGACGCCGCCACGGTGACCAAAGCCGGGCGCAAGACCCGGTCGGCGATCGAGTAGCCTTTTTGCAGAACCGCCACCACGGTGTTCGGCTCCTGTGCAGCGGGCACGACGCTGATCGCCTGGTGCTGGTGGGGATCGAACTTGGCGCCGCTGGCCGGGTTGATCTCGAGCACCTTGTTGCGCTCGAGTGCTGACACCAGCTGGCGCAGCGTGGCGTGCACGCCTTCGAGCAATTGTTCGGGGGTTGCCCCGGGGATCAGGATCGCTGCCTCCAGGCTGTCCTTCACCGGAAGCAGGCTGTCGGCAAAACCTTCGACTGCGTACTTGCGGGCCTTGGCGATCTCGTCTTCGGCGCGGCGCCGGATGTTCTCGGCCTCGGCCTTGGCGCGCAGGAAGGCGTCGGACACCTCGGCGTGTTTGGCTTCGAGTTCCTGCAGCCGGAACTCGGCGTTCAGGGCCGCTGCGGCCTCCTGCGCGGGGGCTGCGGTGCCCGCTGGCTCGGGCGCGGATGGGGTGGGTTCGATGTCGTTCATGGGTCGGGCTCAGTTCTTCAGCCCTGAACATGGGGTACTAGCCCACAGTTTCAAGAGGGGATTGCAGCCGAACTGCGACGGCTGGGCAAAAAACCTGCCGGGGCGCCGCTCACACACTCATTCGGGTTCGCTCGATGCACTCCAGCGGTTCCAGTCGGCCAGCTGGCGCCGGTCGCGTTTGGTCGGGCGGCCTTGCTCTTGTGCCAGGGCAGGTTCCAGCCCGGAGCGGCGTTCCTGGGCCTGCTTTTCACGCAGCGCAATGCTCTCTGGTGTCTCCTCGTAGAGCGCCTGCGCCACCGACGCTGGGCCGCGCTGCAGGCTCAGCGCCTTGACGATCAGCGTGCGCGTGACCGGCCCCTGGCGCAGCTCGACCCTGTCACCGGGGTGCAGCTCGCGCGAGGCCTTGGCTGCCTGGCCGTTGACTTCGACCCGGCCCTTGCCGATCTCGTCGGCCGACAGGCCGCGGGTCTTGAAAAAACGCGCGACCCAGAGCCATTTGTCGAGCCGCACCCGTTCGGCTTTTTCAGTCTGTTCTGTCATCTGGACGTGATTGTCGGCCCGTGGCAAACGCACTCTGATGTCGAGCCCTGGGTTTGCGTGTGATTACGCGGACGCGCCGGCTTCGACCGCACGCTGGCGCTGGGCCTCGAGCGCTTCTGCGTCGGGCGCCTCGGCGCTCGGCCAGCCCTGCAGGTGCTGGATGCTGATCGCCGCGAGCGCGGCGATCCATTCGTGCTGGTCGTTCAGGCAGGCGATGTGGTGAAACTCGCGGCCGCCGGCGTGCAGGAAGGCTTCACGCGCTTCGATGTTGATCTCTTCCAGCGTTTCCAGGTTGTCTGAGGTGAACCCCGGGCACATCACGTCGACACGTTTGACGCCTTGTTTGGCCATCGCGATCAGCGAAGGTTCGGTGTAGGGCTGCAGCCATTCGGCCTTGCCCAGGCGGCTCTGGAATGTGACTGTCACCAGCCCTGCGGGCACGCCGAGCTTGTCGCCGAGCAGGCGTGCGGTCTTCAGGCATTCGCAGTGGTAAGGGTCGCCGAGCGTGAGGGTGCGTCTGGGCACACCGTGGAAACTGAGCACCAGTTTGTCGGGCCGGCCGTGCGTGGCCCAGTGGTCGGTGACGCGCTTGGCGAGTGCAGCGACGTAACCCGCGTCGTCGTGGTACCGGTTGACGAAGCGCAGCTCCGGCACCGCGCGCGAACGCTGCGCCCATGCGCACACCGCATCGATCACGCTGGCCGTGGTGGTGCCCGAATACTGTGGGTACAGCGGCAGTACGAGCACCCGGTTCACAGCCTGCGCTTTCAACTCGTCGAGCACGCTTGCAATCGACGGGCTGCCATATCGCATGGCCACGCGCACCGTGACGCGGTGCCCGCGTTCACCAAGGTAGCCACCGAGCAGCTTCGCCTGCTTCTCGGTCCAGACCTTGAGCGGCGAGCCTTCGGCGGCCCAGATGCTCGCGTATTTCTTGGCCGACTTGGCTGGCCGCACCCGAAGAATCAAGCCGTGAAGAATCAGCAGCCACAGCAGCCACGGCAGCTCGACGACCCGCCGGTCGCTCAGGAATTCGGCCAGGAAGCGCCGCAATGCGGGCACCGTGGGCGCGTCGGGCGTGCCCAGGTTGCACAGCAGGATCGCGATGCGGGGGCCGGTGCCATGCGCGTGCGCGGGTTCGGGGGCGAAGCGCATCGACTCAGAACTGCGAATCGAATTCCGGAGGGAACTGCTTTTGCGTGTCGGCGAACTTCAGAATCTCGAAGCGCACGCTCGGGCTCGCTGCCTCGGTAGGTGGCGCACCCAGGCCGATCATGCCGCTGCCGTGCAGCGTGCAGGCGCCGCGGCGCAGGCTGATGATTTCCGGGTCGTGGTCGAAGCGCACATAGGTGCCGTTGTAGCTCAGGTCAACGAGCTGGAACGTGCCGCCATGCCAGTCGATGCGCGCATGCGAGCGCGACACGCGGTTGTCGTCGATGATGTAGGTGGCCTGCGGGCTGCGCCCCAGAATGACCGGCAGGCTGGTACCAGCGTAGATGCGGTTTTGGTCGAGCCACATCAGGCGAATGCCTTCGGGCTCGGGCGCACTCGGCGCGATGTCGCCGAATGCCGTGACGGCCGTGTCGCCGAAGCGGCGCACCGGCTCGAACAGGTGCACGTGCACCGGTTCGACGCGACCGCGCAACTGCAATCGGTCTAGGCTGCGAAAGCGTGAGCGCATCCAGTCGTCGAGGCCTTCGACCACGTTCGACGTGGCCAGGGTTTCGTTGTCGCCAGCGTGGTCGAGCAGCCGCGCGGCCACGTTGACCGCATCGCCGAACAGGTCACCCGACATCTCGATCACTTCGCCCTGGGCCAGACCCACCTGCAGCTTCAGTGGCGCCATGCGAATTCCCATGGCCGCACCGGGCTGGCCGGGGGCGCCGATGCGTTCCAGCGACTCGTGCATGTCGTCGGCCGCAGCCACGGCGGACGAGGGCGCTACGAACACTGCCATCAGCCCGTCGCCAAGCGTCTTGACGACCAGGCCTTCGTGCACCGCGACGATGCGCGCCAGCAGCGCCACGCTCTGCGTGACAACCGCCGTAGCGTCGGTGTTGCCGAGCGTTTCGTACATCGACGTGCTGCCGCGCAGGTCGGCAAACAGCACGGTGCGTTCAACGATCTGGGTCATGCGAAAGGGACGTGGCGAGCCAAGTGGGCGAGTTTATAGCGCTGCGTTCCTGCAGAGCCGAATGCCCCATGGAAAAGGGCCCCGATCGAATCATGGGGCCCTTGTTTCACGGCGCGACGTTCAGAGCGTGTCGAGGTAGGTGCGCAGCTTGTCGGAGCGGCTCGGATGCTTGAGCTTGCGGATCGCCTTGGCTTCGATCTGGCGAATGCGCTCGCGCGTCACGTCGAATTGCTTGCCGACTTCTTCAAGCGTGTGGTCGGTGCTCATCTCGATGCCGAAACGCATGCGCAGCACCTTGGCTTCGCGCGGCGTCAGGCTGTCGAGAATGTCTTTCACCACGTCGCGCAGGCCGGCTTGCATGGCGGCTTCGATCGGCGCCGTGTTGTTGGTGTCTTCGATGAAGTCGCCGAGGTGCGAATCGTCGTCGTCGCCGATTGGCGTTTCCATCGAGATCGGCTCTTTCGCGATCTTCATGATCTTGCGGATCTTGTCTTCCGGAATCTCCATCTTCTCGGCCAGCGTCGGCGCGTCGGGCTCGAAGCCGAACTCCTGCAGATGCTGGCGGGAGAGCCGGTTCATCTTGTTGA
>JBDTTU010000168.1:0-6471 GCA_039930465.1 Burkholderiales bacterium
CACCAGCACCAGCACCAGCACCAGCACCAGCACCAGCACCGGCACCGGCACCTGCGCCTCCGCCGGCTCCTTCAATCAATGCAGCGCTCGGCGTGCCCGGTCGGCTGCTGGTCGGCCTCGGCTCAGGCAATTCGAATTCCGAATTGGCCAGCCAACAGATCCAACCGGACATCGTCGACCACTACCTTGTGGGCGTCGGTAGCGGCTCCTGGCTAACCTGGAACAGCCCCGACGGCGCCTTTGTGACCTACGCCTCCGCCAATGACAAGGCCCTTGGCGCGGTGCCGTTGTTCACGCTGTACCAGATGTCATCCTTGTGGGGCAGCAACCTCAGCGGCCTCAACGATGCGACGTTCATGACCAGCTACTGGGCGCAGGTCAAGTTGATGTACCAGAAGATCGGCTCAACGGGCCAGCCGACGCTGGTCAACCTCGAACCCGACTTCTGGGGCAACCTCCAGGGCAACGCGCCCGGCGGCGACCCGACGAAGATCCCGGCGCTCGTGAGCATGACGCCGGAATGCGCCAGCCAGCCCGATACCGCCGTCGGCATCGCAGGCTGCCTGTTGGCGCTCGGCCGCACGTATGCGCCCAAGGCCAAGATCGGCTTTCCGCCTTCCTTCTTCGGATCGGACGCCACCAGCGTCGGCACCTTCATGGCCAAGCTCGGCGCCGGCAAGGCCGACTTCATCGTCGCGCAGACCAGCGATCGCGATGCAGGTTGCTTTGAAGTCGCGGTGCCCGTGGACGAGTGTGCGGGTCGCGGCAACGGCCCGTTCTACTTGGACGAGAACAACGTCACCACGCCGAATTTCAACCAGCACCTCGCCCAGTGGAGCACGGTGCGAAGCCACCTGGGCGGCCTGCCGATTCTGTTCTGGCAGACCCCCATGGGCGTGCCCTCGACGACCCCCGGCGGAACTCCGAAGCACTATCGGGACAACCACGTCCAATACATGCTGACGCATCCAACGCAGTACACGGGCAACGGCGTATTCGCGCTCGTCTTCAGTCCCGGCGGTGCCACGTCGGCGGACATCACGAACGACGGTGGTCAGTTCGCGCGCCTGTTTCACGCCTACCTGGCAAACCCAGCTCCGTTTCCCCCCTGAGCCGATTGGATACCACGCCTTGCGACCGTGGCTTCTCGAGTCCGAGACCAATCGTGTTGCCAATTCAGCGGTGAACACGAAGCACATCTCAACGCTGGCAAGCAACAAGATGAAGCGTTGCCGCAACGCACGGTCTCGGCGCACGGTCAACGGTCTGTGGCGCACGTGGCGGTCCAAGGCGAGATGCCGTTTCCCAGCTTCGAGCGGGCAGCGTGTGCTGACCTGGCGGAACGCGGCCACGGTGTGCGCATCGCCGCTTGCCGGCCGCGCGCTATGCCAGCACGCAAGAGCTGTTGCCCGCGGCTCACAAGCCCTCGGCGGCGTCCAACAGCGCCGTCTCGCGCCGCTTCGTTCAGCTCAACCGGGCGTCCAGGCCAAGGTCTTCTCGTGCACGCTGACCAGTACCGGCGCGAGCTGGCGCTGCACGGCCTGCAGCAGCGGCTCCAGCGGGGTCGCTTCGCCGTCTAGGCTGCAGGCCTGCTCCAGCGTTGCGGCGGCGCGCTGCAGCGCGGGCATGCCAAGAGTGCCGGCGACGCTCTTCAGGTCGTGCGCGTAACGCATGGAGGCGGCGCGGTCACCGAGCTCACAGGCGGCGCGGAAACGCGCGACGAAGTCGGCCTCGCGCTCGAGGAACAGTGCCAGCAGCCGCCGGTACAACGCCACGTCGCCCATCAGTGCGGCCACGCCGGCGCGCACATCCAACGCCAACGGCGGCGCCTGCGGCGCGGGCAGCACTGGATGCACCCAGCGCGCCAGCGTGGCGAACAGGACGTCGACGCGGATCGGCTTTGCCACATGGTCGTTCATGCCCGCTTCCAGCACCTTCTGGCGGTCGCCAGCCATCGCGTTAGCGGTCATCGCGATCACCGGCAGGTCTTTCAGTTCGGGGCGCCGGCGCAGCGCGCGCGTCGCCTCGTAGCCGTCCATCACCGGCATCTGGCAGTCCATCAGCACGGCATCGAAGCGCTCGCGTCCGAGAATCGCCAGCGCCTCCTGGCCGTCGCCAGCGATGTTGACGACGATGCCGGCGCGGTTCAGCAAATCGCGTGCAAGCTCCTGGTTGATGGCGTTGTCCTCGACCAGCAGGATGCGTGCGCCGGCCAGGCCCGCCTGGCGCCCCTGCAGCAACTCGTGGCGCTGCTCGTTGCGGCTCGGGCCGGCGCGCGGGCGGCCCAGCGCATGGGCGCAAGCGTCCAGCAGCGCCGAAGGCGTGACCGGCTTGGGCAGCAGGCCGGCCACCCGCAGCCCGCGCACGGCGAGCTGGCGTTCGGCCTCGTCCCGGTTGAATGCGGTGACCATCAGCACCGTCGGCGGGGCGTGCCGGCCGGCCGCTTGCCGCAGCCGTTCCAGGCAGCCGATGCCGTCCATGCCGGGCATGTGCCAGTCCAGCAGCAGCAGCCTGAATGGCCGGTCTTCAGCGTCGGCCTGCGCCACCGCCTGCAGCGCCGCCGCGCCGCCGGCCGCCGTCTCGGCCTCCAGGCCGAAGGCCGTCGCGAGCGTGCGCAGCAGCTCGCGCGCCGCCGGGTGGTCGTCGACGACGAGCACCCGCATGCCGTGCAGTTCGGCGTCCTGCGGCGCCGGTGCGGCCTCGGGCTGCAGGCCGAAGGGCAGGCTGAAATGGAAGCAGCTGCCGCGACCGGGCTCGCTGTCGACGCCGATCTCGCCGCCCATGCTCTCCACCAGATGGCGGCAGATCGCCAGCCCCAGCCCGGTGCCGCCGTGGCGCCGGCTGGTCGAAGCGTCGGCCTGCGTGAAGGGCAGGAACAGGAGTGCGCAGGCCTCGGGCGTCAGGCCGATGCCGGTGTCGCGCACCTCGAAGCGCAGCGTCACGCGCTGGCCTTCGCGCGCGGCCTCGGCCACCGTCACCGTGACCTCGCCGCGCTCGGTGAACTTGACAGCGTTGTTGCTCAGGTTCAGCAGCACCTGGCTCAGCCGCGAAGGGTCGCCGACGAGCCCCGTGGGCAGCCCGGGCGGCAGCGCGAACAGCAGTTCCAGCCCCTTTTCATCGGCGCTCATGCCCATCAGCATGGCGAGCTGGTCGAGCACGTCGCCCAGCTTGAACGGGATGTCCTCGATCTCCAGCTTGCCGGCTTCGATCTTGGAGAAGTCGAGGATGTCGTTGATGATGCCGAGCAGCGACTCGGCGGCGCGGTGCACCTTGTCGACGTAGTTGCGCTGGCGAGCGTCCAGCCCGGTCTGCAGCGCCAGGTACGACATGCCGAGGATGGCGTTCATCGGCGTGCGGATCTCGTGGCTCATGTTGGCCAGGAACTCGCTCTTGGCGCGCGTGGAAGCCTCTGCGGCGTGCTGGGCGCGCGCCAGCTCTTCGGTGCGTTCGAGCACGCGCTGCTCCAGTTCGTCGGCCCGCGCGCGCGCGATGCGTGCACGCTCGCCGAGCGCGATCTCGATTCGGCGGACGCGCCAGCGGTACGCGAGCCAGAGCGTCGTGAGCAGCAATGCAGCGAACAGGCTCCGGAAGTACCACGTCGCATGCCAAGGCGGCGGAACGTTGATCCTGAGCGCGCTTTCGTTCCAGTCTCCGCGGGCGCCACGAGCCTGGACCCGGAACGTGTAGTCGCCCGCCGGCAGCGTCGTGTACGTCGCGCTGCGCCGGGCGCTGTCCGTCTCGTTCCAGTTCGTTTCGAGCCCGTCGAGCCGGTACCGATAGCGCGTCCGCGCCGGATCGACATAGTTCAAGGCAGCGAAGTCGAACGACACGATGCTGCGGGATTCCAGCTCCAGTGAAGCAGCGGACCAGATGGGCTGCTTCAACGGCGCGCTTCCAGGCTGCACCGACTCGCCGAACAGGCGGAAGTCGGTCAAGAACACCGGCAGCGCGCGCTTGCGCTCGACGACCTGCCCGGGGAGGAACGCCACCAGCCCCTTCTGCGAGCCGAAGAACATCTCCCCGCTCGGGCTTTTGGCGGCGACCACGGGCGCAGCGAACTGATCGGTCAACAGACCGTCCGACGCGTGATAGTTCGTGAAGGTTTCGTTGTGCGGATCGAACCGCGACAGCCCGTTCGGGGTGCTGACCCAGAGGCGTCCGTCGTCGTCTTCCAGGATGCCGACGACCGTGTCCGCGGGAAGCCCGGAGCGCGAGTCGTACGACTTCAATGTCCCGTCGTGAGGATCGAGCTTGCCCAGCCCGCGGAACGTCGCGGCCCACACCGCCCCCGCGCGGTCGACGTAGACCGAATTGACGCGGTGGTGGCCGGGCGGTTGCGCGGCGCGGAGCTCGGCCTCGAAGACCCTGAAGGTAGCCGTGCGTGGATCGAACCGGTGCACGCCGTGTGACAACGACGCCAGCCACAGCGCACCGCTCGCGTCCTCCGCGATCGAGCGGTACTGGACCAGACTTCTCGGTTTTGGGCTGAAGGTCGAGAAATCCTGCGTTGCTGGCTCCCAGCGGCTCAGGCCGAAATCCGTCGCGACCCACAAGGTGCCGCCGCCATCGACCCGCAAGGCCGTGACTCGGTCGTGGTTCAGAGATCGCGGACTGGATGCATCGTGGGTGTACGTCGTGTACCGGCCCGAACCGGGATCGAAGCGAACGAGCCCGTTGCCGTGCGTGCCGAACCACAGATGGCCGGAGCGGTCCTTAGCGATCGCTCTGACACCTCGCGCGAAGACCGGCAGTTCGACGTGCGTGACCTGATCCGTCTTGCGGTCGACACGGTTCAAGCCGCTGTCCGTGCCGATCCACAGCGTGTCGGGGTCTTCCGCGTACGCCGCTCTCACCGAGCCTTTGCCGATGCTCTGCGGGCCCGCTTGCTGGTGGCTGTACGACCGGAAACGCGGTCGCTCGGTGTCGAAGCGGTAGACCGCCCCCGCCTTCGTCGTCGACCAGAAGCTCCCGTCGCGGTCCCTGAACAGACCGACGACAAGGTCGTCGCGCAAGCCGTCGGGATCGTCGAGGTCGCTCTGGTACCAGATCGCCTGCGTGCGGTCCGGCGTCAGTTTCACGAGGCCGAGCTTGTTGGTACCGAGCCAGAGCGCTCCGTCGTGATCTTCCTGAATCGACACGACGCCGGAAGACGCGTTCGGCGCCAGCCCGCCGCCCCGGAACGCATGAACAGTGACTTCGCCGCTGGTGACGTTGACCGAGGCCAGATCGCCCCCGGAGGACAAACCGAACCACAGCGTTCCGCTGCTGTCCAAAAATGGCTTTGCCGGAAAGCCCGTGCTGACGAACTTGCGTCCGGAAAGCGTCTTGAGCTTGATGTGGCGGGTGACCTTGCCCGAGTGCCGATCGAGCGTGAAGATCCCGTCGCTGCTGGTGACCCACAGAGTACCGTCGTTGACGGGAATCGTCGCGATGACGCGCGTCTCGCCAACAGACGGCGTGTAGCGCGGCCGGTGACACGTCGACTTCGACGTGACCGGATCCAGGGCAGTCACGCCGTCGTCCGTGGCGAGCCAGATCACGCCGTCCTGATCCTCGGTGATGTCATGGGCGATCGCGACGGTGCCGCAGGCCTCGTTGGGCGAGCGGTATTGTGCGAGGCTGCCGGTCGCAGGGTCGTACCGATTCAGCGAGTCGTCGGCGCCGATCCACAGCCGACCCGCGCGGTCTCTCATCAGCGACTGGCCGATGATGAAGCCCACGCTGATCGCGTTCTGGCCATCCGGCACCTTCATGAAGTCGTAGCCGTCGTAGCGCCGCAATCCGTCCGCGGCGCTCAGCCAGAGAAACCCGTACTGGTCCTGCACCATCCCTTGCGACGCCAGCGGAACGGGTGGCGTCGGCAGCGGGTAAAACTGGATCGGTGCGCCCTCGACGAGTGCAACGTCGACGACGTGGATATCTTGCGCTCCAGCGAACCCGCAAGTCGCAAGCGCGGCAAGTGCGGCGGCCAGCACTACGAAGTTACGACTCCAGCTCTTCATACGCCGCGTACCTCTCCGCACTGTGGGAGCGCCGGTTCCGCGGATAGAGCAGTGGAATGCGCACGTGGACGGTGATCCGGATTTTCGGCGAATCGGATGGGCGGTGAACAGCGCGAGCACCGTCCTCGCAGCATCCGATTGGAATTCTATAGCTCTCTGCGCGACGCATTCCTTGGCCTCGGGTAAACCGGGAGCGACGAGATCTCCAGGGCTCGCCTGCACCGGTGCGACGTCGCCGTTGCCCTGATAGGCGATGGTGCCTTTCAGCTCACCGCGCAAGAAGTGGCGCAGATGATCCGGCTCAACCTGCCGGTCATCGTTTTCCTCATGAACAACCATGGCGCGACGATTGCACGACGGACCTGATTTCGTGGGGTCATCTGGTCGCGAAGGCGAACGGACGAGCGCCGAGTCCGAGCTGACACGAAATCCGGGACGGTTCAGCGGTCGGAGTGGATCGCGCCTGCCT
>JBDTTU010000169.1:0-6465 GCA_039930465.1 Burkholderiales bacterium
GGCGTCTCGCCGCGCCGCTACATCTGGGGGCGGCGGCTGCAGAAGGTGCAGTCGCTGCTCGCCGGCGGCGAGTCGCCGTCAACTGCAGCGCTGCTGACCGGCTTCTACGACCAGAGCCATCTTTGCAGGCATTTCAGGAACACCTGCGGCATGACGCCGGGCCAGTACATCAGCGGCCAGCGTGGTAGCAAGGCCGCCGCAGACTGTGGCCGTGAACGGGAGGCCGCATGAAGCTCGCCTACAAGTGGCACGGCCGCCTCGGCTGGGTGCTCGCGCCGCTGCTCGCGATTCAGGCCTTGGGCGGCGCAGTCCTGTTGTGGATGCAGCCGCTGCCGGCGCTGCAGGAGAGGCCACCCGCAGCTCAGGCCTGGGCCCAGGCGGTGGACCAGGGCATGGCCGAACTGGCGCGCCGGTATCCGACGGCCAAGATCGAGTACGTGAACCTGCCGGGCAAGACGGATGCGCCTGTGAGCGTGCGCCTGCTCGCCTCGGGATCCAACGAAAGTGGCTGGGCCGACATCGATGCAGTGAATGGCACGGTCGGCCCACTGCAGCCGGACAGCAGCCAGGCGAGGACGCTCCTGTATGCCCTGCACGAGCACTTGCTGCTCGCGGACGTTGGACCTTGGGTGCAGCGCGCGATGGCGCTGGTCGCATTGGTGCTGGTCGCGATGGGGCTGCGCGTCTGGTGGCGCGTGCGGCACATGCCTGCGCGCACACCGTTGCGGCGCCTGCATCGCCTTGTCGGACCGGTGGTCGTCTTGCCGGTGGCAATGATGCTGATCACCGGCTTCGTGCTGCGCTCGCCGGAGTGGACGCGCGCGGCGCTGTCGGCCTGGCCGGGTCAGGCGGCCGCAGCAACCAAGCCGGCTGCGCCCGCTGCGCCCGTTGCGCCGGCTGCCGGCGGGCTGCCGACGGCGACGCTGGGCCAGGCCCTCACCGCCGCTGCGACAGCGCTGCCGCAGTCGCGCCCCATGCGCATCTACCCGGCCCGCGACGGCGTGGTGCGCGTGCGGATGCGCGGCGACGAGTGGCATCCCCTCGGTCTGGACAACGTTTTCGTGAGCACAGCCGGCGCCACGGTGCAGCGCATCGTGCGCGCCGCCGAGCAGCCGCTGAGCGTGCGCTATCTCAACGTCGTCTACCCGTTGCACCTTGGCTCGCTGCCCGGCAAGCCGGGCTTGGCGGCCGCTCTCGTGGCGCGCGGGCTGTGGACGCTGCTCGCGTTGTCACTCGCGACGCTCGCCTTGTCCGGACTCGTGCAGCGCTTCCGGGCGACATCTAAATCGCAGACAACCCGTCGGAGACAAGTCGAATGCAAGCAAGGTCAACCGCAATGAAAGCCATCTTCGTGCCCGCCGTTCTCGCGACTTCGCTCGCCGGAACCGCTTTCGCCCAATCCAACGTGACCGTGTTCGGCGGCGTGGACCTGGCCTTGGCGCATGGTTCAGGCAGCATTGCGAACATCAACCAACTGGCCCCCAACTACCTTGGCGCCTCTAGGCTTGCCTTCAAGGGTTTCGAGGACCTTGGTGGCGGCCTCAAGGCCGGGTTCTGGATCGAGGCCGGCTTCAACGCCGACACCGGCACCGGCCAGAACACCAATACCAACAACCAGTCCACGGGTGCTGCAGGCGGTGGGGGCCTGACGTGGAACCGTCGGTCGCACGTGAGCCTGGGAGGCGACTGGGGTGAGATTCGCCTCGGCCGCGACTTCACGCCCCAATACATGGGTCTTGCCGTCTTCGATCCCTTCGACGTCGGCGGCAGCGGCATCATCGAGGTGCTGAACTCCTCGATCGTCGGCCCGACCGCGGTCCGCGCCTCCAACAGCATCTCATACCTCTATGGCCATGGCTTCAACGCCGCTGCGATCGGCTACGGGCCAAGGGGATTCGAGGGCTCGGGCTTCCAGTTCCACGCCATGTATTACATGGGTGAAAATCCCAGCGGTACCGCCACCTCCAAGGACGGCACCGGCTACGGCGTGCGCGCCGTCTACTCGACGGGCAAGTTCACGGTTTCCGGTGCAGTCGGTGAGACCAGCTACGCAGCAGGCGATGTCCGGCGGAACAATGCCGGTGCGAGCTATGACTTCGGTGTTGTGAACGTCATGGGCATGTACGAGTGGGACAAGAGGGGCACCGTCAGCGCCAGAGGCTGGCTGGCGGGCGCGCTGGTCCCCGCCGGCGTTGGCTACATCCGGGCTGCGTACTCGCGTTACGGTACGGATGCGGCAGGCAGCCCGACGGCCAAGAAGTGGGCGGTTGGCTATGTCTATTTCATGTCGAAGCGCACTGCCTTGTATGCGGCCGCCGCTCACTTGAGCAACGAGGGCACGTCTGCGTCGGCCCTGAACGGCGCAGTGACGGCCCCGGGCCAATCCTCCAACGGATTCGACCTCGGGATCCGGCACAACTTCTAACCAGCTCCTGGTTGCGCGAGTCGGCGAGCAGTTCGAACACGCCGGTCAGTATCCGTTGTTGCGATGCCCCTTCGCGCCGGCGATGGTCTTGCGCAGCAGCACCATCTCGTCGCGGTAGGGCCGGGCGACGTCGTGGGCTGTGCGGCAGGCACCGTGGTTCTCGCGCACCTGCGAGTTCGCATCGACGGTCGTCAGCGCCGCGCGGTGCAATGCGGACATGCAAGTCGCCTGGGCCGTGGAACGCGAGGCGTTGCCGAAGTCGATGATCGGCAGCGGCGCCGACACGTCGTCGCCCGTCTGCGGTGCCCGACAGCACGACTGCGACGAGGCCGAGAGGCAGCGCACGGGTGCGCAGCGATTCGTGCTGCACTCCACCCTTCGAACGATCACTTGTGTTGTGGGACCTTCGGCAACGGCACACGACGCTACGCCTCGCCGCCTATTCTTCTCGCATCATGTAGCGAGCGAGGTTCGAAATGGCACCGCATGACTCACACCACCATGTCGCCGCAACGAAGTCGCACGTCGAGTTGCGGTTCCTGCCACGTTTCGGAGGCCAGCGCCGCCTGGTGTTCCCATGCAATGCCGCCGGTCATGTCGAGATCGACACGCTCAGCGAGCATGAGCGTGTCGACTATCTGTTCGCACGCGCGCACAGGGGTCGGGACTACTCACTCGCGATCGTGACGGCGCTCGACGCCTGATACGCTAGGCTGCATCAAGCAGTCGCCGCCGACGCATAGCGCACTGCTGCGCGCATCACCAGAGCTGCGCCGCGCGGCATCGAGCTCAGGGGTGGCCGGGTCAGCGGCGTCGTGACCGAGGCGGGAACCATCAAAACAGGCCACCTGATCGCCGGCCAGCTCAGGTGGCTGAGGCGATCTTCGATCCGGCGCCTTTCAACCCCGATCGGTTCAACGAGTCGGTGTGGGCAAGTTGGCTAATTTTTTGGCGAGCACGCCGCAGGTGCGACGCCCGAAGGTCAACGCCAAACAAAGTTCCAGCAAGCGTCCCGATTGAGGCGGATTCCGCTTGCGTCCCATATGAATTTCAGCATATCCGCAGCTGCCGGATTCATAGACTTATAGCCACCCCAACCAGTGGATTTGTCGATGACCTTCAAACCCAAATTCATCAGCTTCGACTGCTACGGCACGCTCATCAACTTCGAGATGGGTCCGACCGCGAAGAGCTTGTTCGAAGATCGCATTCCGGCCAGCCGGATGCCGGCCTTTCTGGACAGCTTTCGTGCCTATCGCCTCGACGAAGTCATGGGCGAGTGGAAGCCCTTCTTCGAGGTCGTGGACAACTCGATCCGGCGGGCCTGCAAGGCGCACGGCGTGGACTACAGGCCATCGGACGCCGCCGCGTTGTACGACGCCATTCCCACGTGGCAGCCGCATCCGAACGTCGTCGAGGTTCTGGAAGCGATCGCACCGCACGTCCCCCTGGTGATCCTGTCGAACTCGATGGTCGACCTGATTCCGGCGAGCGTCGCGCACCTCAAGGCCAAGTTCCACGCGGTCTACACCGCCGAGGAAGCACGCGCGTACAAGCCGCGCTTCCAGACCTTCGAATACATGTTCGATCAGCTCGGATGCCCGCCGGACCAGATGATGCATGTCTCGTCGAGCTTCCGCTACGACCTGATGACGGCATCCGACCTGGGCTTCATGGCGAAGGCATATATCGACCGCGCCCATGAGCCGGCCCGCGAGGGCTACGGTGTCAACCGCTTGACCGATGTGCGCCAGCTCCCAGGGCTGCTCGGCCTATGACCGCGTTGAGCACCACGGCGCCAGACCTTGCGCCTGCGGCGGTGGAGGCGTTGGCCCGCCGCCTCTACGGCGTCGAGGGTTCTGCCCAGCCGCTGGCGGGCGAGCGCGACCAGAACTGCCTGGTGCAGGCTTCCGACGGCAGTCGCTACGTCTTCAAGATCAGCAATCCATCCGAGCCGGGCGAGGTCGTCGACTTTCAGATTGCGGCGCTCGACCACATCGCACGCGTGTCGCCGGACCAGCCGGTGCCGCGCGTCGTGCGGACGCTGGAAGGACACACGCACAGCACGATTGCGCTCGCCGAGGGCGTTCGGACACGGGTACGCATGCTGACCTACCTGGACGGCATCCAGATCCGCGAGACCGCGCGCACCGCCGCACAGCGGCACGCCATGGGGACCGGGCTGGCCGAATTGAATCGCGCGCTGCACGACTTCGCGCATCCCGGCGCGGCGCACGACCTGCTGTGGAACGTCGCCACCGCGCATCGGCTGACCGAACAGCTCGACAGTCTCGTGGACGACAAGCGCCGCACTCTGGCCCAGGCGTTCATGACGCGCTTCACGACGCACGTGCTGCCGCGCCTGGCATCGCTGCGGTCTCAGGTGATCCACAACGACTACCACCTCTACAACGTGCTGGTCGCCCCCGACGATCAGGCGCGCATCGTGGGCATCATCGACTTCGGCGACATGGTGCACGCACCGCTCGTCGGCGAGGTGGCGACGGCCGCCGCCTTCCACACGGCCGGCAGCCCCGACCCTTTCGAGGGGCCGGCCCAGTTCGTGGCCGCCTACCACGCGGTGCTGCCGCTGACTGGCGCCGAACAGGAGATCGTGGCCGATCTCATGGCTACGCGCCACCTCATCACGGCGCTGATCTCCGAATGGCGCGCCGCGCGCTACCCCGAGAACCGCGCCTACATCATGCGACACAACCCCGCGGCGTGGGAGGCCCTGTCCCTGATGGCGGACCTTTCCCGCGCTACAGCACGCGACCGGCTGCTGGCCGGCATTCAAACTGGAGTTCATCAATGAAGAGCACGACCGACCTCAACATGGTCAACGCCTATATCCCGGGCCGCGCCGACGTGAGCCCGACCACCGCCGCGATGATCGCGCGCCGCGACGCCTTGCTCGGCCCGGCCTACCGCCTGATGTACGAGCGGCCGCTGCACATCGTGCGGGGCGAAGGCGCCTGGCTGATCGACCCGCAGGGGCGCCGCTATCTCGACGCCTACAACAACGTCACGTCGCTCGGGCATTGCCACCCGGCGGTGACCGAGGCGATCTGCAAGCAGGTGCAGACACTGGCCACCAACACGCGCTACCTGCACGACTCGATACTCGAGCTGGCAGAGCGCCTGCTCGCCAGCGTTTCGGAGACCCAGCTTGCCCACCTGATGCTGACCTGCACGGGCAGTGAGGCGAATGACCTCGCCTATCGCATTGCAAAGGTCCGCACCGGGGGCACCGGCGTGATCGTGACCGACACCGCATATCACGGCATCACCGACACCGTCTCGAAATTCTCGCCGTCGCTGGGCGTGACCGTCGATCTGGGCGAGCATGTGCGCCTGGTACCGGCTCCGCGCCTGTATCACGCCGAGGGCGCAGACCTTTCCGAGCGCTTCACGCGCGACGTCGAGGCGGCGATCGCCGATTTGCAGCGCCATGGCATCAAGCCAGCCGCGCTGATCGTCGATTCACTGTTCACCAGCGACGGCATCCTCCCCGGGCCGGCCGGCTTCCTGAAGGGCGCGGTCGACGCCATCAAGCGGGCGGGCGGCCTGTTCATTGCCGATGAAGTGCAACCCGGTTTCGGCCGGACCGGCGAACACCTGTGGGGCTTTCAGCGCCATGGTGTCCTGCCCGACATCGTCACGATGGGCAAACCGATGGGCAATGGCCAGCCGATCGCGGGATTGCTGGCAACCGCCGACGTCCTGGAGGAGTTCGGGAAGTACTCGCGCTACTTCAACACCTTTGCGGGCAACACCGTCTCGTGTGTGGCGGCGCTGGTGGTGTTGAACACGATCGAGCGAGACCGGCTGGTGCAGCATGCTGCCACGGTGGGGAAGATTCTGCACGACGGCATCGCCGGCCTTGCTGACCGGCATGCGGCCATCGGCGATGTGCGCGGCGCAGGGCTCTTTGTCGGTGTTGAACTCGTCAGCGATCGGGCATCGCGAGCACCGGATCGCGGGCTCACGAGCCAGGTGGTCAATCGGATGCGCGACAAGGGCGTGCTGATCAGCGCCTG
>JBDTTU010000170.1:0-6382 GCA_039930465.1 Burkholderiales bacterium
TGAACTCGGCATCGACCTTCTTGCGCGCGTCTTTCGGCATCTTCGCGGCAATGATCTTCTTTTCGAGCTCTTCCATGTCGGCGCCTTCTTCGCCGTCGCCGAGCTCCTTCTGGATCGCCTTGACCTGCTCGTTCAGGTAGTACTCACGCTGGCTCTTTTCCATCTGGCGTTTCACACGCCCACGGATGCGCTTTTCCACCTGAAGAATGTCGACTTCATGTTCGAGCTGCTCAAGCAACTTCTCGAGCCGTTTGTCGACCGCGTACAGATCGAGCACCGACTGCTTGTTCTCGAGCTTCAGCGGCAGGTGCGCGGCGATCGTGTCGGCCAGGCGGCCCGCGTCGTCGATGCCGGCGATGGACGTGAGGATTTCCGGCGGAATCTTCTTGTTCAGCTTGACGTACTGGTCGAACTGTTGGGTGACCGCGCGGCGCAGCGCCTCGATCTCGGGCTTGGTGTCGACCTCGGGTGGCACCGGCGTCACGTCGGCGACGAAGTATTCGCCGTTGTCGCTGATGCTGTGGGTGTTGGCGCGCTGAATGCCTTCGACCAGCACCTTCACGGTGCCGTCGGGCAGCTTCAGCATCTGCAAGATGCTGGAAACGCAGCCCACCTCGAACATGTCGTCGGGTTTCGGCTCGTCCTTGCCGGCGGCCTTTTGCGCCACCAGCATGATCTGGCGGCCGGCTTCCATGGCGACCTCGAGCGCCTTGATCGACTTGGGGCGGCCCACGAAGAGCGGGATCACCATGTGGGGGAACACAACCACGTCGCGCAGCGGCAGCAGCGGCAGCGTGATTTGTTCAGCAGGCAAAATCGGGTGTCCGGACATTGAAGAATCCTCTCTTTCTCAAACCGATGTAAGGCTTGAGCGATCAATTGCAAGAAGCCATCGCGGCGCAAGGCCGCTGGCTGGGGCCGGACTGCTGGCGAGCCGCCGCTTCAGGCGCTCGCCTTCTGCTCTCGGTAGACGAGCAAGGGTTTGGCTTCGTCCTCGATCGTGTGCTCGTCGAGAACAACCTTGGCCACGCCGTCGAGCGTCGGCAGGTCGAACATCGTGTCGATCAGCGACTGCTCCATGATCGAGCGCAACCCGCGCGCGCCGATCTTGCGTTTGAGCGCCTTGCGGGCGATGGCCTGCAGCGCAGACGGGCGTATTTCGAGTTCCACGCCGTCCATCGCGAACAGCTTCTGGTACTGCTTGACGAGCGCGTTCTTCGGCTCGGTCAGGATACGCACCAGCGCGTCGTCGGTCAGCTCGCCCAGTGTGGCGACCACCGGCAAGCGGCCGACCAGCTCCGGGATCAAGCCGAACTTGATCAGATCTTCGGGCTCGACATCGCGGAACACTTCGGAAACGCGCTTCTCGCTCTTCGTGTGGACGGTAGCGCCGAAGCCGATGCCCGACTTTTCGGACCGGTTCTGAATGACCTTTTCCAGGCCATCAAATGCACCACCGCAGATGAACAGGATGTTCGTGGTGTCGATCTGCAAAAAGTCCTGATTCGGGTGCTTGCGCCCGCCTTGCGGCGGCACGCTCGCCATCGTGCCTTCGACCAGCTTGAGCAAGGCCTGTTGCACGCCTTCGCCCGACACGTCACGCGTGATCGACGGGTTGTCGGCCTTGCGGGAAATCTTGTCGATCTCGTCGATGTAGACGATGCCGCGCTGCGCCTTCTCGACGTCGTAGCCGCAGTTCTGCAGCAGCTTCTGGATGATGTTCTCGACGTCCTCGCCGACATAGCCCGCTTCCGTCAGCGTGGTCGCGTCGGCGATGACGAAGGGCACGTTGAGCAGGCGTGCGAGCGTCTGCGCAAGCAGCGTCTTGCCGGAGCCGGTCGGGCCGATGAGGAGGATGTTGCTCTTGGAGAGCTCGATTTCGTCTTTCGTGCGGCTCATGTGCTTGAGCCGCTTGTAGTGGTTGTAGACCGCGACCGCCAACGTGCGCTTGGCCACGTCTTGCCCGATCACATACTGGTCGAGGCTCGCCTTGATCTCGCTCGGCACCGGCAAGTCCGACTTCGCAGGCTTGGTTTCGGCACCTTCCGCGGGCACTTCATCGCGAATGATGTCGTTGCACAGCTCGATGCACTCGTCGCAGATGAACACCGACGGGCCGGCAATGAGTTTCTTCACCTCGTGCTGGCTCTTGCCGCAAAACGAGCAATACAGAACCTTTTCGCTCGACGAGCCTTTTTTGTCGGCCATAAAAGTGGGGTTTCTCAGGGCGTGGCAGAAGTGTTGAACGGATGATAGTTCAAAAGAAAACGGGGCCTTCTGGGGAAGAAAGGCCCCGTTCGTGGTGTTGTTGCGAACGCTGCGTGCCAGGGTTTGCCTGGCACCAGGAATCAACCCGCCGCAGCCGGCGGCGTGGCGCGGTGCAGCAACACCTGGTCGATCAAGCCGTAGGCTTTCGATTCCTCAGGGTCCATGAAAAAGTCACGTTCCATGTCGGCCCGGATCTTCTCGATGGTCTGCCCGGTGCGCTCGGCGTAGATGCGGTTGAGTTGCTCGCGGGTTTTCAGGATCTCGCGGGCGTGGATCTCGATGTCGGTCGCCTGGCCCTGCGCCCCGCCCGACGGCTGGTGAATCATCACGCGCGAATTCGGCAGCGCGAAGCGTTTGCCCTTCGCGCCCGCCATCAGCAGGAACGAGCCCATGCTGGCCGCAATGCCCATGCACAGCGTCGAGACGTCGGGCTTGATGAACTGCATGGTGTCGAAGACCGACAGGCCGGCACTCACCGAACCGCCAGGCGAGTTGATGTAGAGCGAAATGTCCTTGTCGGGGTTTTCGCTCTCCAGGAACAGCATCTGGGCGACCACCAGGTTGGCGGTCTGGTCGTTCACCGGGCCGACCAGAAAGATGACCCGCTCGCGCAGCAGGCGGCTGTAGATGTCGTAGGCGCGTTCACCACGGCCGGAGGTTTCGATGACGATCGGGACCATGCCCAGATCGTTGGTATCAAGCGCGCTCATGGCTTTCCTTGCAGAGGGGATTGACGGAAGATTGGGATCGATTATGTCGCGACAAGAGCGCGGCCCATGAATCGTTGGCGGCAAACAAAAGAGCGCCGGCCTTGCGGCGCGGCGCTCCCGTGAGATCGGCCCGGCGATCAGTTCGCCATCAGCTCGTCGAACGGCAGAACCTTGTCGTTGACTTTGGCTTTGGAGAGCACAAACGCGGCCACGTTGTTCTCGACCACCACGGCCTCGACCTCGGCCAGGCGCTGACGGTCGCCCAGGTACCAGCGCACCACTTCCGAGGGCTTTTCGTAGCTCTGGGCCATTTCCTCGATGTGCGCCTGCAACTGGTCAGGCTTGGCCTGCAGGTTGTTGCTGCGGACCAGTTCGCCAACCACAAGACCCAGACGCACCCGCTTCTCGGCTTGCGGCTGGAAGATCTCGGCCGGGATCGGCGCGGTTTCGGCATCTTTCACGCCGCGCTTCTTCAGGTCGACGCGCGCCGCTTCGGTCATGCGCTCGACTTCGCCGCTGACCAGAGCCTTGGGCACGTCGAGCTCCGAGGCCTTCACCAGCGCGTCCATCACGCTGGCCTTGTTGCGCGCCAATACGCGAAACTTCACTTCGCGTTCCAGGTTCTTGCGCACGTCGCTGCGCAGGCCTTCGACCGTGGCGTCGCCAATGCCGAGCGACTTGGCAAACGCCTCGTTCACCTCCGGCAGGTTCTGCGACTCGATCTTCTTCAGCGTGACGAGGAAGTCGGCTTCCTTGCCGGCCACGTCCTGGCCCTGGTAGTCGGCCGGGAACTGCAGCGGAAAGGTTTTGGACTCGCCCGACTTCATGCCCCGCACCGCGGCGTCGAACTGCTCGAGCATCTGGCCTTCGCCGATCAGGAACTGGAAGGCTTCGGCCTTGCCGCCATCGAAGGGCACACCGTCGATCTTGCCTTCGAAGTCGATCGTCACGCGGTCGCCCACCACCGCCGGCTCGGTGGCCGGGCGCTGCGCGAAGGTGCGGCGCTGCTTGCGCAGGATGTCGATGGTCTTGTCGATGGCGGCATCGGTCACTTCGGTAGACACACGCTCGACCTCGGCCGTGCTCAGGTCACCAAGCTTGATCTCGGGGTAAACCTCGAAGGTGGCGTCGAAGGCAACCTGGCCTTCGGCCGCGCCCTCCTTTTCGGTGATGCGCGGTGCGCCGGCGACGCGCAGCTTGGCTTCGTTCACGGCCTCCGAGAACACCTGGCCGACCTTGTCGTTCATCACTTCGTAATGAACCGAGTAGCCATAACGCTGCGCGACCACGCTCATCGGCACCTTGCCCGGGCGGAAACCATCGGCCTTGACGGTGCGCGACAGCTTCTTCAGCCGGGTTTCGACTTCGCTGCTGATGGTGGTGGCAGCCAGCGTCAGCGTGATGCGGCGCTCGAGCTTTTCGAGGGTTTCAACTTGAACGGACATGGTGTTTGAACTCTGTAAATTTCAATGCTGGTGCGCGGGGCGGGACTCGAACCCGCACACCATTGCTGGCGTCAGGACCTAAACCTGGTGCGTCTACCAATTTCGCCACCCGCGCGAATGAACTGCGGCCCGACGGAAGAACGTGGTCGCTGTCTCCAACAGACCCCGTCAAGCCCTTCCGTTCAACCTTGGCTTTCTCGGCGAACCGCGGATTTTAGCTGTTCGCGGCGGCGGTCTCGACGGCGGCCGGTTTGACGCGGAACCAAGCCGCGTACATCGCCGGCAGCGACAACAGCGTGAGCACCGTCGCCACGATCAGGCCACCCATGATGGCCACCGCCATCGGCCCCCAGAACACGCTCCGCGACAAGGGGATCATCGCCAGCACCGCCGCCGCCGCGGTCAGGATGATCGGCCGGCAGCGCCGCACGGCCGCTTCGACGATGGCCGTCCAGGTCGGCACGCCGCGCTCGCGGTCCTGCTCGATCTGGTCGATCAGGATCACCGAGTTGCGCATGATCATGCCCATCAACGCGATCACGCCGAGCAGCGCGACGAAGCCGAACGGCCGGTTCAGCAGCAGCAAGGCGCCAGCCACGCCGGCGATGCCCAGCGGCGCCGTGAGAAACACCAGCACCGAGCGGCTGAAGCTGTGCAGTTGCAGCATCAGCAGCGTGAACATGATGAACAACATCAGCGGCGCGCCGGCCACGATCGAGCCCTGGCCCTTGCTGCTTTCTTCCACGGCCCCGGCCACCTCGATGCGGTAACCCGGCAGCATTTTTTCCCGTACCGGCTTGAACAGCGGGTCGAGCTGCGCGGTCACGGTGGCACCCTGCAGCCCTTCGATGATGTCGCCCTGCACGGTGGCGGCGTAGTCGCGGCCTTCGCGCCACAGCACGCCGGGCTCCCAGACGAAGTTGGCTTTTGCGATCTGGCTGATCGGAATGCTGCGGCCAGTGGTGGTCGGCAGGTAGGCGTTGCCCAGGTCGGTGAGCGCGTCGCGTTCGTCGAGCGGTTGGCGCAGGACGATGTCGATCAGCTTGTCACCGTCACGGTACTGGCCGACGTTGGTGCCACTGTTCAATGTGCGCGCCGCCTGCGCAATCGATTGGCTCGACACACCCAGCGCGCGCGCCTTGTCCTGGTCGACGTCGAGCCGCAGCACCTTGACCGACTCGTTCCAGTTGTCGTTGATGCCACGCAGGTTCGGGTTGCCGCGCATGATCGCCTTGACCTCGTCGGCATAGGCACGCACCTTCGCAGGGTCGGGGCCGACGACGCGGAACTGCACCGGGTACGGCACCGGCGGCCCGTTGGGCAGCAGCTTGGCGCGGCCGCGCACCTCGGGGAACTCGGTCGCAAGCAGTTCCGGCAACAGCTTGCGCAGCCGCTCGCGCGCGGCCATGTTCTTCGGCAGCACGATCATCTGACTCGCGTTGCTCTGCGGGAAAATCTGGTCGAGGACGAGCACGAAGCGTTCGGCGCCGCTGCCGACCCAGGTCGTCACGTGATCCACGCCGTCGAGTTTCATCAGCCGCGCTTCAACGCGCTTCGTCACAGCTTCGTTGGCGGCAAAAGACGTGCCTTCCGGGTACCACAGGTCGACCAGAATTTCGGGCCGGCTCGAATCGGGGAAGAACTGGTTCTGCACTTTGCCCATGCCGACCAGGCCGAGCACCAGCGTCCCGATCGTCAAGCCGATCGTGATCCAGCGGTGCTGCACACACCAGTTCACGGTGGCGCGAAAGCGCGCGTAGAACGGCGTGTCGAACAACTCGTGCGGTTCGCCCGCGGCGCCGGCATGCGGGCTGATCTTCAGGATGCGGGTGCCGAGATAGGGCACGAAGTAGACCGACACCAGCCACGAGATCAGCAGCGCCGCGGCCGTCACCGCGAAGATGGCGAAGGTGTATTCGCCGACGGTCGATTGCGCCAGCCCGATCGGCAGGAAACCGA
>JBDTTU010000171.1:0-6375 GCA_039930465.1 Burkholderiales bacterium
AACCGCGGCCACGGCCCGGGCAACCCGGCCTACCGCTACGTCGAGATCAAGGACATCGGCGGCCTGCCCGGCGTCGTCGGTCTCTGATCACGGCCCACCCCATGAAGCTCGACTCGTACTGGACCGCTTCCGCACCGGCATTCGTGCCGCGTGCGGCCGAACTGCCCGCGCAATGCGACGTGGCCGTCGTCGGTGGCGGCTTCACGGGCCTGTCGGCTGCATTGGCGCTGGCCAAGCGTGGCGCCTCGGTGCTCGTGCTCGAGGCCGGGGAGCGTGTCGCTGCCGAGGCCTCCGGGCGCAACGGCGGGCACGTCAACAACGGCCTGGCGGTCGACTATGCCGAGGTGGCTGCCAAGGTGGGGGTGGAGCGCGCACGAGCCTGGTACCACGCATTCGACGCGGGGGTCGACGCGGTCGAACGCCTCGTGCGCGACGAGGCGATCGATTGCGACTTCGCGCGCCGCGGCAAGCTCAAGCTGGCGACGCGGCCGGCGCACCTTGAAGCGCTGTCACGCAGCGCCGACCGGCTGATGGCCGATGGTGTGGACACCGACGTGCAGATCCTGCACGCGCCCCGTGTGCAGGCCGAGGTGGCCAGTGACCGTTTCGTCGGCGGACTGCTCTACAAGCGCAGCGGCCAGATGCACATGGGCCGCTTTGCGCACGGCCTGGCCCAGGCGGCCGAACGCAGTGGCGCGCAAATCCACACCGGCACCTGCGTGCAGCGGCTCGAGCGGCTCGGCCGTGGCCAGTCGCACAGCGTGCAGACCAGCCGCGGCACGGTGCGGGCGGCGCAGGTGCTGCTGGCCAACGGCGCAGCCCGGCATGGTGGCTACGGCAGCTTCGGCTGGTTGCGGCGGCGCATCGTGCCGATCGGCAGCTTCATTGTCGTGACCGCGCCGCTCGGCGCCGAGCGTGCGGCGGCGCTGCTGCACGAGCGCCGCACCTATGTGACGGTCGCCAACATCCATCACTACTTTCGTCTCACGCCTGATCACCGCCTGGTGTTCGGCGGGCGCGCGCGTTTCGCGGTGTCGAATCCCACGTCGGACGCGACGAGCGGTGAAATACTGCGCGCCGGCATGGTCGAAACCTTTCCATCGCTGTCGGACGTCGCTATCGACTACTGCTGGGGCGGCCTGGTCGACGTGACGCAAGACCGTCTGCCGCACGCGGGCGAGCGCGACGGCTTGTTCTATTCCACCGGCTACAGCGGCCACGGCACGCAGATGTCGGTGCTGATGGGCGAGCGCATGGCCGCGGTGATGGCCGGCGACGCTTCGGCCAACCCGTGGCACGGCCGCGAGTGGCGCGCCATTCCCGGACACCTCGGGCCGCCGTGGTTCCTTCCCGCGGTGGGCCTGTATTTCCGCCTGAAGGATCGCCTCGCCTGAGGCCGCCTTCGTCCCTTCACGATCGACGCAACAGTAACCAGGAGCGAGCACCATGACAGATCGCAAATCAATCGACGCACTCGTCGGCCCCGATGAGAGTCAGCGCCTGTTCGGTGCGCTGCAGCGCGGCGCCTCGCGTCGCGACATGCTGGCGATTCTGATGGCCGGCGGCATGCAGGCCACGCTGGCCGGCGGCCTCGCGACGCTGGCCTCCACGGCGCACGCGCAGACGCCACGCAAGGGTGGCCGAATCACGGTCGCCACCAACGCTTCGGGCGTCAACGACACGCTCGATCCGGCCAAGCAGGCCAACCAGACCGACTATTGCCGCGGCTTCATGTTCTACAACGGGCTGACGGTGCTGGACGGCAGTCTCACGCCACGGCCCCAGCTGGCCGAGGAGTTCACCACCCAGGACGCCAAGACCTGGGTGTTCAAGCTGCGCAAGGGCGTGCAGTTCCATGACGGCAAGCCGCTGACGCCGGCCGACGTGGTGTTCTCGATCATGCGGCACAAGGACGCGGCGACCGCATCGAAGGCCAAGGTGCTGGCCGACCAGATCGAGTCCGTGACCGCCAGCGGCCCCAACGAGGTGACGTTCCGCCTGACCTCGCCCAATGCCGACCTGCCCGTGATCCTGGGCACCTACCACTTCCACATCGTCAAGGCAGGCACGACCGACTTCAACGCCGGCATCGGCACCGGCCCCTACAAGCTCAAGGAGTTCAAGCCCGGCGTGCGCTCCGTCGCCGTGCGCAACGAGAACTACTGGAAGCCCAACCGCCCGTACCTGGAAGAAATCGAGCTCGTGGGCATCACCGACGAGTCGGCGCGCGTGAACGCGCTGCTGGCGGGCCAGCTCGACCTGGTCCAGGCGGTCTCCCCGCGTTCGGTCGAACGCGTTACGGCCAGCGGCCAGCACGCGGTCTACGAAACCAAGTCGGTCTCGTACACCAACCTCATCATGCGGCGCGACAGCAGCCCGGGCAACAACCCGGACTTCGTGCAGGCCATGAAGTACCTGTTCAACCGCGAACAGCTGCTCAAGTCCATACAGCTCGGCCGCGGGGTGGTCGCCAACGACCAGCCCATCGCCTCGAGCAACCGCTTCTACTTCAAGGGCCTGCCGCAGCGCCCGTACGACCCCGAGAAGGCGAAGTGGCACCTGCAGAAGGCCAACCTGGGCAGCGCCGCCATCCCGGTGGTGGCTTCGCCCGCCGCAACCAACTCGGTGGAGATAGCCCTGGTGATGCAGTACGCGGCCAAGCAGATCGGTCTGAACCTGGATGTCAAGCGCATGCCGGCCGACGGCTACTGGTCGACGCACTGGATGAAGCACCCGGTGGGCTTCGGCAACATCAACGCGCGCCCCAGCGCCGACCTGGCCCTGACGCTGTTCTTCAAGTCGGATGCGCCCTGGAACGAGGCCGGCTGGAAGAACGAAAAGTTCGACCAGCTGTTGGTGGCCGCGCGCGGCGAAGTCGACCAGGCCAAGCGGGCCCAGATGTACGCCGACATGCAGGTGCTGGTCCACAACGAAGGTGGCATCGGCATCCCGATGTTCGTCTCCAGCCTCGACGGGCACAACAGCAAGCTCAAGGGCCTGTCGCCGATTCCGATCAGCGGAATGATGGGTTCCAGCTTCGCCGAGCACGTGTGGCTCGACGCCTGATGCGGGTAGAGCGGCGATGAACGCACTTCTCCTCAAGCTGCTCGTGCAGCGCATTGGCCTGGCGTGCTTGTCGCTGCTGGCGGTATCGGTGCTGGTGTTCGCCGTCACCGGCGTCCTGCCCGGCGACGCGGCGCAAGAGCAACTTGGGCAGGAAGCAACCCCCGAGTCGCTCGCCGCGCTGCGTGCACAGATGGGCCTGGACGTGCCGGCCCACCAGCGCTACCTGCACTGGCTCGGCGGCCTGGTGCGCGGCGACCTGGGCGCTTCTTCAATAACCCAGCGGCCGGTGACCGAACTCATCGCCAGCCGCTTGCCCAACTCGTTGCTGCTGGCCGCCGTGACGGCATTGTTCTCGGTGCCGATCGCACTCACGCTGGGAATATCCGCGGCAGTGTGGCGCGGTTCGTGGCTGGACCGAGTCGCGTCCACCGGTGCGGTGGCGGTGGTTTCGGTGCCCGAGTTTCTGGTGGCCACGCTGGCGGTGCTGGTGTTCGCGGTGCAGTTGCACTGGCTGCCGGCACTGTCGTACCTGAGCAGCGTCGACTCGATCGGTCAGGTGCTGAGCGCCTTTGCCATGCCGGTGCTCACGCTGTCGTGCGTCATCGTCGCGCAGATGATGCGCATGACACGCGCCGCCGTGATCGACCAGCTCGAGGCCCCGTACATCGAGATGGTGCAGCTCAAGGGCGCGTCGCCGCTGCGCACCGTGCTTGCGCACGCACTGCCGAACGCAGTCGGGCCGATTGCCAATGCAGTCGCCATGAGCCTGTCGTACCTGCTGGGCGGCGTGATCATCGTTGAGACCATCTTCAACTACCCGGGCATCGCCAAGCTGATGCTCGACGGGGTGACGCAGCGCGACCTCCCGTTGGTGCAGGCCTGCGCGATGCTGTTCTGCGCCGGCTACCTGAGCCTGGTGACCATCGCCGACCTGTGCGGCATCGTCGCCAACCCGCGTCTGCGGCACCGCTGAAGGAGTCTTCGATGTCGACCTTGATCCACAACGGCAGCCCGGAGCACTCGGCGATGCGCCACTGGCGCGCGCGGCTCGCGCAGTTCGGCGTGACCGGCTGGCTCGGCCTGGCCGTGATTGCCTTCTGGGCCGCAGCCGCAGCCTTCGGACCGGCGCTGCTGTCGCAGAGCGGCGACCTGGGTGGCGGCGAGGTGTTCGCGCCGATGAGCGCCGTGCACTGGCTCGGTACGGACTACCTCGGCCGCGACATGCTGGCACGTGTCATCGAAGGCGCACGCTACACCGTGGGCGTGGCCTTCCTCGCCACGCTGCTGGCCAGTGGCACCGGCACGCTGCTGGCGTTGCTGGCCGCGGCCAGCGGGCGCTGGATCGACAGCACCCTGAGCCGCGTGCTCGACACGCTCACTGCGATCCCGAGCAAGATGTTCGCGCTGCTGATGGTGGCCGGGTTCGGCTCGTCGGTGCCGATGCTCATCGCCACCGCCGCCATCATCTACGTGCCCGGTTCGTACCGCATGGCGCGCGCGCTGGCGGTCAACATCAATGCGCTCGACTACGTGACAGTGGCGCGCGCTCGCGGCGAAGGCACCGGCTACGTGATGCTGCAGGAGATCCTGCCCAACATCACCGGGCCGATGCTGGCCGACTTCGGGTTGCGCTTCGTCTACGTGGTGCTGCTGCTGGCTTCTCTGAGCTTCCTCGGCCTCGGCGTCCAGCCGCCCGAGGCAGACTGGGGCTCGCTGGTGCGCGAGAACATCGAAACGCTTGCCAGCGGCGGTGCTGCGGTCATCGCACCTTCGATCGCCATTGCCAGCCTGACGATTGCCGTCAACCTGGTCATCGACAACCTGCCGGGCCGAGCGGCCCGCGAACGAGGAGGGCACTGAGATGGGTGCATTGGTCGTCGTCGACAAGCTCACCGTCAGTGCCGGCAGTGCCACGCTGGTGGACGCACTGAGTTTCACCATCCGCCCAGGCGAGGTCCTGGCGCTGATCGGCGAGTCGGGTTCGGGCAAGACCACCACGGCACTTGCGCTGATGGGCCACGCGCGGCGCGGCTGCCACATCAGCGGCGGCAAGGTATGCATCGGTGACGTGGACGTGCTCTCGCTGGGTGCGCGGCAGCTTCGCGCACTGCGCGGGCGCACCGTGTCCTACATCGCGCAGAGTGCGGCGGCGTCCTTCGACCCCTCCCGCTCCATCCTCGACCAGGTGGTCGAACCCGCGTGCCTGCACGGCACGCTGCCGCGCGGTGAGGCCGAACTGAAGGCGATCGCGCTCTTCCGCGAGCTGGCGTTGCCGGAGCCGGAGACCATCGGAGAGCGCTACCCGCACCAGGTCTCGGGCGGTCAACTTCAACGTCTGATGGCGGCGATGGCGCTGATCACCGACCCGGATGTCGTGATCCTCGACGAGCCCACCACCGCGCTCGACGTGACGACGCAAGTGGAGGTGCTGCGCGCCTTCCGCCGCGTGGTGCGCGAGCGCCAGGTGACGGCGGTGTACGTCAGCCACGACCTGGCGGTGGTGGCACAGATGGCCGACCACATCCTGGTGCTGCGCGACGGCCGCATGCGCGAGGTGGGTGCCACCGAGCGGC
The DNA here is from genome assembly GCA_039930465.1 of Burkholderiales bacterium. Taxonomy (GTDB): domain Bacteria; phylum Pseudomonadota; class Gammaproteobacteria; order Burkholderiales; family Burkholderiaceae_C; genus LMDS01. Next base: position 5,640 of record JBDTTU010000171.1, read on the forward strand.
TGCTCGCCGCGCCGCAGAACGAGTACACGCAGAGCCTCCTGGCCGCGGCGCGGCCCGCCACGCGCAGTGCCGGCACGGCGGGCGCGGGCGCCGAGGTGTTGCTGCGCGTCAAGGGGCTCAGCGCCGGCTACGGTCCGCGCGGCCCCGACGGCAAGCCGGCGGTGACCATCCTCGAAGACATCGACCTCGAGCTCAAGCGCGGGCAGGCGATCGGCGTGATTGGAGAATCGGGGTCGGGCAAGACAACGCTGGCGCGAGTCGTCGCCGGACTGCTGCCGCCCAGCATGGGCACGATGGAATTCGACGGCCGAGCACTTCCGCCCGCGTTGAGGCAGCGCAGCCGCGAGGACTTGCGCCGCATCCAGATCGTTTTCCAGTCGGCTGACACTTCGCTCAACCCGTCGCAGACCATCGAGCGCATCCTGGCGCGGCCGTTGCAGTTCTACCGCGGGCTGAAGGGCGAGCCGCTGCGCCGGCGCATCGACGAGTTGCTGGACCTGGTGAAGCTGCCGCGGACGTTGGCTGGTCGGCTACCCGGTGGGCTGTCCGGCGGGCAGAAACAGCGGGTCAACCTGGCACGGGCGCTCGCTGCCGAGCCTGACCTGATCCTCTGCGACGAGGTCACGTCGGCCCTGGACACGGTGGTCGGTGCCGCGGTGCTGGACCTGATTGCCGAACTGCGGCGCGAACTCGGTGTGTCGTACCTGTTCATCAGCCACGACCTGCACACCGTGCG
>JBDTTU010000172.1:0-6185 GCA_039930465.1 Burkholderiales bacterium
TTCGGCGCGGTAACGCAGCGTCGCGAGGATCTCGGCCGAGACTTCGACCGGCGACTTCACGCCATCGACCGTGTTGACCTGCACCATGCCTGGCGCGTCGACGAAGTCGTAGGGCAGCTTGTCGCGGCCTTCGATGTCATTGAGGCCGCGGCCCATGAAGCGCTTGACGGAGACGATGGTGTTGCATGGGTCGGTCGCGGCCTCGGCGAGCGCCGCTGCGCCGATCTGGCGCTTGCCTTCAGGCAGGTAGCGCACGGCGGAGGGCAGGATCACGCGGCCCGCATCGTCGGGCAGGCATTCGGCCACGCCGTTGCGCACCGCGGCCACGAGCGAGTGCGTGGTGCCGAGGTCGATGCCGATCGCGATGCGGCGCTGGTGCGGGTCGGGCGCGCCGCCGGGTTCTGAAATCTGGAGAAGAGCCATGTCAGATCCGCCGGGCCGCCCCAAGGAACTGACGCGCCCCCTCGGGGGGCAGCGAACGAAGTGAGCGTAGGGGTTTCATTTGCCTATTGTCCCAGCGCTTCGAGGCGCCGATCAATGTCGTGCGCAAAGCGCTCGCTGAACATGAGGGCTCTGACCTGCTGCGCGGCTCCGGCGTAGTCACGGTCCGTGTCGAGCGCCCGCTCGAGCTGAGCGAGGGCCTCGCGCCGATGCCGACTCAGTGTGTCGTGCAGCGCTTCGACAGCATCCACCGTGTGTGCGTCGTCGAGCGCCTCGCGCCATTCCATCTGCTGCATCAGAAAGCTCTTCGGCATCGACGTGTTGTTCTCGGCCTCGATGGCGGCGCCGTTCAGTTCGCACAGGTAGGCAGCGCGCTTCAACGGGTCTTTGAGGCGCCGATAGGCCTCGTTCACGCGCACCGCCCACTGCATGGCCACACGTTGCGCGGCCGCACCTTGTGCCGCGAACTTGTCGGGGTGTACTTCGGTCTGCAGCGCGCGCCAGCGTGCGTCGAGCGCGGCCGGGTCGAGCGCAAACCGCCGGGCCATGCCGAAGAGTTCGAAGTCGTCGCTGTCGAGTTTCATGAACAAAAAAATGCGCGACCGTGGCCGCGCGTTTTCCTCAGTAGATCAGCGTCGTCAAACGCGAAACGACTCTCCGCAACCGCAGCGGTCTTTCTCGCGCGGGTTGTGGAACTTGAAGCCTTCGTTCAGGCCTTCGCGAACGAAGTCGAGCTCGGTGCCGTCGATGTAGGGCAGGCTCTTCGGGTCGACCAGCACCTTCACGCCATGGCCCTCGAAGATCACGTCTTCGGGCGCGAATTCATCCGCGTATTCAATCTTGTAGGCCAGGCCCGAGCAGCCGGTGGTTTTCACGCCCAGGCGCACGCCCACGCCTTTGCCACGCTTGCCGATATAGCGCGTGACATGGCGGGCGGCCGCTTCGGTCAGGGTAACGGCCATCGTTCAGTGCGCCAGGGCTGTGGCGGCCGCGACCGCCCCCATCTTGGCCTTGTAGTCGTTCACCGCCGCCTTGATCGCGTCTTCGGCGAGGATCGAACAGTGAATCTTCACCGGAGGCAAGGCCAACTCTTCGGCGATGTGCGTGTTCTTGATCGTCAGCGCTTCGTCGAGCGACTTGCCCTTGACCCACTCGGTCACGAGCGAGCTTGACGCGATCGCCGAGCCACAGCCGTAGGTCTTGAACTTCGCGTCTTCGATCAGCCCGGTTTTCGGGTTGACCTTGATCTGGAGCTTCATCACGTCGCCGCAGGCCGGTGCGCCGACCATGCCGGTGCCGACCGTGTCGTCGCCCTTGTCGAAGGACCCCACGTTGCGCGGGTTTTCATAGTGCTCGACCACTTTTTCGCTGTATGCCATGTCGTACTCCTGATCTGATTCTCTCGAGGCCGGCGCCGGGCCGCTCCCAAGCGGCCCCGCACCCCCTCGGGGGGTGGCTGCGGTACCCCGCAGCCGGGGGTTCCATTCTTAGTGCTCAGCCCACTGAATGGTGCTGATGTCGATGCCTTCCTTGTGCATGTCCCACAGCGGCGACAGGTCGCGCAGCTTGGCCACACGGTCTTTCAAGGTGGTCACCACGTAGTCGATCTCTTCGACGGTGGTGAATCGGCCGATCGTCATGCGCAGGCTCGAGTGCGCGAGTTCGTCGCTGCGGCCGAGGGCGCGCAACACGTAGCTCGGCTCCAGGCTCGCCGAAGTGCAGGCCGAGCCCGAAGACACCGCGATGCCCTTGATGCCCATGATCAACGACTCACCTTCGACGAAGTTGAAGCTCATGTTCACGTTGTGCGGCACGCGTTGTTCTGCGTGGCCGTTCAAAAAAGTCTGCTCGATGTCTTTCAGGCCATTGATCAGGCGCTGCGACAGCATGCGGATGCGGTCGCGCTCGCCGTGCATTTCGAGCTTGGCGATGCGGAAGGCCTCGCCCATGCCGACGATCTGGTGCGTGGCCAGCGTGCCCGAGCGCATGCCACGCTCGTGGCCGCCGCCGTGCATCTGCGCTTCGATGCGCACACGCGGCTTGCGGCGCACGTAGAGCGCGCCGATGCCCTTGGGGCCATAGGTTTTGTGCGAGGCCAGGCTCATCAGGTCGACCGGCAGGTTCGCCAGATCGATGTCGACTTTGCCGGTGGCTTGCGCCGCATCGACGTGGAAAATGATGTTCCGCTCGCGGCACATCTTGCCGATGGCGGTGATGTCCTGGATCACGCCGATCTCGTTGTTCACGAACAATACCGAGATCAGGATCGTGTCGGGCCGAATCGCCGCCTGCAGCTTGTTCAGATCAACAAGGCCGTCTTCCTGCACGTCGAGGTAGGTCACCTCGAAGCCCTGGCGCTCGAGCTCGCGCATCGTGTCGAGCACGGCCTTGTGCTCGGTCTTCAGCGTGATCAGGTGCTTGCCGCGGGTCTTGTAGAACTGCGCCGCGCCCTTCAGCGCGAGGTTGATCGATTCGGTGGCGCCCGACGTCCAGACGATTTCGCGCGGGTCGGCGCCAACGAGTGCGGCCACTTGCTCGCGTGACTTCTCGACGATGGCCTCGGCTTCCCAGCCCCACGCATGGCTGCGCGACGCCGGGTTGCCGAAGTGCTCGCGCAGCCACGGGATCATCGCGTCGACGACACGCTGGTCCACCGGCGTGGTGGCACCGTAGTCCATGTAGACGGGGAAGTGCGGGGTCATGTCCATGCGAATTCGTCCCGGCAGCGCGGCCTGCACCGCGCGCCGTACAGTCTGATTACTTGTTGAAGGCTGCGCCGAGCGCGAACACCGAATTCGGCGCCGTGATCTTGATCGGCTTGACGACCGGCTGCGTCGAGATCGCCCGCTTCACCGGGTGCTCTTCGATCGACACACCTTTGGCGAGTTGCTCGTCGACCAGCTTGCGCAGCGAGACCGAATCGAGGAACTCGATCATCTTCGAGTTCAGGCTGGCCCACAGGTCGTGCGTCATGCAGCGGCCCGAGTCGTCGCCCATGCAGTTTTCCTTGCCGGCGCAGCCAGTGGCGTCGATCGGCTCGTCGACAGCGACGATGATGTCGGCGACGGTGATTTCTTCGGCCTTGCGGCCGAGCGAATAACCGCCGCCCGGGCCACGCGTGCTCTCGACGAGTTCGTGGCGGCGCAGCTTGCCAAACAACTGCTCCAGGTACGACAGCGAGATTTGCTGGCGCCCACTGATGGCGGCCAGCGCGACCGGCCCGGTGTGCTCACGCAAAGCGAGGTCGATCATGGCAGTGACCGCAAAACGGCCTTTGGTGGTCAGACGCATTCAATTCTCCTAAAGCCTGAGTGGGCAGAGCAGCTACGAACACTTTCAGCCGCTCGACCGTTTCGGAGAGGGATAACCCTCGATCTATTCCGAGTAGATTGGTCGAGTATAGCCGAAGTCGAGTAATTCGGTCGGGATGGGGCGGGGAAGTTCCCCGAACTTCGGATCAGGCCTGAATCGGCACCACGTTGTCGCCGCCAGCGGCCCCGAAGGCCTGCTCGCGCAGCAACGCCAGTTGGTCGCGCACCCGCGCCGCTTTCTCGAATTCGAGGTTGCGGGCGTGGTCGAGCATCTGCTTTTCCAGCAGCTTGATGCGTTTGCCGAGGTCTTTTTCACTCAGGGCTTCGATGGCCAGTGCGTCATTGGTCGCCTTCAGGTCGTCCTTTGCGCCCTTCTCGCTGTAAACGCCGTCGATCAGGTCGCGCACCCGCTTCACCACGCTGCGCGGCGTAATGCCTTCAGCCAGGTTGTGGGCGATCTGCTTGGTGCGGCGCCGTTCGGTTTCACCGAGCGCCTTGCGCATCGACTCGGTCACCTTGTCGGCGTACAGAATGGCGCGGCCGTTCAGGTTGCGCGCGGCACGGCCGATGGTCTGAATCAGGCTGCGCTCGGAACGCAGGAAGCCTTCCTTGTCGGCGTCGAGAATCGCCACCAGCGAGACCTCGGGAATGTCGAGCCCCTCGCGCAGCAGGTTGATGCCGACCAGCACGTCGAAGGTACCCAGGCGCAGGTCGCGCAGGATCTCGACACGCTCCACGGTGTCGACATCGCTGTGCAGGTAACGCACTTTCACGCCGTTGTCGCTCAGGTAGTCGGTGAGCTGCTCGGCCATGCGCTTCGTCAGCGTCGTGATCAACACACGCTCGGCCAGATCGACACGAATGCGGATCTCCTGAAGCACGTCGTCGACCTGATTCGTGGCCGGGCGCACCTCGACCTCGGGGTCGACCAGCCCGGTCGGCCGCACCAGTTGTTCGACCACCTGCCCGGCGGCTTGCTGTTCGTAGGCGGCGGGCGTGGCCGATACAAACATCACCTGGCGCATCTTCTTCTCGAATTCTTCGAACTTCAGCGGCCGGTTGTCGAGCGCACTCGGCAGGCGAAAGCCGTATTCCACCAGCGTGGTCTTGCGCGCCCGGTCGCCGTTGTACATGCCTCCGAACTGGCCGATCAGCACATGGCTCTCGTCCAGGAACATCAGCGCATCGTCAGCCAGGTAGTCGACCAGCGTCGAGGGTGGCTCGCCCGGCGCCGCGCCCGACAGATGGCGCGTGTAGTTCTCGATGCCCTTGCAGTGGCCGATCTCCTGCAGCATTTCCAGGTCGAAGCGGGTGCGCTGCTCCAGGCGCTGCGCTTCCACGAGTTTTCCGTTGGCCACCAATTCGGCCAGGCGCGTGCGCAGCTCGTCCTTGATGGTCGCGATCGCGTCGACGACCTTCTCGCGCGGCGTCACGTAGTGGCTGCTCGGGTACACGGTGAAGCGCGGAATCTTCTGCCGGATCCGGCCAGTCAGCGGGTCGAACAGCTGCAAAGACTCGACTTCGTCGTCGAACAGCTCGATGCGAATCGCCAGCTCGGAGTGTTCGGCCGGAAACACGTCGATCGTGTCCCCGCGCACGCGAAACGTGCCGCGGCTGAAGTCGGTGTCGTTGCGCTGGTACTGCATGCGAATGAGCTGCGAGATCACGTCGCGCTGGCCGAGTTTGTCGTGCACGCGCAGCGTCATCACCATCTGGTGGTAAGCACTCGGGTTGCCGATACCGTAGATGGCGGAGACGCTGGCCACGATCACCACGTCGCGCCGCTCCAGCAGGCTCTTGGTGGCCGACAGGCGCATCTGCTCGATGTGCTCGTTGATGGCGCTGTCTTTCTCGATGAACAGGTCGCGCTGCGGCACGTAGGCTTCGGGCTGGTAGTAATCGTAGTAACTGACGAAGTACTCGACCGCGTTCTTCGGGAAGAACTCGCGGAACTCGCTGTAGAGCTGCGCCGCCAGCGTCTTGTTGGGTGCAAACACGATCGCAGGCCGGCCCATCTGCGCGATCACGTTGGCCATCGTGAAGGTCTTGCCCGAGCCGGTCACGCCGAGCAGCGTCTGGAAGCTCAGGCCGTCGTTCAGGCCCTCGATCAACTGCGCGATCGCGGCCGGCTGGTCACCCGCCGGCGGGTAGGGCTGGAACAGCTGGAACGGAGAATTCGGGTAGCTGACAAACGTGCCTTCGGGCGCGGCTGCAGCGGCATCGGTTTCGATCACTTCGGACAGCTCGGCCATGACAGATAAAATCTCCGGGTTATCTCTAGGCACCAGCGAGTAGTGCAACCGCGCACGTTAACGCAAACGCCCTCGCCCATCTACTGACAAGGACTGACGATGTCTTCGCCCGCTCGTTCGCTGTTTGCCGCCGTTGAAATGGCCCCCCGCGACCCGATCCTCGGCCTGAACGAGCAGTTCA
>JBDTTU010000173.1:0-6114 GCA_039930465.1 Burkholderiales bacterium
TCGCCGCTGCCGAACGAAACCAGAAAGTTGGCGCCGGCGCAGGGCCGGTCACGCGTCATGGCCGGCCCTTACTGCAGCTCGATGCGCTCGCAGGCGAGCACCATCTCTTCCATCGCCACGTCGTTGCCCTTCGCATTGAACGGGCCGCTCGTGTGCTTGATGATGCGCGCGCGCAGCAGCTTCCAGGTCTGCACCACCGCGCTGTGGTCTTCGTTCAGCAGCTGAACGGTGACGGTGCGCAGTGCGTTCTGGTCGCCGTTGCGGATCTGGTCGAGCCACTTGTACAGGTCGAGCGAGCCGATCACGCCGCGCTTGAGCGTGACGTTGCTGGCGCGGGCGAGGCCGGTCAGCTTGATCGGGCTGTTTTCCTTTGAGTTGCCGTTGCGGTACTCGATGACGTCGAGCGCGGTGCCGATGTCGCTCAGCTCCTGAAAACCGGCCTGCGGGCCCTCGGTGTTGCCGTCGCCAAGATCGACGAGAAAGTTGAACTGGGTGTAAGGGCGATCGCGCATCGTGGCCATGGCGGGTCTCCTCGGTTCAGCGGTTTCAGCGGCTGGGGCGGCGGTTCGGTGGCGGGCGCTGGCGCGCGCCGGGTTGTTGCTGCTGTCTGTGCTCCTGCGGCGGGCGCGGGCCGCGCGGTTCGGCGGGTCGGCTTTCGATGCGGGGCGAAGGGGGCGCCAGCCGGGCCTGCGCGAGCATCGTGTCGAGCTGCGCTTCCGTCAGGCCTTTCAGCGCACAGAAGTTGGCGCGTGTGAGCGTGGTGGTTTCGAAGGCGCGCAGCAGTCCCGAGGCTTCGCGGCGCTGCTCTTCTTCGGCGGCGCGGGCGCGGCGTGCTTCGTCGTTGGCGGCGCGCTGGGCGTTGCGTTCGGCGTCGCGGCGGGCGTCGTGCAACGCGCGGCGGCGTTCGAGTTCGGCCACCGCGGCCTGGCGGTGTTCTTCGGCGATCTCGCCCGCGGGCTGGCCGTCGAGGTCGATGCGTTGCGGCGCGTTCGCCACCGCGCGCAGGTAGGCCGTGGCTGTGGTGTGGCGATGCAGGAAGATCGACAGCGACTTCTTCGTGAAGATGCCAGGCGCACGTTGTTGGATATCGGCCTGAATGCGCAGCTTCAAAGGCTGCGGCGCGCTGGTGGCGAAGAGCGCCGGGAACAGCTCGGCCAGGCGTGCGGCGCAGGCGGCAGGCGAGAGCTCGGCGATGGCTGGCGCTGCGGGCGGCGTATCGGCAACGGGGGTGGGTGCCGCGGGCTCGTCGTTCGAGAGTGGGGTCTGTTGCACGTTCGGTCGGTGCCGGTGGATCGGGGAGTCGGATTGTCGCCGTGTTTGCTTTGGGGTCAACAGGCGCTCAAGACCGCATCAAGGTGCTCTTGCCGAACAGGCTCTCGATCAGGTCGACCGCCACGATGGCGGTGCCGTTGCGCACGTCGAGCGCCGGGTTCAGTTCCATCACGTCGAGCGACGCGAGCCGGCCGGTGTCGGCGATCATTTCCATGCAGAGCTGCGCTTCGCGGTAGGTCGGCCCGCCTTTCACGGTGGTGCCCACGCCGGGGGCGAGGTCGGCGTCGAGGAAGTCGACGTCGAAGCTGACGTGCAGGTGCGTGTTGGCGTCGAGCGTGGCCAGCGCCAGCTCCATCGTGTGGCGCATGCCCATTTCGTCGATGTAGCGCATGTCGAACACTTCGAGGCCGGTTTCGTGCACTAGGCGCTTCTCGCCCTGGTCGACGCTGCGGATGCCGATCTGGCGGATCACCTTCGGGTTGATCGCCGGCACCGTGCCGCCGATCTCGATCAGCGCCTGCGGGCCGTGGCCGCACAGGCACGCCACCGGCATGCCGTGGATGTTGCCGCTGGGGGTGAGGGTGTTGGTGTTGAAGTCGGCATGCGCATCGAGCCACAACACGCGCAGCTTCTTGCCGGCCTCGCGGCAGTAGCGCGCCACCGCGCTGATCGAGCCGATGCCCAGGCAATGGTCGCCGCCGAGCAGGATCGGCAGCCGGCCGAGTTTCAGCTCGGCGAGCATCGCTTCGTGGACGGCCACGTTCCAGGCCACCACTTCGTTCAGGTGGCGGTAGCCGTCGACCGGCGGCAGCCAGGGGTTGGCCGGGCCGCTGACATTGCCGCGGTCGAGCACTTCGAGGCCGTGGCCCTCGAGCACGCTGACGATGTTCGCCACGCGCAGCGCTTCGGGCCCCATGCTGGCGCCGCGGCTGCCGGCGCCGATGTCGGTGGGCGCGCCGATGAGGCTGAGGAGTTTGTTCATTCAGGTCCGAGGCGGCGTCACAGATCGGCGGCGGGCAGGGCCTTGTCGGACTCGCTGAGCTCGAAGCCGACCTCGGCTTCGAGCAGGCTCCAGGCTTCTTCGGCGGTCTCGACGAAGCGGAACAGCTGCAGATCGAGTGCGCTGATCATGCCGGTCTCGACGAGCTGCTCGAAGTTGATCAGCCGGGTCCAGAACTCGCGGCCGAACAGCAGCACCGGGCGGCGCCGCGACTTGCCGGTCTGGATGAGTGTGAGCGCTTCGAACATTTCGTCGAGCGTGCCGAAGCCGCCAGGGAAACACACCAGCGCCACCGAGCGCATCAGGAAGTGCATCTTGCGCAGGCCGAAGTAGTGGAACTGGAAACACAGCTCGGGCGTGATGTACGGGTTGGGCGCCTGCTCGTGCTGCAGCACGATGTTCAAGCCGATGCTTTTGCCCCCGGCCTCGAACGCACCGCGGTTGCCGGCTTCCATGATGCCGGGGCCGCCGCCGGTGACCACATAGATCGGCGTGGCGAGCTGGGCCGACTTGCGCGTCACGAGGGCCGCGAAACGCCGCGCTTCTTCGTAATAGTGCGACATCGCCATGTGGCGTTCGGCCAGCGCGAGCGCGGTGGCGTTGTTGGCCGAGCGGGCGTCGTCGAGCAAGCGTTGCGCCGTCTCGCGCGGCACGATGCGGGCGCTGCCGAAGATCACGATGGTCGACTCGATGCCTTGTTCGTCCTGCACCATTTCGGGCTTGAGCAGTTCGAGCTGCATGCGCACCGGGCGCATCTCTTCGCGCAGCAGGAAATCGGTGTCGGTGAAGGCGAGCCGGTACGAACTTTCCGGCCCTTCGTAGCGCGACAGCGGCTGGGTCGATCCGGAGTTCGCGTCTTGCTTCGCGGTCGGGAAGTTTCGGGTCTTGCGTCGGCTCTGCTTGCTCATGGTTCACAGCTTAAGGCAAGTGCGGTGCCCGGTTCGATCTGATCGTGACGCACCACTAAGATCGCCCGGGCACGATGGGTGCGACAAAGGAGACGGTTGGTGCCGAACATTTCAATGGTGCAGGCCCGCGAGCGTGTCAGCGCGGCGCTGCAGCGCGCCGGCGCGGGCGTGGCGATGGCCGACGCGACCGCGCGTGCGCTGGTGCTGGCTGAAGCGCAGGGCATGGCCTCGCACGGCCTGAGCCGCGTGGCGCAGTACAGCGGGCATTTGCGGCACGGGCGGGTCGATGGCGCGGCGCTGGCCGTGGTCGTGAAGAGCCGCGCCGCAGCCGCCGTGGTCGATGCCGGCACCGGCCTGGCCTTCCCCGCCTGCGAGCTGGCCGTGGCCGAAGCGATGCGGCGGGCGCAAGAGTTTGGCATCAGCGTGGTCGGCGTGGTGAACAGCCACCACGCCGGTGTGCTGGTCGATCACTTGCGGGTGGCGGCCGCGGCCGGCCTGGTCGGCCTGGGTTTCGCGAACTCGCCTTCGGCCATGCCGGCGGCTGGCGGTCGGCACCCGATTTTCGGAACCAACCCGGTGGCCGCGATCTTCCCGCGCCGCCACGAGCTGCCTTTGATGATCGATTTGAGCCTGAGCGAAGTGGCGCGCGGCAAGCTGATGGTGGCCGCGCAGCAGGGCAAGCGCATTCCGCTCGGCTGGGCGCTCGACGCCAACGGCCAGCCCACGACCGACCCGCAAGCCGGCATGGACGGCTCGATGCTGCCGATCGGCGCGGCGTCGAGCGCCAAGGGCGCGATGCTGGCGCTGGTGGTCGAGTTGCTCGTAACGGCGCTGATCGGCGCGAGTTTCGGTTTCGAGGCGTCGAGTTTCTTCACCGACACCGGCAACACACCGCGCATCGGCCAGACCTTCATCGTGATCGACCCCGGCGCCCTCGCGGGCCGTGACGGCTTTCTCGACCGCATTGAAGTGCTGGTGCAGGAGATGCTGGTCGACGACGGTGTGCGCCTGCCTGGCGCCCGGCGCGAGGCCTTGCTGGTGGCCGCGCAGGCCACGGGGATCGTTGTTCCCGATGCGCTGTGGCAAAGCCTGGCCGAGGCCTGACCCGCTGCTCAGTCAGGCCGCGTCGAGCGAAGGCCGCGGCGCGCACACCGGGCAATCGGCGCTGCGTGAGGTGCGAATCTGCGTCCATTCCATCTCGCGCGCGTCGAGCATCTGCAGCCGGCCCGCCAGCGACGTGCCCACGCCCATCAGCAGCTTCAGCGCTTCGGCCGCCTGCATGCTGCCGATGATGCCGACCAGCGGTGCGAACACGCCCATGGTCGAGCATTGCACTTCCTCGATCACCGCGTCACGCGGGAACAGGCAGGCATAACAGGGGTTCGCGGGCGAGCGGGTGTCGTAGACCGAGATCTGGCCGTCGAAGCCGATCGCCGCACCAGAGACCAGCGGCTTGCGGTGCGCCACGCAGGCCGCGTTGACGGCGTGGCGGGTCGCGAAGTTGTCGCTGCAATCAACGACCACGTCGGCTTCACGCACCAGAACGTCAAGGCGCGCGGCATCGGCGCGTTCCTGCAGCGCGACGACCCGCACGTCGGGGTTGATGGCGCCGACGCTGAGCGCGGCCGACTCGACCTTGGCACGGCCGACGCGTGCGAGCGAGTGTGCAATCTGGCGCTGCAGGTTGGTCAGGTCGACCGTGTCGTGGTCGACCAGCGTGAGCGTGCCGACACCTGCCGTGCCGAGGTACAGCGCCACCGGCGAGCCCAGCCCGCCGGCGCCAATCACCAGAGCGTGCGCGGCCAGCAGGCTTTGCTGGCCTTCGATGCCAATCTCGTCGAGCAGGATGTGGCGCGAATAGCGCAGCAGCTGGGTGTCGTCCATGCGCGCAGCATACAAAGTAAAACGCCCGTGGGTTGCACGGGCGTTTGTGATGGGCTGCAGGCCTCAGTTGTTGGTATCGGCCTCGGCCTTGCGCTCGACGGCGGTCTTGCTGACCATGACCGCCTTGCCTTTCAGGCGGTTGAGCGCCTGGGTCAGCTGGAAGTCTTCGGTCGTGCCGAATTCGATCGGCGGCTTGGGGGCCGTGCCGGCCTTCTTCGCCATGTCTTCTTCGAGCTTCTTGCGCGCTTCGTCGCGGGCCTTTTCGCGCGCTTCGTCTTTCTGCTCGGCGCCTTGGCCGCTTTGCAGGTGTTTCTCGAGGTCGGCTTCGCGGGTGCGCAGCGCCGCGAAGAGGTTGCCTTCGGCCGTTTCGTCAAGCATCACGTCGGGCACGATGCCCTTGGCCTGGATCGACGCGCCGCTCGGCGTGTAATAACGCGCGGTGGTGATCTTCAGCGCGGTTTCCGGCGAGAGCTGACGCACGGTTTGCACCGAGCCCTTGCCGAAGGTCTGCGCGCCCATGATCGTGGCGCGCTTGTGGTCTTGCAGCGCGCCGGCCACGATTTCGCTGGCCGAGGCCGAGCCTTCGTTCACCAGCACGATCAAGGGAACACGCTTGACGGCATCGGGCACCTTGCGCAGCGGGTCGGTACCACCACGGCGCTGGTAATACTCGGGCGAGGCCTTGAAGGTCTGCTTCGAATCGGCGATCTGGCCGTTCGTCGACACCACAACCACGTCGCTCGGCAGGAAGGCCGCCGAAATGGCCACCGCGCCTTCGAGCAGGCCGCCCGGGTCGTTGCGCAGGTCGAGCACGAGACCCTTCAGGTTGGGTTCCTGCTTGTAGATTTCTTCGAGCTTGCGCGAGAAATCTTCGACGGTGCGATCCTGGAATTGGCTGACGCGCAGCCAGGCATAACCCGGCTCAAGCACCTTGGAGCGAACGCTCTGCACGCGAATTTCCTCGCGCACGATGGTCACCGGGAAGCTGCGGCTCTCGGTCTTGCGGAACACCGTCAGCACGACCTTGGTGTTGGGCTCGCCGCGCATGCG
>JBDTTU010000174.1:0-6051 GCA_039930465.1 Burkholderiales bacterium
ACAGCATGCCCACGCTCGAAGGCGCGCTCGACAAGATGAACCGCTACAGCAGCGGTCGTGCGCTCGACAAGGTGCGTGCCGGCGGGCAGGGTGGCCTGCTGGCAGCGTTCTTGCACGCCTTGTGGGCTTTTGTGCGCTGTTATGGGGTGCGGCGTGGCTTCCTCGACGGGCGTCTCGGCTTGGTGCTGGCCGTGTACGTGGCCGAGGGCACCTGGTACCGTTATCTGAAAATGGGTTTGCTCACCAGCCCACCCAAACCACCATTCGATTGAACCAAGCTGCGAAATCAGGATCACGAGAACTCATGCAAAAGCCCATGCTGAACCGACGCCAGTTCGTCCGCACCCACAGCGCCGCTGGCGCGGGCCTCGCCCTTGCAGGCCTCACGCCGCCGGCCTGGGCCCAGTTTCGGGTCGAGATATCGGGGGTGGGCGCCACCCAGGTGCCGATCGCGATCGTGAAGTTCCGCGACGAAGACCGGGCCACGCCTTCGCTGTCGCTGTCGGCCATCGTGCGTGCCGACCTCGAACGCAGCGGCGTATTCCGCAGCGTAGACGCCCCCGGCGCGCTCGACGAAGCAGCGCGCCCGGTGATGACCGAATGGCGCAGCCGCGCCGCCGACGCGCTGGTGGCTGGCTCGATCGGGCGCCTGGCCGACGGCCGCTTCGACGTGCGTTTCAAGCTGTGGGACGTGGTGAAGGGCGTGGAACTCGGTGGCCAGAGCCAGGCTGTCGACGTGAGCGACCTGCGCCTGGCGGCGCACCGCATCGCCGACTTCATCTACGAGAAGCTCACCGGCGACAAGGGTGTGTTCTCGACCCGCATCGCCTACGTCACCAAGGGGGGCGGCCGCTTCACGCTGCGCGTGGCCGACAGCGACGGCGAAGGCGGGCAGGTGGCGCTGAGCAGCCCCGAACCCATCATCTCGCCGGCCTGGTCGCCCGACGGCAAGCGGCTGGCCTACGTGTCGTTCGAGAGCCAGAAGGCGGTGGTTTACACGCAAGACGCCTCGACCGGCGCGCGCCGCGCCATCGCCAACTTCCGCGGCTCGAACAGCGCGCCGGCCTGGTCGCCCGACAGCCAGCAATTGGCGGTCACGCTCTCGCGCGACACCGGCTCGCAGCTCTACCTGATGCCCAGCGCCGGCGGCCCGCCCCGGCGCCTGACCAGCAGCTCGGCGATCGACACCGAGCCCGCCTACGCCCCCGACGGCCGCAGCATCTACTTCGTGAGCGACCGGGGCGGCGGCCCGCAGATCTACCGCACCAGTGTGAGCGGTGGCAATGTGGAGCGCATCACCTTCAACGGCGCGTACAACATCAGCCCGGCCATCAGCCCCGACGGGCGCACGCTGGCCTACATCTCGCGCCAGGGCGGTGCTTACCGCCTGTACACGCTCGAGCTGGCCGCCGGTGCCCAGCCGGTGGCCCTGACCGACAGCAACGATGACGAGAGCCCGAGCTTTGCCCCCAACGGCAGGCTCATCATCTACGCCTCGCGCGCCCAGGGGCGCGATGTGTTGATGACGACCACGCTCGATGGCAAGATCAAGGCCCGGCTCATTTCCACGACGGCCGATGTGCGTGAGCCCGTGTGGGGCCCGTACGGCCGATAAGGTTTCAACGACGAAGAGGATGAACCCATGAACACCACAAAAACTCTCTCGAACCGCGGCGCGCTGATGGCCATTCTGGCCAGCGCAGCACTCGCCACCCTGGCAGGCTGCTCCACCACCAAGCTCGACACCCCCGTGCCGGTGGAATCGCGCACCGGCAGCAGCGTGGGCTCGGCGGGCACGGGCGGCGCCAACACGGCGGGCACGAGCCAGAGCGCAGTGACGCCGGTCGACCTGAGCAAGAACGCCGGCGCCAACGGTCTCGGTCGTGTTGTCTACTTCGACTTCGACAGCTTCGCGCTGAAAGACGAGTACCGCCCCACGGTCGAAGCCTATGCCAAGGCGCTGTCGGTCGACCGCAAGAAGCACATCACGATCGAAGGCAACACCGACGAGCGTGGCGGGCGTGAATACAACCTGGCGCTCGGCCAGAAGCGCGCTGAGGTCGTGGCCCGTGCCATGACCCTGCTGGGCGCAACAGACGCGCAGATCGAAGCCGTGAGCTTCGGCGAAGAGCGGCCGGCAGTGCAGGGCAGCGACGAAGCGGCCTGGGCCAAGAACCGCCGCGCCGAACTCAACTACAAGTGAGAGGCGCCGTGATGTTGCGGCTGCCGCGTGCACTTGCGGGCGCGCTCACCGGCGTGTGCCTGGGGGCCGCCCTGTACGCGGCGCCGGCGCACGCCGGGCTGTTCGACGACGACGAAGCCCGCAAGGCGATCCTCGACCTGCGCCAGCGCATCGAGCAAGGCAACGAGCTGCAGCGCACGCGCTCGGCCGAGCAGACCGCGCTGCTTACCGAGCAGATCAACACGCTCAAGCGCAGCCTGCTCGACCTGAACAACCAGATCGAAGAGATGCGGGGCGAGAACGCGAAGCTGCGTGGCCAGAACGAGCAGCTCGTGCGTGACCTGTCTGAAGTGCAGCGCCTGCAGAAAGACATGCAGGCCGGCCTGGACGACCGCATCCGCAAGATGGAGCCGCAGAAGATCTCGTTCGAAGGCCGCGAGTTCGTCGTCGAGCCCGAAGAAAAGCGCCAGTACGACGAGGCGATGGATGCGCTGCGCAAGAGTGACTTCGAGCGCACCGCCAGCATGCTTTCGAGCTTCCGCCGGCGCTACCCGGCCAGCGGCTACAGCGAATCGGCGCAGTTCTGGCTCGGCAACGCGCAGTACGGCTCGCGCCAGTACAAAGATGCGATCGTCTCGTTCCGCGCGCTCGTGAGTGCCTCGCCCGACAGCCCCAAGGCGCCTGAAGCCCTGCTCTCCATCGCCAGCTGTTTCGCCGAGCTGAAAGACGCCAAGACCGCACGCCGCACGATCGACGAGTTGCTGAAGACCTACCCCAAGTCTGAAGCCGCACAGGCCGGCAAGGAGCGCCTCGCTTCGTTGAAGTGAGGCGGTGCGCCACGGCTGCCACGGCCGCGGTGCCAGAGGCGCGTGCCTAGAATGCGGGCATGCAAGAAATCGATCTGAAGGCCTTGTCGACGCTCGTGCTGTGGGCGTCCTTCGGCCTCTCGGTGCTGTTCGGCGCCATCACGCAACGCACCCACTTCTGCACCATGGGCGCGGTGGCCGACGTCGTCAACATGGGCGACTGGGCGCGCATGCGCATGTGGGTCTTGGCCATGGGCGTGGCGATGATCGGCTTCAACACGATGGTGGTGCTGGGCTGGCTCGATGCATCGAAAAGCATCTACGGCGGGCCGCGTTTCATGTGGCTCTCGGCGTTGACGGGCGGCCTGATGTTCGGCTTCGGCATGGTGCTGGCCTCGGGCTGCGGCAGCAAGACGCTGGTGCGCATCGGTGGTGGCAACCTCAAATCCGTGGTGGTGTTTGTCGTGCTCGGCGTGGCCGCGTTCGCCACGCTCAAGGGCATCACCGCGGTGGCGCGTGTGGCCACCGTCGATGCCGCGGCGATCACGCTGACGAGCGGGCAAGACTTGCCTTCGCTGCTGGCGGCGCAAACCGGCGCGGCGCGGCGCACGCTGGCGGCACTGCTCGGCGGGGGCCTGGGTGCGGCGCTGATCGTGTGGGCGCTGGCCCGCGCGGAGGGCCGCTCGGCCGACAACCTGCTCGCCGGCCTGGGTGTGGGCGCCATCGTCGCGGCCGTGTGGTGGGTGTCGGGCCGGCTTGGCTACGTGGCCGAAGACCCGAACACGCTGCAGGAAGCATTCGTGGCCACCAACTCGCGCGGCATGGAGTCGCTGAGCTTCGTGGCGCCGGTGGCCTACACACTCGACTGGCTGATGTTCTTCAGTGACAAGGGCAAGCTGCTCACGGTGGGCATTGTCTCGGTGGCTGGCGTGGTCGTGGGCTCGGCGCTGTATGCGCTGGCCACGCGCAGCTTTCGCTGGGAAGGTTTTCGTGATGCCGGCGACACCGCCAACCACCTCGTCGGTGCGGTGCTCATGGGCGTGGGCGGTGTCACTGCGTTGGGCTGCACGATCGGGCAGGGCCTGTCGGGGGTGTCGACGTTGAGCCTCACGAGCTTCGTGGCGGCGGCATCGATCATCGCGGGTGCGGTGGCTGCGCTGCGTTGGCAGGCGTGGCGCATCGAGCGCGGTGCCTGAGATGAAGCCGTTGTCGACATGCCCGCCGTGAACACCACACCCACCGAGGCCGACCTCGAGCGCCGCTTCGGCGGGTTGCGCCGCCTTTACGGCGAGGCCGGGTATGCACAAATTCGCGCGGCGCGCTTTGCCGTCATTGGTGTGGGGGGAGTGGGTTCGTGGGCCGCCGAGGCGCTGGCACGCAGCGGCGTCGCGGCACTGACGCTGATCGACCTCGACCATGTGTCGGAATCGAACATCAACCGCCAGGTGCAGGCGCTGGGCGCCACGCTCGGGCAGGCGAAGGTGCAGGCGCTGCGCGAGCGCATCGCCGACATCCACCCCGGCTGCGAGGTGACGGCCGTGGAAGAGTTCGTCGACGAGACCAACTGGCCGGCGCTGCTGTCGGCACCCGTGAACGGCGTGATCGACGCGTGCGACCAGGTGCGCGCCAAGGCCGTTGTGGCCGCGTGGGCCTTGCAGACGGGAACGGCGCTCGTGATCGCGGGCGCGGCCGGCGGCAAACGCCAGCCACAGTCGGTGCAGACCGAAGACCTCGCGCTCGTCACGCACGACCCCTTGCTGGCATCGCTTCGCCAGCGGCTGCGGAAGCACCATGGCGCAGCGCGCAGCGGCAAGCTCGGACTGTGCTGCGTGTATTCGCGCGAAGCGGTGCAGGCGCCGGTTGATGCACGCGATGTTGACGGCAGCCTGAACTGCCACGGCTACGGCTCGAGCGTGGCCGTGACGGCGGCCTTCGGCATGGTGGCCGCCAGCCTTGCGCTAGAATCCGCGCTGCTGTGAGCGAGGCGGTCTGAAAAGCTGGATATAATTGAAGGCTTGCCGGGTTGTTAGCTCAGTTGGTAGAGCAGTAGACTTTTAATCTATTGGTCGTGGGTTCGAGCCCCGCACAACCCACCAAGTGATCTGATCTGATCTGATCTGCGCAAGCGGTACCGAATTCGAAGAATGTGGGGCTCTTAGCTCAGTTGGTAGAGCAGCGGACTCTTAATCCGTAGGTCGAGTGTTCGAGTCACTCAGGGCCCACCAAGTAAATCAACGGCTTAGGCGATTCGCCTAGGCCGTTGGTCCATCTGGCGTAGCTACAGCGTAGCCGCCGAACGTATCAAGTCGATTTGCCGCCCCCTGCAAAGCCTCTGGGGCAACGTGCGCATATCGTTCGACCATTGCGCCGGTTCTCCAGCCCCCGAGCCGCTGTAGCTCGTGCGTCGGAGTGCCAGCCTGCCGATGCCAGGTCGCGAAGGTGTGCCGCAAGTCGTGCCACTTGAAGTCTTCGATGCCGGCCCGATTCAGCGCCGCTGTCCAAGCCTTCGTGTTCACCTGAACAATTGGCTCACCCCGGAAGGTGAACACCCTCGTCGAGTGTTTGCCGATCTGCTTGCGGAGTACCGACAACGCCCATTCGTTCAGCGGCACCGAGTGCGGTTTCCCGTTCTTGTGCTTGCTGCCCGGAATCCAAGCGTGTTTGAGGCCCATATCGACGTACTGCCACTCCAGCCCCTTCACGTTCGCCTGTCGCAGCCCTGTAGCCACCGCAAACACCGCCATGTCGGCCAGGTGCTCGGGCAGTTCCAATCGCAGCTTCTCGAACTCAGCAGGACTCAGAGAGCGCACACGCCCTTCGGCTTCTTTGAACAGCTTGAACTTCGGTACCCGTTCGGTCCACTCCCATTCATCACATGCGCGCCGCAGGATGGCGCGAATCAATGCAAGGTAGCGGTTCGTCGTTCCGGCTTTGGCGACTTTCTCGCGGTCGAACTTGATGCGATCAATCAACGTTCGGTCGATCTCGTCGAGTCGTTTGTCTCCTAAGGCAACGCTGATCAAGCCGGTGTTTTTCGTTGAACAGTGGAGGACGCGAGCGCAG
>JBDTTU010000175.1:0-5607 GCA_039930465.1 Burkholderiales bacterium
CGGGCGCCCGTTTGATGAGTCACGCGAACCCTCCCATAGCGTTAACAGGCCCTAGCCCTTGACCTGGCCGGAATCGCCCCTACCTTCCTCAGATGGAAAACTATCACGGCACGACCATCCTCAGCGTGCGCCGCGGCAATCTGGTGGCGCTTGGCGGTGACGGGCAGGTCACGCTCGGAACCATCGTCGTCAAGTCGTCGGCGCGCAAGGTCCGCAAGCTGCACCACGACCAGGTGCTCGCAGGCTTTGCCGGCGCCACAGCCGACGCCTTCACGCTGTTCGAGCGCTTCGAGGCCAAGCTCGAAAAACACCAGGGCCACCTGGTGCGCGCCGCCATCGAGCTGACCAAGGACTGGCGCACCGATCGTGTGTTGCGCCGCCTAGAAGCGATGCTCGCCGTGGCCGACCGCGAGGCCTCGCTGATCATCACCGGCAACGGCGATGTGCTCGAACCCGAACACGGCATCGTCTCGATCGGCTCAGGCGGCGCGTATGCGCATGCTGCAGCGCGGGCGCTGCTGAGCAACAGCGAGCTCGCACCGAAGGATGTGGTGAAAAAGTCGCTCGAGATCGCCGGCGAGCTGTGCATCTACACGAACCAGAACCACATCATCGAGACGCTCGACTGATGACGACCATGAAATCGAGCATGACCCCGCAAGAGATCGTCTCCGAACTCGACCGCCACATCGTCGGCCAGGCCGGCGCCAAGCGCGCCGTGGCGATCGCGCTGCGCAACCGCTGGCGGCGCCAGCAGGTGGCCGAGCCGATGCGTGCCGAGATCACGCCGAAGAACATCCTGATGATCGGCCCGACCGGCGTCGGCAAGACCGAGATCGCGCGGCGACTGGCCAAGCTCGCCGACGCGCCGTTCATCAAGGTCGAAGCGACCAAATTCACCGAGGTGGGCTACGTCGGAAAAGACGTTGACTCGATCGTGCGCGACCTGGTCGACATGGCGGTGAAGCAAGAGCGCGAAGGTGCGATGAAGCGCCAACGTGCGCGCGCTGAAGACGCCGCCGAAGACCGCGTGCTCGACATCCTCGTGCCCGCCGCGCGCGGCTCGGGAAACGAGTTCGGCCTGGCCGCGCCCGCCACGCCGCCGCCCGACAACACCGCCCGCCAGGTGATGCGCAAGCGCCTGCGCGAAGGCTTGCTGAACGACAAGGAAATTGAACTCGAAGTCGCCGAAACCAAGGCTACCTTCGAAGTGATGAGCCCGCCCGGCATGGAAGAGATGGCCGAGCAATTGAAGGGCATGTTCGCCAACATGGGCGGCGCGAAGAAGCGCCAGCGCAAAGTCCGCATTGACGAAGCGCTGAAGCTGCTGGTCGACGAAGAAGCGGCCAAGCTCGTCAACGACGACGAAGTGAAAGCCGCGGCGCTTTCCAACGCCGAGCAGAACGGCATCATCTTCATCGACGAGATCGACAAGGTCACCTCGCGCTCCGAAGGCAGCGGCGCCGAAGTCTCGCGCCAGGGCGTGCAGCGCGACCTGCTGCCGCTGGTAGAAGGCACGACCGTGAACACCAAGTACGGCATGGTCAAGACCGACCACATGCTGTTCATTGCTTCGGGTGCATTCCACCTCAGCAAGCCGAGTGACCTGATTCCGGAACTGCAGGGGCGCTTTCCGATTCGTGTGGAGCTGCGCTCGCTGGGCGTGGACGACTTCGAGGCCATCCTCACGCAAACGCACGCGAGCCTGGTCAAGCAGTACACGCTGCTGCTCGCCACCGAAGGCGTGGCGCTGGAATTGCAGCCCGATGCGATCCGGCGCTTGGCGCAGATCGCGTTTGACGTGAACGAGCGCACCGAGAACATCGGTGCGCGGCGTTTGTCGACGGTGATGGAACGGCTGCTCGACGAAGTGAGTTTCGATGCGCCGAACCGCGGTGGGCAAACCGTGCGCGTCGACGCCGCCGAAGTCAATGCCAAGCTCGCCGAGCTGGCGAAGGACGAAGATCTGTCGCGCTACATCCTCTAGCCATCCTCTAGCGCACGGCCGCCCTCGCGAGAAACTCTGAATTCGCCGGGTTGAGCCGCAAGAACCCGTTGCGCCACGCGTCGGGCATCTGGGCGGTGGTGGTCAGCAACCATTGGGCGCCGCGCTCGATCAGCAGCTCGGCGCTGGTTGCATCTCCGGTGGCCTGCAGTACCCGTGCGACCATCAACCAAAGCTCGGCCCGGTCCATGTCGAACGGTGCGCAAGTCGCGGGCAATGCCTGCACGGTGACGAGGTGACGCCGGGCCCGCTCGAGGTCGCCCAATGCCAGCGAGGCATGGGCTGCGCGTGCGGCGGCGTGCAGCATGAGTCCAGGTCGCTCGCGCGTTCCGCCTTCGAGCAGCACACGCTCGAAGACGGCCAACGCGCGAGCATCAGCGTGAGAGCGGCCAGCTTCCAGCTCGAGCAGGCTGCGATGGAACGGCGAGTCGATCGACTCCGTGATCGCATCGGCCTGCGCCAGGAGCGCGGCCTGGGTGCGGCCCAGCATGCGTGCCGCTCGCAGGCGCAAGGCGACGCGACGGCCGCGAAACCTTACCGCGCTCGTCTGGTCATCGGTCATCAGCGCGTCGAGCGCGCGTTCAGGTTGGCCGAGCGACAGCCACGCCTGCGCATGGTGGTTCTCGGCGAGAACACAATCGGTGCGCATCTCGCCATCGGCTTCAGCCCGGGTTCGCAGCACAGCCAGCGCCGCAGCGATCGTGCGGTCAGCGTCCACATACTCGCCCAGGTCGCGCTGGGTGGCGCCGAGGTTGAGGTCGATGACAAGGGCGCTGCCCTGGCCGTGCATCCGGTCACGCAGCTGCCGCGCCTCCATCAGCACGCCTTTGGCCTCCGCGAGTTGCCCGCGCCAGTACAACAGCAGGCCGAGGTTGCTCAGAGCGGGAAGAAGCTTGGCCCACAAGGCACCGGCCCGCAGCTCCGCGATCGCCTGCCTCGATGACTCGACGGCCGGCTCCAGGCGATCGACGAAGCCGAGCACGCCGGCCATGGCATTGTGAAAGTCGCCCCGTTCCGCCGGCCGGCCATGCGCCATCACCCAGGGGCGGTGAGCTGCCAGCGTCTGCACCGCCTGGGCTTCGTCGCCACGCAGTGCCAGACGCCACGCCGTTGCGCGGCCGAACTCGAAAGCGATCCGCGGCTGGCCGAGCGCCACCGCGCGATCGATCGCCGCGAGGCCGACGTCGAGTGCGTCGGTATTCGACCGATCGGCATCCCATTCATGGCGGCACAGCAGTACGCGAAGGTGTTGCTCTTCGGTGCTGGCGAGCGCGGCCATGCGGTCCATGCAGGTCAGGCGAGCCACCATGGCGTCGGGCGCCAGGTGCACGGCTTGGCGTTCTTCGAGCACATCGAACAGTGCGTCGCGGGCGCCGCACTGTTCGAAACACGCGGCGGCGGCGTCGAGCAGCCCGCTCTGTTCGAGCGGGCGCGAAGCCTCGGCCGCGGCATGGGCTGCCAGACGGAAGGCATCGCCGGCGCGTTGCGGTTCACCCGCGGCCTGCCAATGCGCGGCGACGTGCGCCGGCTGGCCGTGGTGGTTCTCAAGGTAGTCGGCCACGAAACGATGCATGAACTCCGCGACCGAGCGGGGAACGGTGCGCTCTACGCCAACAGCGATCACGTCGTGCACGAAGCGCCTGCCGTACAGCACCTGGCGGAGTTCGAGCTCTCGCAGCGGTTCGCTCAAGGCCATTGGCGCGCAGGCCAGGGCCGCCGCCGCGAGCGGGACGCTGAAGCTCTGGCCGGCGATGGCGGCCAGCTGCGCCAGGTGGCGCGCCTGCGGGCTGAGCAAACCGACGCGCCGCTCGATCACGCTCACGATGTCCGGCGCAAGCGGCAGCTCCTGGCGGCTCATCACAGCGCCGCCGCCCAACGACAGCAAGAGCTTGATCGACTCGAGCACAAACGCCGGATTGCCGCCCACCTGCAGCCAGAGCCGTCGAGCGAGGGCGGCGGTATCGAGCCCACTCAGCCCGAGCGATTCGATCAGCTCGGCGACACCGGCAGCGTCGAGCGGGGCGATGTCGATGCGCCGGAAGCGGGCCCCGTCGCCGAGCGAAGCCAGCCAGGGTGCGCCCCTCGCCGCTGCTTCGTCCCAACGGCTGCCAAACACGAACCTTGGCGGCGCTGGCTCCGAGGGCAGCGACGACTGCGTGGCCATGTCGATGACGGCCTCCACGCTGGCCGTGTCGGCGAACTGCAGGTCGTCGAGCAGCATCGCAGCACAACCCAGCACCATGCAGCGCCCCAACAGGCGCGACACGGCTCGCAGGCATTGGCGACGCTCGTGTTCGGTGTGCACTGCAGCCGGCGCTTCGCCGATCCGGGAGTCGGCGAGGCCTGGCAGCAGGCGGGCCGCCTGTCGAAGCTCGTCATCAACCTGACTGGGCTCGAAGCGGTCAATGGCAGCGAGCACCAGCCGCTCCAGTGACGCGTAGGGCACGTCGGCATCGCCGGGCCGGGCAACCGCGAGCGCGCATGGCCCGGCGGCAGTCGCGAACTCGGCCATCAGCCGGCTCTTGCCGACCCCGGCTTCGCCACACAGCCAGGGCGTCGCACGGCTCCGCCAGGCGTCCATCAATTCCTGCAACGGTGCCTGGCGTGCGATCAGGCGCGGCGGTCGCAGGACGGTGATGGGGATGGCGTTGCTGCGGGCCGGGGACGCCGGCATGCCGAGCGCCGCTGCGGAAGCGGCCAGGATCGTCTCGCCGAGCTGGCGTGTGGCCGCTGAAGGCGCGACGCCGTAGAGCTGGCGCAGCATGTCCTTGCAACGGTCCCAGACGGCAATCGCCGCGGCCGTGTCACCACGCAGGTACAGCACCTCCATTTGCGCGCGGTAGGCCTCTTCGGACTCGCGGTCCATGGCCAGCAGCTCATCGGCCAGGCGCATCGCTTCGTCGAGCAGGCCGGCCTTCACCGAGGCACGAATCGCGCCCAGCATCACGGCGCGCTGCTTCGAACGTTGCGACTCGCGCTGCGCTTCGAGCCAGCGCGCAGCGGCGTCGCAATCGTCGTACTCGAAACGCGCCAGCAACTCTTCGGTGGCCGAACCCGCAGGTTCGACGCGGAGCGACGGTGCGAGCGACAACACGCCGGCGGCATCGCTCACCAGATCGACCCCGGCCGCCTGGCGCAACACCGCCAGACGCTGGCGCAGGTTGCCGCGGGCACGTGCATTCGGTGCGTCGGGCCAGAGCAGGCCGGCAAGCTTGCCGCGCGGCGTTGGCCCTTCGAGCGACAGATAAGCGAGCAACAGCGCCTGCTTGCGTTCCAGTGTGATGCGCTCGCCGGCGGCGGTCAGCAGTTGCGCCGTGCCGTGCAGGCACGCATGAAACACCGGGGTGCCGCCGGGAGATTCGATCATTGGAAGGCGGCCAGGGGTCGGCGATAGGGCTCGATGACGCTGCGATGACGCACTGCTTTTTATTCTACGGGCCACCATGCTGCCGCCATCGACCGATCCATCGCTTTCGACGCGCTCGCACGAGGACGAACTCGCGCGCGCCGAACGCCGAGGCAAACAGGTCCTGCTGTACGCGCCGCGCGGACCGATCGGCGGCGTCTTTGCGTGTTCACGCTGCGGCGCCAGCGGGCTGCAA
>JBDTTU010000176.1:0-5560 GCA_039930465.1 Burkholderiales bacterium
CTGGTGCTGGTGCTGGTGCTGGTGCTGGTGCTGGTGCTGGTGCAGGTGCAGGTGCTGGTGCAGGTGCAGGTGCAGGTGCAGGTGCAGGTGCAGGTGCAGGTGCAGGTGCAGGAGAGGGCGCCGGTGCGGGAGCAGGTGTCGGAGCGGGTGTCGGAGCTGGTGCCGGCGCAGGTGTTGCCCCCACGGGGGCATCCGTGCCACCCGAGCCACCGCCGCAGGCGCTCATCAGCGCTGCGATGCCGAGCAGGGCGGTCGCACGCCGCAGCCTCGCCGTTGTGTCGGCCTTCATGATCCGTCTGCTTTCAACATGGGCGTTTCGTGTCATGGGCGGGCGCTCGGAAGTGACCAGATTTGTCGGCAACACCCCGGGTCAGATCGCGCGCAGGGGCGAAACCGGGGTGGGCAGAAGTGTGCCGGCTGAGAGAGCAGGAACGGGGCCCGAGCCGGTCTCTTCAAGTAAGAGTCGTTGCCGCGCGGCACTGTGGCAAATTCGCAGCCTGTACCGACTGCCCCAGGCCGACTTGTGAATCCACCCAAAGAAACGAGCCGCCTGCACCGCGCCTTGCCCCTGTTGGCCGCGCTGAGCGGGGTGGCGGCCATCCTGTCGTTCGTTGGCGGTTTGCCCGCTGTGCTCGCGTTCGTGTTCAAGCCGCTGACCACCTTGCTCGTCATCGGCTACGCGTGGCCGCGGGGCGCTACCGCGCCGAAGCAGCGGCGTCTGGTTCGTATCGGTTTGATCCTTTCACTGGCCGGCGATGTGTTCCTGCTCTGGCCGAAAGACGGTTTCCTGCCCGGCCTGGTGGCGTTCCTGCTGGCGCACCTGGCCTACATCGCTGCGTTCTGCGTGCCGGTGCGTCTGGCGGCGAAACCGCTGGTGTTCGTGGCCTACGCGCTCGTGGCCGCGGCGATTCTGTCAGCCCTGTGGCCCGGTGTTCCCGCGGCCTTGCGCGCGCCGGTCGTGGCCTACGTCGTGTGCCTTGCGGCGATGGCGGCGCAGGCTTTCGTGTGGTGGCGCAGCAGCGCCACAGCGCACGCGACCGACGCGACGCTGGCACGTGCCGCAGCCTTCGGCGGGGCCTTGTTCATGGTGTCGGACAGCCTGCTCGCCATCAACAAATTTGCCGCGCCCTTGCCGCTCGCTTCGTTGTGGATTTTGCTGACCTACTGGCTCGCACAGTGGTGCATCGCGTCGGCCCTACATCCCCTTGAACAAGCCCGTGAAGCTGCGTGACACCTCCAGCTTTTCGGCGTGCCCTTTCATCGCCACCAGCTGCCGACCGCGCAGGTCGCGGCTCACGCCGGCGATGAACCTGGTGTTGACCAGGGTCGAGCGGTGGATCTGCCAGAACAGGTCGGCGTCGAGCTCGTCGATCAGTTCCTTGATCGGCTTTCGGATCAGCGCTTCGACCGTGGCGGTCTGAACGCGGGTGTACTTTTCGTCGGAGATGAAGAACAGCACATCCTCGACCGGGATCATCTGGATGTTCTGGCCCACCGTGGCCTGAATCCAGCGCAGCGTCGGCGCCTTGGCCGGGTCCATGCGCGTGGCAAGCTTCTGCAGCAGCTGCTGCATGCCTGCCGGGGGAAGGTCGTCGTTGCTGTCGGCATCGCTGCTGCGGCGTTGCGCCAGGCGCTTCTTGATGCGATCGACCGTGACGAGCAGGCGCTCGCGCTCGGCCGGCTTCAGCACGTAGTCGACCACCCCCTGCTCGAACGCCTCGATCGCGTACTGGTCGTAGGCGGTGATGAACACGATCTCGCAGCCGGGCCAGGCGTCGGGCGTGTCGTCGTCGGTGGGCAGCTGAGCGATGGCGCGGGCGGCTTCCACGCCGGTCATGCCGGGCATGCGGATGTCAAGGAAGACGAGTTCGGGGTGGTGTTCCTCGGTGAGCTGAACTGCCTCGAGGCCGTTCTTCGCTTCGGCCACGATCCGCAGCTCGGGCCACACTTCGGCCAAGCGTGCGCGCAACTGCTCGCGCAGCAGGCGTTCGTCGTCGGCGATCAGTGCGCGAGGGGCTTGGGCCGACGGGGTGGATGCATTCATGCGCTCATCGTAGCGCCAGGCTCGCGTGCTGCCGAGGGGCCGCGCGCGACGCGCCAGACGAGCCAGACCAGCAGCAACAAGGGCGAGAGCAATAGCGCCGCCACGCCCAGCACCGCGAACAGCGCCACCGCGATGCCGAGCGCCGCGCACAGCAGCGGCACGATCACGGCAAACGGCACGACCAGCAGCACCACCACCAGCGCCAGCAGGATGGCGCCGAGCGCCAGCAGCCCGTGGCCGGCGTGCATGCCGGTGACGGAAAACTGTTCGCCGTCGATCACGAAGCTGGCACCGTCGACCAGGTCACCCCATTGCAGCGCCGCGCCGATCAACAGCGCGCTCAGCACGGCGCCGGCCAGCAGCAGCGCGCCACTCACTTTCAGGAAGCGGCTCAGGCGCGGGCGGTTCGTGGGTTGGCTGTTCATGTGGTTTCTCCTTCGCGGGCTTGCACCTGGTAGGGCACGGTCAACGCGACCACCGTGCCACTGGGTTTGTTCTCGGTGATCGTCATCTGGGCCTTGTTGCCGTAGAGCAGTTGCAGCCGCTCGCGGATGTTGTTCAGGCCGATGCCGGTGCCGGCGGTCGCGGCCTTGCCGAAGCCCAGGCCGGTGTCGGCCACGGTCACGGCGAGCTTGCCGTGCACGATCTCGGCCTTCACCGTGAGCGTGCCGCCTTCGGCCTTCGGTTCGAGCCCGTGCTTGATGGCGTTTTCCACCAGGCTCTGGATCATCATGGATGGGAAGTCGGCCGAGAGCAGCCCGTCGGGCACGTTGATTTCGGTCTGCAGCCGGTCTTCCATGCGCACCTTCAGAATTTCGAGGTAGGGGCGAATCACCGCCATCTCGCGGCCCAGGTTGTGCGCCGCCGGGTGGTTCTCGCGCATCGTCGGCATCGAGGCGCGCAGCAGCGCGATCAGGTTCTTCTGCATCGTGCTGGCACGCGGCGGGTCGGTCTCGATCAGGTGGTCGATGCTGGCCAGCGTGTTGAACAGGAAATGCGGCTCCACCTGCGCCTGCATGGCCGCCATGCGCGCTTCCACGACCTGGCGCTTGAGCTGCTCGGACTCGGCGGTCTCGGTGGCCACGGCCGCCTTGGTCTCGGCCTGGATGCGGCCCTTGTAGGTGATCTTCAAGATCATCGAGGCAAAGATGAAAAAGAAGGTCAGCGGCATCAGCGACTCTTCGGCGCTCACAGTGCGGGTGCGGATCGTCTGGCGCTCGGCACTGCGGCTGGCGTCGGCGGCTTCCCGGGCTGCGTCGGCGGCTTCATGCGCCGCCTGGCGCGACTCTTCGATCGCTTCGACCACCGCCTGGCGCGCTTCTTCCACGGCTTCACGCACGGCTTCGCTGGTGGCACCGGGCGGCAACTTGATCTCGACGCCGCTCTCGCCAGCCTTGATCGCGACCAAAGCCCGGCCCGCAGCGTCGGATGCTGCTGCCGCTGCGCCCGATGCCGAATCCGCGGCGCCCCGTGCTGCTTCGGCCGCCGCCGCCGCCGCCGCCGAAGCCGCGTTTTCCGCCGCCCGCGAGCGCGGCTTGATCTGCACGCCGTTCTTGTTGATCGAGATCGTGACGTCGTCGTCGCTCGCACTGTTGCCGCTCTTTTCGATCCTGACGCCGGACACCTCGGGTGGCTCCGGCGGTGCGGGCGGCCGCCTCGGCACCGCATGCTCGTGCACCTCGGTCACGGTCCAGCGCGGCAGCATGCTGCTGAAGATGCCCACGCCGATCAGCAGCAGCAGCGACAACACAAAAAAGCGCTTCCACGTGATGCTGACCAACCAGTTGGCGTAGTCGTGGAACAGGCGCACGGCGCCGTTGGCAAAACGCTGCCAGCCAGTCGTGGGGGTTGAAGAGGTGGTGGGCATGGGAAACGGGCCGGGGCGCACTGTGCAATGAGGCCGACTCTAAAGGCTGCCGGCCCGGCCAGCCGCCCGCTTGCGACGGTCTGCAGCGGCGAGCCGACAGGCTGCAGCGGCCCGTGACAGCCGGGAAGCCGCCTGCGGCCCGGATGCCGCGCAATGCGCCCCGCATCTCGCGCCCGGCCGGCAGCGTTCCACGCCACACACCGCCGGCCGGTCGCAGGCGGGCTGCGCGCGCCGGGCCCACTGCCTACGCTTCGCCCCACTGCCTCGATCAACCCCGCTTTCAGGAGCCCACCATGACCCACCGATTCAACCCGAAAACGCTGCAACAAGCGGCCGTCGCCACCGTGCTGGTGCTCGCCGTGCTCGCGGCCGCCAGCCAGGCCCGCGCCGCGCCCGAGCCGGCTTTCCAGAGCGCGTTCCAGCAGTTCTCACAGGCTTCGGCTGGCGACGGCGCGGCCATCGACAAGGCGGCCGACGAATTCGCCGCGCTGCTCAAGGCCGAGCCGACCAGCCCCGTGCTGATGGCCTATGCCGGCGCGAGCGAATCGATGAAAGCGCGCAACACGGCACTGCCGTGGAAAAAGATGAGCTACGCCGAAGACGGGCTGGCGCTCGTCGACAAGGCGCTGGCCATGCTCACGCCAGCGCACGACGCCGCGCTGCAGCACGGCACGCCAGGCTCGCTCGACGTGCGCTTCGTCGCCGCCAACACCTTCCTCGCGATGCCCGGTTTCATGAACCGTGGCGCGCGCGGCGCCAAGCTGTTGGCCGAGGTGCTGGCCAGCCCGCTGTTCGGCGCCGCACCGTTGGCGTTCCAGGGCACGGTGTGGATGCTGTCCGCGTCGCAGGCCACGAAAGACAAGCGCATTGAGGACGCGCAGCGCTTCCTCAATGAAGTGATCGTCCGCAACGCGCCGCAGGCCGACAAGGCACGTGCGTTGCTGAAGGCGGCAGCGTGAACGGCCCGGCGCGTGGCCCGGTCGTCGAATTGCATGCCGTGTACAAGACCTACCGCCTCGGCCAGCACGTGATTCCTGCCTTGCAGGGTGTCGACATGAGCGTGCAGCGCGGTGAGCTGCTCGCGCTGACCGGCCCGTCGGGCAGCGGCAAGAGCACGATCCTGAACTTGTGTGGCCTGATCGATCGGCCGGACAGTGGCGAGATCATGCTCGGCGGCCAGCGCGTGACCGATCTCGACGAAACCGAACGCACGCTGCTGCGCCGCGACGCGCTCGGTTTCGTGTTCCAGAGTTTCAACCTCGTGCCGGTGATGACGGTGGCCGAGAACGTTGACTACCCGCTCTTCATCGCCGGCGTGCCGGCGGCCGAGCGGCGCGAGCGTGTGGCGGCGCAGCTCGAAGCGGTGGGGCTGCAAGACCACGCGTTGCACCGGCCTGATGCCTTGTCCGGCGGGCAGCGCCAGCGAGTGGCGATTGCGCGCGCCCTGATCAAACGCCCACGCCTCGTGATCGCCGACGAGCCGACCGCCAGCCTCGATTCGCACACCGCCGACCAGGTGCTCGACCTGATGCGCGAACGCGGCCATGCCGAAGGCGCGGCCTTCGTCATCGCGACGCACGACAGCCGGCTCACACAACGCTGCGACCGCGTGCTGGCCTTGCTCGATGGGAGGCTGCAATGAAGTGGCT
>JBDTTU010000177.1:0-5398 GCA_039930465.1 Burkholderiales bacterium
ACTACCCGGAGCTGGCGCTGTGCACCGACAACGGCGCGATGATCGCGCTCGCCGCGGCGATGCGCTTGCAGCGCAACAGCACGGCGGCGTCGAACGACTACGCGTTCAACGTGTTGCCACGTTGGCCACTGGCCACCGCCAACACTGCGGTCAGTTGATGTTCAACTGGGTTGCGCCGGTCGCGAACTTCTTCGCCAGCGTGAGTGTGAGCACGCCGTTTTCGAACTTCGCTTTCGACGCGGTCTGGTCGACTTCCGCCGGCAGGCTGACGGTGCGGGCATAACGTGCGGTGCCGCGCTCGCGGTAGAGCGAGCGAGCGGCGTCTTTCGGCGCTTCGGCCGAAGCGCCTTCGACCGGCTCGGCCTTGGGCAAGGCTACCGTTTCGATGCTGACGCGTCGGCCTTCGACCGACACCTTGAGCTGCTCGCGCGCCACGCCGGGCACGTCGAACACAACGCTGTAGGCGGTGTCGGTTTCGCTCACGTCGAGTGCTGGCGTGCGCGCCTCAGCGCCACGCACAGTGCGATCGAAGGTCTCGTCGAACAGGCGATCAAACGCGCGGCTGAAGTGCGGCGTGGCGACGCGGTGGGCAGAACGGGACAGAGGCAAGACGAACATGGCGGGCTCCTACAATCGGCTTCAGCTGCTGCACCGTGCAGCAACCATGCCGCTGAATTTGGAGCGGCATTTTTGTTTTCAAGGGACTTGAAATTGCGGATTCTGAAGAGATTTGTGGGTGCGTGCGGGTTGGTGCTCGGACTCTGCGGCGGCACGGCAAATGCCCAGCCGCAGCCGGTTCGCATCGCGATGATCGAAGGCCTGTCGGGTACCTTCGGTAATGCCGGTGAAGCGGTGTACCGCAACCTGCTGCTGGCGGTTGAACGCATCAACGCGCGCGGCGGAGTGCGGTTGCCGGGTGGTGCGCGGCCGCTGGAACTGCTGCGCTTCGACAGCAAGGGCAACAACGAAGAAGCGCTGGCGATGTTGAAGTCGGCGCTCGACCAGCAGGTGGCTTTCGTGATGCAGGGCAACAGCTCGTCGGCCGCCGCAGTGCTGATCGACGCGCTGAACAAGCACAACGAACGCGAACCCGCGCGCCGTGCGCTTTTCCTGAACTACTCGGCCGTGGACCCGGCGCTCACGAACGAGAAGTGCAGCTTCTGGCACTTTCGCTTCGACGCCCACGCCGACATGCGCCTGGCCGCCCTGACCGACGTGTTGCGTGACGATGCCAACGTGAAGAAGGTCTACCTGATCGGCCAGGACTACAGCTTCGGCCAGCAGGTCTTGCGCAAGGCGCGCGCCGACATCTCCGCCAAGCGCCCCGATATCCAGATCGTCGGCGACGAGTTGCACCCGCTCGGCCGCATCAAAGATTTTCTGCCCTACGCCGCCAAGATCAAAGTGAGCGGCGCGCAGGCCGTGCTGACCGGCAACTGGGGCAACGACCTCACGCTGTTGATCAAGGCCGCGCGCGAGGCCGGCGTCGACGCGAGTTTCTACACCTTCTACGGCAACGCGCTGGGCGCGCCGGCCGCGATTGGCGAGGCAGGTGTGGGCCGTGTTCTGGCCGTGGCCGAATGGCACCCGAACGTCGGCACGCCGGTCTCGGAGCGGTTCTACGCCAGCTTCCGCGAACGTTTCCCGAAGCCGCAGGACGACTATGTGCATGCGCGCATGCAGGTGATGGTCGAGATGCTGGCGACCGCGATAGAGCAGGCGCGCAGCACCGACGCGGTCGCTGTCGCGAAAGCGCTCGAAGGCATGAAGCTCGACAGCCGCACGCTCGGCGGCTTTCACGAAGGCACGATGCGCGCTGCCGACCACCAGTTCATCCAGCCGCTCTACGTGAGCGTGATGGAGCGTGTGGGCTCGGCCGGTGTGGCGCACGACAATGAAGGCTCCGGTTTCGGCTTCAAGACGCTGCGCCACCTCGAGCCGCGCCAGACCGAACAGCCAAGCACCTGCAAGATGGAACGCCCCTGAAGGACCCCCATGCGCCAAGTCATCAATGAATTGCCCGGCTCGAAGATTCGCGAAGTCGCGAACGCCGGCCTCGGCCGCAGCGATGTGCTGCCATTCTGGTTCGGCGAGAGCGACGAACCGACACCGGGGTTCATTCGCGATGCCGCGATTCGTTCCTTGAATGAAGGTGAAACCTTCTACGCCCACAACCTCGGGTTGCCCGAACTGCGCGAAGCGCTGTCGGCCTACGTGGGCGCGCTGCACCGACCGGTGAGTGCCGGGCGCATCGCCGTCACGTCGTCGGGCGTCAACGCATTGATGCTGGCGATGCAGGCGCTCGCCGGGCCGGGCGACGAGGTGGTGGCCGTGGTGCCGGTGTGGCCCAACCTCACGGCGCAGCCCGTGATCCTCGGCGCGAGCGTGAAGCGGGTGTCACTGCGCGCGCGCGGCGGTGCGTGGCAACTCGACTTGGCCGAACTTCTGGCGGCGGTCACCCCGAAGACGAACGTGCTGCTCGTCAACGCTCCGAACAACCCGACCGGCTGGACGCTGACACGTGCCGAGCAGGAAACCATCCTCGCGCATTGCCGGCGCACCGGCACCTGGATCGTCGCCGACGAGGTTTACGAGCGCGTGTACTTCAAGCCCGGTTTTGCGAGCGCACCGAGCTTCCTCGACATCGCCGAACCCGATGACCGCCTGGTCGTGACGCACAGCTTCTCGAAGAGTTTCCTGATGACCGGCTGGCGCCTCGGCTGGCTGGTGATGCCGCCGACGCTGGTGGACGCGATGGGCAAACTGGTCGAGTTCAACACCTCGTGTGCGCCGGTCTTCGTGCAGCGCGCCGGTCTGGCCGCGCTGGCGGGTGCGGCCGACTTCGTGCCCGGCCTGATCCAGCGCCTGCAGCACTGCCGCGACACCCTGTTGCCGCAGCTACAGGCCTTGCCCGGTGTTCAGGTCGCGACCCCCGAGGGTGGCATGTACGCCTTCTTCCGCGTCGAAGGCCAGGACGATTCCTTGGCGTTCGCCAAGCGTCTTGTGGTCGAAGCCGGGCTCGGCCTCGCACCTGGCGCAGCCTTCGGTGACGAAGCCGAAGGCTGGCTGCGCTGGTGCTTCGCCTCCAACGACCCACAGCGGCTGACGCTGGGCGTCGACCGGCTGAAACGCTTCCTCGGTCTATAATCCGCAGGTTTTGCGCTTGGCGGGCAACTGCCGGGCAAAAACAAGGCACGCCACTGGTCGGTTTCACCGGTGTGCGCAAGTGGGCTCCACCGCGAGCATTATCGAAACCGTGGCATTCCTAGATCAAGCCTTCATGGGCGGCAGGGTGACTCGGTTTCATTCAACTGGAAACGAGAAATGTCCAACGCCACCATCGACAAGGCCGAGATCGTCAAGGCCAACGCGCGCAGCGCCAACGACACCGGGTCGCCGGAAGTCCAGGTCGCCATCCTGACCGCACGCATCAACGACCTCACGCCGCACTTCAAGGCCCACATGAAAGACCACCACGGTCGCCGTGGCCTGCTGAAGATGGTCAACCAGCGCAAGAGCCTGCTGGCCTACCTGAAAGACCGTGACGCCGTGCGTTACACGGCCCTGATCCAGAAGCTGGGTCTGCGCAAGTAATCGGCGATATCGAAAGAGAGCCTGTCTGGAATTCGCCAGCACAGGCTCTTCGTCTTTGGGGATGTGGCCTGTGGCTCCTCCCTGAAAGCGCTCCACACCAACCGGAGACACCGCATGAGCATGTTCAAAAAAGTCAGCAAGACCTTCCAATGGGGTCAGCACACCGTCATTCTTGAAACCGGCGAAATCGCCCGCCAGTCGGGCGGCGCGGTCATCGTCAACATCGAAGACACCGTGATCCTGGCGACCGTTGTCGCTGCCAAGAACCCGAAGCCGGGGCAAGACTTCTTCCCGCTGACCGTCGACTACATCGAAAAAACCTACGCCGCCGGCAAGATCCCCGGCAGCTTCTTCAAGCGCGAAGGCCGCCCGAGCGAACTCGAGACGCTGACCTCGCGCCTGATCGACCGCCCGCTGCGCCCGCTGTTCCCCGAAGGCTTCTACAACGAAGTGCAGGTCGTGATTCACGTGCTGTCGCTGAACCCCGAAGTCTCGGCCGACATCGCCGCGCTGGTCGGTGCGTCTGCCGCACTGGCCATCTCCGGCATCCCGTTCAACGGTCCGATCGGCGCTGCGCGCGTCGGCTACATCAACGGCGAATACGTGCTGAATCCGGGCAAGACCCAACTGCTCGCCTCGTCGATGGACCTGATCGTGGCCGGCACCGAAGCCGCCGTTCTGATGGTCGAGAGCGAAGCCCAACAACTGTCCGAAGAGATCATGCTCGGCGGCATCGTGTTCGGCCAGCAGCAGAGCAACATCGCGATCAACGCGATCCACGAGCTGGTGCGTGACGCCGGCAAGCCGGCCTGGGAATGGGCTGCGCCCGCCAAGGACGAAAGCTTCATCGGCAAGGTGACGGCGCTGGCCGAAGGCCCGCTGCGCGCGGCCTACCAGATCCGCTCGAAGCAGGCCCGCACCCACGCCACGCGTGACGTGACGGCCGCGACCATCGCCGCGCTGAAGGGCGACAACGTCGAGTTCGACAAGGTCAACCTGGAAAACGTGCTGTTCGAGATCGAAGCGCGCATCGTGCGCAGCCAGATCCTCTCGGGCGAGCCGCGCATCGACGGCCGCGACACGCGCACCGTGCGTGACATCGAGATCCGCAACAGCGTGCTGCCGCGCGCCCACGGTTCGTCGCTCTTCACCCGCGGCGAAACCCAGGCGCTGGCCGTGGCCACGCTCGGCACCGCGCGCGACGCGCAGCGCATCGACGCGCTCTCGGGCGAGTTCACCGAGCACTTCATGCTGCACTACAACATGCCTCCGTTCGCCACCGGCGAAACCGGGCGCGTGGGCACGCCCAAGCGCCGCGAAATCGGCCACGGCCGCCTCGCCAAGCGCGCATTGGTCGCGGTGTTGCCGAACCAGGCCGACTTTCCGTACTCGATGCGCGTGGTCTCCGAGATCACCGAGTCGAACGGTTCGTCGTCGATGGCTTCGGTGTGCGGCGGTTGCCTGGCGCTGATGGACGCCGGTGTGCCGCTGAAGGCGCACGTGGCAGGCATCGCGATGGGCCTGATCAAGGACGGCAGCCGTTTCGCGGTGCTGACCGACATCCT
Source organism: Burkholderiales bacterium (assembly GCA_039930465.1). Classification (GTDB taxonomy): domain Bacteria; phylum Pseudomonadota; class Gammaproteobacteria; order Burkholderiales; family Burkholderiaceae_C; genus LMDS01. Next base: position 5,160 of record JBDTTU010000177.1, read on the forward strand.
CGGTGACGAAGATCACCTCGGCGACATGGACTTCAAGGTCGCGGGCACCACCGCCGGCGTGACCGCGCTGCAGATGGACATCAAGATCCAGGGCATCACCAAGGAAATCATGCAGGTCGCACTGGCGCAGGCCAAGGAAGCGCGCTTGCACATCCTCGGCAAGATGACCGAATCGATGGGCACGGCGAACACCGAGGTGTCGCAGTTCGCACCGCGCCTGTACACGATGAAGATCAACC
>JBDTTU010000178.1:0-5154 GCA_039930465.1 Burkholderiales bacterium
TCATCGCGTCTTGTTGGTGGTCAGGGACTTCCCTTCTGCCGCCCACGCTCCTAGGTTGTCGCCTTCGATCATCAGGTTCTGGGTGGTGTCCCAGTCCACGCTCTCATCCGGGCAGGGGCGCAGCGTGCCGGTGCTGGGCGTCAGCGCAAGCTGGCGCGCGGCGCGCTTGCCATGCCAGCTCAGACCGTATTTCTCGTCAGCATCGGTCACAGTCAAATCGCCAACCAGCCCCTTGAGCACGTCGACGTTGATGGCCGGGCCCTTGGGGCCCTCTGTCACCAACTCGGGGAACAGCGCGCGCAGTCGAGCCAGGTTGCCGGCCAGCAGGTCTGCGCTTTGACTTTCCGGCGCGCCGGGTTCGATCTTTTCTATTGGCATGGCGTATCTCAGTTCGACGAGTTCTTAGTCTTGGGGGCCAGCGCCAAGGGCCGCTGTTGTCGACGGGTGTTCTTGCCCCGGCGAGGCCGGAGCCAGCGCCGGGGGTAGATCGTTCGCAAAGGTAGTCTGCAGCTGGCTCACAGCGTGAACCAGTGCTTGGCGCCCGGCCAAGATGGCCAGCATCATCGCCGCCATCACCATCAGGCCATTGCAGTTGCGCAACGCGCCGACGATCATAGGCACGGGGTAGCCCTGCGCCTGCCGCTGCAGGGCATGGATGCCGCCGTGCACGAACGAGTTCAGCGCTGCCGCGTTGTTGTCCTTGAATGCCAGCAGCCCGTTCAAGGCTTTGGCGGCGACGGGCTTGTTGGCCAGCTGCTTCAGCATGTCGGCGAGCATGGGCAACTTGCCAGCGGCCGTTTCCGCCTCCTTCGACAGCGGTGTGCTGACCTTGCCAATGGCCTGGTCGTCGGCGGCGTAGAGCAGCCAAAGCGACCGTGTGAGCGCTTCATGCTGAAGGCGCATGAGGCTGAGCGCCGCAGTGGGCAGGCCATCGGCCACCAGCACTCGCAAGGCGCGCCCGTGCTCCAGCGCCACGCTGGCCGCTGACACGCTCGCGCTGATGCGGTCTGAGGCGTCGTAGGGCCTAAAGTGTGCCGCGTCTATGGCCCGCATCAGCGCCTCGTCCAGTTCTTCGGCACGCGCAAGCGCGCGGTCTAGCGCCTCGACGGTCGCGTCTGCTGGGTCCTGGTGCGTGCCGGTCACGTCGCAACCCCAAGCATGCGCTGGTGCAGCGCCAAGAGTTCGGCTTGGCCCGCACGAAGCTCCTGGTTCAGAGCCACCTGCCGCGCCAACTGCCGTTCCTTCTGGGCCTGTCCGCGCAACTGCAGCAGTTTGGCCTGCAGTTGGCGGCATTGTTGCAAGGCCGCGTGCCGCTCCGCAGCCTGGACGCGGGTCAGGCTGGCCTGGAAAGTGCCTGTCTCTCGGGCGATATCCAGCGCATCCACGGTGTCCAGCCATCCCTGGTACAGCGCGTACAGGTGGGCTTGCGGTTGGCGGGACAGTGCCAAGGCTGAGCCGAACGCATCCAGGGCATCGCCGCCCGGCACGCTGGCGGGCACCGTGACGGCCAATAGCTCGCCGTCCAGAACCATCTTGTCGACTTCGTTCTGCGAGGTGCGCAGGTGCGCCAGCGACAGACTCAGGCCGGCGTCTGAAGTCGTGAGCAGCATCACCGGGTAGGGAACGGCGCGGTGCAGCAGCTCGACCAAGCGCCCGGGCTTGGCGCCGGCCTTGAGGGTGAGGCCGAGAACGGCCAGTTCAACGTACTGGCGCTGCTCGTCCTCAAAGGCAGGAACGCCGATCAAGTGGGGCTTAAGTGCCGCCAGCCAGGTGATCTCGTCCACACCGTCCTGAATCTGCCGCTTGTCGGCGGCCGTGGCGGCGCCATGCTCGGCCAGCATCTTCTTGGGCACGCGCTGGCACACACGCGTGGACTCGGGCAAGCCCAGCGACTGGATCAGGTCGTCCATCGTCATTCCGGCGCTGCCGTAGCGGAAGCTGTGGACTGCGCCGCGCCGGGCAGGACCACCAAGTAGGCCAACACCTCGAAGTCGTTCATGCCGGCGAATTCGCCCTTCATGGCATGGGTGCCACCGGGCGAAAACAAGCTGGCAACGGCGCGCTCTTCGCTCTTGCCCACCACCGAGGCGACGGCCGCTGCCAGCAGGTCTTGAGCGTTGCGCATGTCGTCGCCATTTCGGGTTGCCTTGGCATGGCGCGCCACCGCGCCCGCGTCGGGCAGATCACGGCCCATGCTCAGACGTTTCATGCGGTCCAGCGCGTTTTTCGCCTGGGTATAGGGCAGCAGTACCGAGCCATGTTCGCCGACGTGCACCAGGTACACGGGTGCCAGCGGGTAGCCAGGGTCTACGGCCTTGGCCGCCGCAGCGCCCTCGGCGCGCAGGCAAAACAGGATGCCCGGCGGCACGTCGGCGTCGTGCGTGGTGGTCACAGCGCAGGCGCCCAACGGCATCGACTCCAGCTTGCCAGGGTGGTCCTTCAGGTAGCGTGCCAAGTCGATACGGAAGTCGGTCAGTGTCAGGTCCGTGATGGAGACACCGCTGGACAGGTCCTCCAGATCGATCACTGCGTCCTGCAGCTTTAGCAGCTGCTTGCGGCGGTACTCCAGGTCATTCATCGGGTCGCCGGACTGCTGCTCGATGAGGTTTTCTTCACCAGTCGCCGACACATCCAGCAGCACCATGCGCCCGCTCACGCGCTGCTGCAAGTTCAGGTATTCCTCCAGCTCCATGTTGGGCCAGAAATTGGCCAGTTGGATCGAGCTGTTCGGAGACCCGAGGCGGTCGATACGACCGAAGCGCTGGATGATCCGCACGGGATTCCAGTGGATGTCGTAGTTCACCAGCCAGTCACAGTCCTGGAGGTTCTGGCCTTCGCTGATGCAGTCGGTGGCGATCAGCAAGTCCAGCTCGCCCTCGGCCGCCAGGCTGGCGGGTCGCTCTTTGGAGCGGGGCGAGAACGTCGTGAGGATCGTTGACAAGTCGCGGCGCAGCCCAGGCAGCGTCGACCGGTTACCGCCCGAGCCCGTGACCAGCGCCGCGTCGATCTTGAGGGTGATCTGGGCCCACGCGGCCAGATGCTCATAGAGGTACTCTGCCGTGTCGGCGAACGCGGTGAACACGATCACCTTGCGGTTGCCGGCGTTGATCGGGTTGCGCACCTTCTCGGCGATCAGGTCGCGCAGCTTGCCAAGCTTGTCGTCACGGGCGGCGTTGACCTGCAGCGCTGCCGCGTTTAGGGTGGCCAAGCGGTTGCGGTCTTCGGTCAGGTCTTGACGCCAGCGGGCCAGGTCCAGGTCGCTGAGCAGCACCTTGATCTTGCGGCCAACCAGCAGCGGCTCAAAGGCTGGGTCGTCAATATCGACATCGGCGATATCGATCTCTTCAAACTCGTCTTCAGCCCCCGCGCTACCGGCCTTGTACGAGGCCAGGCGCGCCAGCGTGGCGTCCACATCCTTGAGCTGCCGGCCCACGGTCAGGCCGAAGGACCAGACCGAGCTTTCCATGCGCTTGAGCAGGTTCACCCGCATCAGGTGAATCAAGCTCTCTTCGCGGTCGACCTGGCGGAAGATGCTTTCGCCGCCCCGGATGGCGGTGCTGTATTTCTCGTCGTAGGCGGCGAGCTTGCCTTCCTGCACGTAGCGCAGCGGCGCGTAGCTTGCCAGCTTCAGGCGCCGGATCTCCAGGTTGATCTCCTTGATCGACTGGAACTCGCCGGCTCTGTCGACATCGGCTTTGATGTTGATGGGCGGCAGGCGGCTGGGGAAGCGGCCGGTCTCGGCCGTGCCGTAGTACTTCTCTATGTGCCGGCGCGAGCGCGCGATGGTGAGGTGATCGAGAAGGGAGAAGTAGTCGAAGCCCAGCATCTCGACCAGCAACGATGGCGTCTTCTCTTCCTCGGGCAACTCAAGCCAGCGGTTGAAAGCCTTCTGAGCGCGGCGGGTGGTGCTGTCAATGCTGGCAATGCCGTGATCGAACAGCGCCGTGTCATCACCCTCGGTGACGAACGCAATCTGGTTCTTCAGGTCGGCCAGCCGGTTGTTCACTGGTGTGGCCGATAGCATCAATACGCGGGTCTTCACACCTTCGCGGATGATCCGCCGCATCAGGCGGTCGTATCGCGTCTCGTTACCTTGCTTGGGGGACTTCTTGTTTCGGAAGTTGTGCGACTCGTCGATCACGACCAGGTCGTAGTTGCCCCAGTTCACGTGCGTCAAGTCGATGTCGCCCGACAGTCCCCCATCACGTGACAGGTCGGTGTGATTCAGAACGTCGTAGTTGAAGCGATCGGACGCCAGCATGTTGCGCTGGTCGTTGGCCTTGTAGAGCGTCCAGTTGTCGCGCAATCGCTTCGGGCAAAGTACCAGCACGCGGTCATTGCGCAGCTCGTGGTACTTGATGACAGCCAACGCCTCGAAGGTCTTGCCGAGGCCGACGCTGTCCGCAATGATGCAGCCGCCGAAGCGGTCCAACTTGTCGATGGCACCGACGACGCCGTCGCGCTGGAATTTGTAGAGCTTTTTCCAGACGACCGTATTGCGGATGCCGGTGGCCGCCTTAACGATTCGGTCTTCGTCCATGTCCTGACTGTCTGCAGCGAACAAGTGATACAGCACCGCCGAATACACAGTCATCGGATCGCGTGTGCTTGCCAGTGCATCGAGTTGCGCGAGCAAGGAACTGGTCGTTTTGGTCTGAGGGTCCATTGCAGCCCATTGCGCATCGAACCAGCTTCCGAGCATCTGGGCTTCGGCCGGAGTTTCCGAGGCCTGGATGAAATTGAGCGGGTTTCCGGGGGTCAGGCCCAAGCCTTCCGTTGTCAGGCCAAAGGAGCCGTGCACAGCTTGCAGTGGCACGCTGTCTGGCCCTCTGACGACGGCAAGTCCTTGCGGAATAGTTCCTGGCGCATGACGAAGGGAGCCTTTCGTGCGCAGCCAATCAGCGAAGAGTTTTGCTAAACCAGGTGCTTGGAGGCGATTGCGCGCCGCCCTGTCCTGCTCGCTCCCTTGAAGCGCTAGGTCGACCTTCCCGGATGGGAGTACGAGACGGGCGCCATCCAACACGACCGCACCCTTCCGAATCGCTTCGAACGCAAAGACTGATGCCGTGGGTGTTAGCAGGTCAAGACGGTTTCCCTGAGCTAGTGTAGTGTTGCATTCTGTTTGGAGCTTAAGCGACTATTGGCGCGAATGAC
>JBDTTU010000179.1:0-5142 GCA_039930465.1 Burkholderiales bacterium
TCTGGCGCGACCCGAAGCTGCTCGAACAATTGATGTACCTGCTGCTGCCGAAGATAAGTGGCCGCGGCGAAAAGCACAACACACCGCGTGCCAACCGCCTGGCTGAAGCGCTCGCGCCACCGCGCCAGAAAGAGCCGCCGAACCCGGCCAACAACACCGCGCCGGAAGAGCTGAAGTTCGACACCACGTTCACGTTTTCGGAACGCGAGCGGCTGCAGCAGGCTGATTTCGAAAGCATGAGCGCGGCCGAGTTCGAGCTCGCGAAAAGGCTGGCGGAGCAACTGCCGCTGCCGGTCGACCCGGTGCGCCGCCGCCGTCACGAGCGTGCTTCGCGTGGCCGGCTCGACCTGCGCGCCACGATGCAGCGCATGGCACGCCAGCCGCACACGCTTACGCCCATGTTCACGCGCCCGCGCAAGGAACTGCCCACGCTGGTGGTGCTGCTCGACATATCGGGCTCGATGGAGCGTTACGCGCGCCTTCTGCTGCACTACGTGCACGGCCTCACGCGGCGCTACCTCAAGGTTCACACCTTCACTTTCGGCACGCGTTTGTCGAACATCACGCGCAGCCTGCGCCACCGCGACCCCGATGTGGCGCTGCTGCACGCCGACCGCGTGGTGCAAGACTGGAAAGGCGGCACGCGCATCGCTTCGTGCCTCGAAGAATTCAACCACGACTGGGGCCGGCGCCTGCTCGGCTCCAGCGCCGCGGTGCTGCTGATGACCGACGGCCTCGACCGCGACGACCAGGGCGATCTGGCCAAGGCGGCAGCGCAACTGCGCCGCACTGCGCACACCATCGTCTGGCTCAACCCGCTGCTGCGCTTCGACGGCTTCGAGCCGCGCGCTGCCGGCGTGCGCGCCTTGCTGCCCAACGTCGACCGATTCCTGCCGGTGCACAACCTCGCGAGCCTCGCCGATCTCGGCCGCGCGTTGCGTGCGCCGGTGGTCAACCCCGCTTCACTCTTGAAATGAACTGCCATGGAACTGCAAGGCGAAAGACTCATTCCCGCATCGGTCGACAAGACCTGGGCGGCCCTCAACGACCCCGAGGCCTTGAAGGCCTGCATCGCCGGCTGCGAATCGCTGGAGCGCACCGGCGAAGACGCGTACACCGCCGTCGTTGCGCTCAAGGTCGGCCCGGTCAGCGCACGCTTCAAGGGCAACCTGCAGATGACCAACGTGCAGGCGCCCAACAGCTACACGATCAACTTCGACGGGCAGGGCGGTGTGGCCGGCTTCGGGAAGGGTTCGGCCGACGTGGCACTCACGGCCGAAGGCGCACAAACGCGGCTGAAGTACAACGCCCGTGCCACCGTCGGCGGCAAGATGGCGCAGATCGGCTCGCGCCTGATCGACGCAACCGCGGGCAAGATCACCGAAGACTTCTTCAAGGCTTTCGAAGCGAACCTTCAGGCCAGCAATGCGCCGGCCGGCGAAGCTGCCGAGGTGCCGGTCGTGGTGCCCCCGGGTGACACCGGCATCGGCAAGGTCTGGTGGCTGATCGGCGCCGTCATCGTGCTGGCGGTGGTCTACTTCTTGATTCGCAAGTAAGGAGACCGACTCATGGACAGTCTCGATCTGCAGGTGCTGGGCCAGGCCCGTGACTGGTTCAACGAGGGCCACAAGGTGTGGCTCGTGACCGTGATCGAAACCTGGGGCTCGGCACCGCGCCCACCCGGCGCGCTGTTGTGCCTGCGTGGCGACGGCCTTGTGGCCGGTTCGGTCTCGGGCGGTTGTGTCGAAGACGACCTGATCGATCGCCTGCGCCACGGCGAGCGCGTGGCCACGCCCTCGCTCATCACCTACGGCGTGACCAAGGAAGAAGCGGCGCGATTCGGCCTGCCCTGCGGCGGCAACCTGCGACTGGTGCAGGAGCCGCTGCAAAGCGTGGCCTGGATCGACGAGGTGTTGGCGCGCACCGCGCGGCACGAGCTGGTGGCGCGGCGTTTGACCCTGGCGACCGGCGAGGTGGCCATCAGCGCCGCCTCGCGTGGCGACGTGTTCCAGTTCGACGGCAGCAGCCTCACGGCGCTCTTCGGCCCGCGCTGGCGGCTGCTGATCATCGGCGCCGGCCAGCTCTCGCGCGTGGTCGCGCAGATGGCTGTGGCGCTCGACTTCGAAGTGATCTGCTGCGACCCGCGCGAGGAATACAACCTGACCTGGGACGTGCCGAACACCACCTTCAGCAAGGCCATGCCCGACGACCTGGTGCTCGAACTGCAGCTCGACCCGCACTGCGCGGTGGTGGCCGTCACGCACGACCCGAAGCTCGACGACCTGGTGCTTCTCGAAGCGCTCAAGTCGCCGGCCTTCTACATCGGTGCGCTCGGTTCGCGCGGCAACACCGCGAGCCGGCGCGAGCGGCTCAAGCTGTTCGATCTTTCACCGGCCGAGATCGACCGTCTGCACGGGCCGATCGGCCTCGACATCGGCAGCAAGACGCCGGCCGAGATCGCCGTCGCTATCGTCGCCGAGATCATCGCGGTGAAGAACGGCATTGCGCTGATGCAGAAAAAAGAGGGTTCGTCGGTGCCCACCGCGCGGGTCGTCGGCGCCGAGAGACACGCTCAGAGCTGAAACCCGACCCACAGCACAAGCCCTTCGGCGAGGTCGCTGAACAACCCCGCCTTTCCCGGCACGTGTTGCACGGCCAGGAGGCGCTCTTGCTCGAACCATGCAGCGCAGCCGGCGACGGCATCGCCGTCGTGAAACGCGAACATCAGCTCGTAGTTGAGAAACAGGCTGCGGCTGTCGAGGTTGGTCGAGCCGGTGAGTGCGACCACGTTGTCGATCACGGCGAGCTTGGCATGCTGCATGTGCGGCACCAGCCAGACGCGCGCGCCTGCAGCGGTAAGTGCGCGCAGGGCACGGCGCCGCGCCACGTCAGACAAGCGGTGGTTCGAGCGCGCCGGCAGCAGCAGCTCGACCACCACGCCGCGCCGTGCGGCCAGGCACAAGGCCATCAGCAACGAAGCGTCGGGCACGAAGTAGGGCGTGACGAGCTGGATGTGGCGGTGCGCGCGGTACGCGGCGGTGACGAGCAGCGCGTGCACCGTGTCGTCGATCTGGTCGGGGCCCGACGCCACGAGTTGCGCGCAAGCGGCTGGCGCCGTCGCCGCGGGCGTTGTCACTGTGGATGTGGCATCGGCTGCCGCCTGGTGCCCGTTCGCAAATGCCCAGTCGTGCTCGAACAAGGCATGGGCCTGCAGCACCAGCGGGCCGCTCAGGTCGAAGCTGAGGTCGTGCCACGGCGCACTGCCGGCCTTGCCTTCAAAGTACTCGGCGGCCAGGTTGCGACCGCCGCTCCAGACGCGACGTGACTCGAAAGCCGCATCGGCAACGAGCAGCTTGCGGTGGTCACGCAGGTTGGTGCGGCCCTTCAGCGGCGAGTGCAGCGGCGGCACGAACAGCGTGACCACGCCGCCGCAGTCTTTCAGCGGTTGCAGGTCGGGCCGCCCGCCCATCAGCCGGCCGAGCCCGTCGAGCATCAGGCGCACTTTCACGCCGTCACGCGCTCTTGCACACAGCCGCTCAATGACTTGTGCACCAAGCACATCGTCGCCGACGATGAAGGTGCAAAGGTCGATCGAGTGCGCCGCACCGTCGATCGTTTGCCACAGTGCGGCCAGCGCTTCAGCGCCATCGGCGTGCAGATGCAAGGCGTGGTACGCGGCCGGTGCCGGCTGGCCGAGTGCGGCCGCGGTCTGCACGGCCCACGAGACTTCAGCCACGGTTGCAGCCGGTTCGGCCGCTACGAGAGCGGCGCGGTTGCGCGGGCGCGCCTGCTTGCGCGAGCCGAAGGTCAGGAAGGCCGGCAGCGCCACGTAGGGCATCAGCAGAATGAACAGCACCCACGCGATCGCCGCAGTCGGGTGGCGGCGCTGGTGCAGCACGTGCGAGGCGATGATGTAGAGCAGCACCGCCACGACCGTCACCAGCCCGTGCAGTGTGAGCCAGTAGGCGATGGTCAGGTGGGGGAACATCGGCCCCGACCTTAACGCATGTCGGCGCCCTTCGAAGTGTTCAGCCCTTCTTGGCCATCACCAGCACCGGCTGCTCGCGGTACCACTGCGGGAACACCGTTTTCAGGTTCGCGATCTTGGGCAGGTCGAAGCGCGCGATGTAGCCCGACTCGGGGTGCAGTGTCGCGTAGTCTTGGTGGTAGGCCTCGGCAGCGTAGAACGCGGCGAGCGGCCCGACCTGGGTCACGATCTTGCCGCGGTAGGCCTTGGCGGCGTCGAGCTGGGCGATGTACTTCTCGCTCACCGACTTCTGCGACGCGCTGGTCGTGAAGATCGCCGAGCGGTACTGGGTGCCCGAGTCAGGCCCCTGGCGGTTGAGCTGGGTCGGGTCGTGCACGACCGAGAAGTAGATCTGCAGCAGTTGCGCGTAAGACACCTGCTTCGGGTCGAAGGTGATCTGCACGGCTTCGGCATGGCCGGTTCTCCCGGAGCCGACCACTTCGTAGACTGCCGTCTGCTTCGATCCGCCGGCATAACCCGACACGGCCTGGATCACGCCCTTGGTGTGCTGGAACACGCCTTGCACGCCCCAGAAGCAGCCACCGGCGAACACGGCGACTTCTTGTGCGCCGCCGGCTTCGGTGACGAGGTCGGCGGTGGGCGCCGGGATCATCACCGCCGCTTCGGCGGCAACGCTGGGGCCGAACTGCGCAACCGCGACGGCGGCAAGCACGGCAGCGCCGGCCATGACGAGGCTGCGGCGCGTGGGGTTGGCGGGGTTGGTGTGTTTCATCGCAAGGCTCCGGGCTGTGGGCACAGCATGCCTGTCGTTACGGCGGGCCGCTTTCTTACGGGGCCATGACCCTGCTAGGGCTTGTAGTTGGCGCCCGGCGGCGGCGCGGTGAAGAGCTTGGCTGCGCGGCCTTTCAGCTCCAGCAGTTCGCTTGGGGTGACCGAATACGTGCCCGACATGATGTCGACCTCGACGCGGAATTCCACTTCCTTGCTGCCGTTGCTCAGCGTGCCCGAAGTGAACTCGTAGCTTTCGTCCTCGGCCGGCAGGCCGAGTGTTTCCTTGTCGTAATTTTCATGGACCACGTTGCGGATCTCGCCGCTGGCGAGGTCGAGCATGCCGGTGGACTGGATGACGGACTCGGTGAGTTCGTCGTGAATGA
>JBDTTU010000180.1:0-5057 GCA_039930465.1 Burkholderiales bacterium
ACATGCTGTCGATCGCGTTCCTGTACGGCGCGACGCTGCTGTTCGCGATGCACGGTGCGACCATCCTCGCGGTCAGCCGCTTCGGTGGCGAGCGCGAGATCGAGCAGATCGTCGATCGCGGCACGGCGAGCGAACGCGCCGCACTGTTCTGGCGCTGGACGATGGGCTTCAACGCGACGATGGAGTCGATCCACCGCTGGGGCTGGTGGTTCGCGGTGCTGTGCCCGCTGGTCGGCGGCATCGGCATCTTGCTGACCGGCACGGTCGTCGACAACTGGTACCTGTGGGCGGTGAAGCACCACGTTGCGCCGATCTACCCGGCGGTTTTCGCGCCGGTCATCGACCCGGCCACGCTGCAGGGAGTCAAGCCATGATGCGCATCCTCGGAATTCGCAGTGCCGCCCTGGCGATGCTGATCGTGGCGCTGCTGCTGGCCGGTTGCGAACGGCCGCCCACCAGCACCGTGCAACGCGGCTACCGCGGCACCGGCATGGAGCAGGTCTACAACCCGCGCCTGCTCGCCGCGCAGGCACCGGCGAATGCCATGCCGGCCGATACGCCAATGGTGCCGGCCGGCGGGCCGCCGGCGTCGACCGTGTTCAAGAACGTCAAGGTCGTCGGTGACCTCGGCGTAGGCGAGTTCACACGCCTCATGGTCTCGATGACGGCGTGGGTGGCGCCCGACCAGGGCTGCGCCTACTGCCACAAGGCCGGCGAGGATTTCTCCAGCGACGCGCTCTACACCAAGGTCGTCGCGCGCCGCATGCTCGAGATGACGCGCCACATCAACACCGACTGGAAGACCCATGTTGCCGACACCGGCGTGACCTGCTACACCTGCCACCGCGGCCAGAACGTGCCCGCCAACGTGTGGTTCGCGCCGCCGGCAGACAAGCACGCGGCCGGCATGGTCGGCAGCCGTGCCGGGCAGAACGCACCGGCGATGTCGGTCGCGTTTGCATCGCTGCCGAACGATCCGTTCACGCCCTATCTGGACGGCGGCAACGACATCCGGGTGATCGGGAACTCGGCGCTGCCCACCGGCAATCGCAAGTCGACCAAGCAGACCGAATACACCTACGGCTTGATGATGCACATGTCGCAGGCGCTCGGCGTGAACTGCACCTACTGCCACAACACGCGCTCGTTCGCCGCGTGGGATGCGAGCACACCGCAGCGTGCGACCGCGTGGTACGGCATCCGCATGACGCGTGATCTGAACGCGCAGTACCTCGACCCGCTCGCCGGCGTGTTCCCCGCGAACCGGCTCGGGCCGACGGGCGACGTGCCGAAGGCGAACTGCGCCACCTGCCACCAGGGTGCGTTCAAGCCGATGTATGGCGCGAGCTTGCTGAAGACGCATCCGGAACTGACGGGAGTGCGTGCTACCTTGACGCCGGCCGTGCCGGGACCGGAGATGTCGGCGACCGGCGCGGTGTTGTACTTCGCTGTCGGCTCGTCGGCGCTGACCGACGAGACGAGCAAGGGCATCGCGCAACTCGCCGAGTCCTTGAAGGCAAACGCTGGCGCGAAGGTCAGCATCTCCGGGTTCCACTCGGCGACGGGCGATCTCGCGCAGAACCAGGAGCTGGCGAAGCAGCGGGCGTTCTCGGTGCGCGATGCCTTGAAGGCCGCAGGCATTGCCGAAGACCGCGTGGTGCTCGAGAAGCCGATGTCGGCTGAGGCCGGTCTGGCGGGTGAAGATCCGAAGGCACGTCGAGTGGATGTCGCCGTGAAGTAGCGCAGCGGGCGACCACGGCGGCGAATGCCTATGATGGTGTCATCGCCGCATCGGAGCACCGCTTGAACGCCAGCCTTGCCGAACGACTGAGGACAGAGACCCGGGACCTGCACAGGGCTGCGGAGCGCAGTGCCTTCATGGATGCGCTGATGAGCGGCCGGATGCAGCGCTCTATCTATTGCGCGCTGCTGCGCAATCTCCACGCGATCTATGTGGTGCTGGAGCCGGCCCTCGAACGGCACGCCGCGCATCGGTTGATCGCGCCGGTGCTTCTGCCCGCGCTGTGGCGAACCTCGGCACTCGAGCATGACCTTCGCGCGCTGAGCGGTGCGAACTGGTCCGATGCGTCGACCCTGAAGCCTGCGACGGTGACCTATGTCGCCCGACTGCGCCAGCTCGATTCAACGCAACCCGGGCTGTTGCTTGCGCATGCGTACGTGCGCTACCTCGGCGACCTGAGCGGCGGCCAGATGCTGCGCCGCGTCGTCGCCAAGAGCGAGTCGCTCGACGGCGCTGCGGCGATAGCGTTCTACGACTTCGGCGATGCGCTCGCAGTGCGAGAACTGACGCAGCGATTCAGGTCGGGGCTCGACGCCGCGCCGATGGCCGATGGCACGGCCAGCACTCTCGTCGAAGAGGCTCGATTCGGTTTCGTGCTGCATCGACAGCTGTTCGACGAACTCTTGCCGGCGGTTGGCCCATAGCGTCAGCAGAGGCGACCGAGATGCAGAGCGCCTCAAGATCACAGGCGATCAACGGTTGCAGCGTCGCCTCCCGCCCCTCCAGACTCGCCCGGGACGTGTTGAGTCATCCGCGCTGGGCATGGTGGGCGGCAGTCGGCGGCCCCAGGGTCGCGCGGCGCTACTGACCCAGCACAGCCGCTTCGAAGCACGCCAGCTCCTCGGCGAGCGTCCCGCGGCTGCGGAAGTGCCGGTCGGCCTTTCCGTACCAATACTCGGCGTCTTCCAGGTCACCCTCCTGAATGTGAAGGATGCCGTGCAGCCACGCGGCCAGTGGCGAGTCATCGTCCTGCACGCGCTTGTGTGCTTCGATCCACCGCCCCGCGTGCAGGTGAACCAGGACTTGACGAAGCACGATCGATGATTCCATGGGGGCTCCTGGCGATGGAGGTGCACGACTGCCGCTTGAAGAAGATCCACAGGACAGGCTCAGATTTCGCCGGCCATGACTGCTGAATCATCATCGAGTTTGTAAGCTCGTGGCCCCCGCGTTCGCAACGGCACGATCAGCTGTTGGCAGGCCTCCACTGGCGCTAATCGCGCCGATCACCGGGCTGTTTCCGCCGGAGTCGGCAACGGCAATGGTCATCTCCAGCTCAGGCGCGAGCGATGTGGTCCAGCAGATCTTCAATGCCGCCGTAGAGCACATCGCCCCGCAACAGTCGGCTGCCTCTGGCGTCAGTGACGACCAGGGCAGGCACGCCCTGTGCGCCGTAGGTCTGCATCAGGCCTTGCGCCTTGCGCGTGCGCTCGAGGTTGGCGCCGAGCAGTGCTGCGTCGGCGCCGACCAGGCGGTCCGCAGCCGCGCTCAGCCCGGCGTCGCGCAGGAGCTGTTCTGCGACCGGCTGGGCGCTCGTGTCCAGTGCATGCACGTAGCGTGCTTCCTGCAAGACCTTCAGCATGGCCAGCTCGTGCTCCGGCGCCGTCAGTGCCACGGCGGTCAGCGCGAGCGTGGCTGCGGTCGAATCGAATCGGGCGCCTGGCTTGTTCAGCACCTGCGTGCGGTACGCCTGCGTGAAACGTTGGCCCGTGAGCTTCTCGATGCGCTCGTCGTTCGACCAGGCGTAGGCCGCGAAGCTCGCGTCCATCGCGCGCGCCCCGCGGCCCGAGAACAGGCCGGTGGGTGCGAGCTCGAGTCTGATGTCGTTCAGGTTGCCGAGACGCTGAACCGCGGGCGAAGCGCCATAGCACCAGCCGCACAGGGGATCGAACAAATAGGTGACGGTGGTGCTCATGGTGCTTCTGGTCCTATGCCCTTACCACTTCATCTCGCCCTTGTTGACCTTCGCACCGATGTCCAGCGACATGGCGCCATCGGTGACCTGAGGGTAGGCCTGCTTCATGGCGCCGACCAACTCGACGCTGGTCTTGGCCGCAGCCAGCGCCTTCTCGAAGGTCTGCAAGTAGTCCTTGGTAAAGGCAATGGCACTGGCGTCCAGCTTCGAGCCGGCATGCATGTGGCCGGGCACCACCAGCTCGGGCTTGAGAGATGCCATCTCGTCCAGTTGCGCCACCCAGGCCGCGCGCTCGGCGGCGGTCTGGGTGTCGGCGGTCCACACGTGCATGTTGCCGAAGACGCCGATGTTGCCGACGACGGCCTTGATCGACGGAATCCATGCGTACGGGCGATGGGCCAGCAGGCCCTGCGTGCCACGGATCTCGATGGTCTGGTTTTCCAGCTTCAGCACATTGCCTTCCAGTGCGCGGGGCACGACCGGCTTGCGCGGCGCATTGGCGCCCATCTTGGGGCCCCAGAACGCCACCTTGCCTGCGAGCTTGGCCGACAGCTTGTCGAGCACGGCGCGGGTGGTCACCACGTCGGCCTGCGGAAAGATCTCCTTCAAGGTCTCCACGCCGAAGTAGTAGTCCGGGTCGGCCTGGCTGACGTAGATGGTGGTGAGCTGCTTGCCGCTGTCGAGCACGTTGGCTGCGATGCGCAACGCGTCGGCCCGCGTGAAGCCGGCATCGATCACGATGGCTTCCTTCTCGCCGGAAATCAGGGTCGAGTTGACGTTGAAGCTGTTGCCGTCAGCGTTGTAGACCTTGACGGTCAGCGCCCGGGCGGCATCAGCCGAGGTGAACGCGACGGCGAGCGTGGCTGCGATGACGGTGGTGCGGAACATGGTTGAACTCCTGTGGGGTTTCAGAGGCGCTCTCTGCGCTGAGATGAACTTTAGTTTCATTAATCGAGCAGATAAACCCTATATTTTGCCCATCAGTGTTTCACTATTCGAGCAAATCATGGATCGATTGATGGCGATGCGCGTGTTCGTGGAGGTGGCCAGCACGGGCAGCTTCAGTGCCGCGGCGGACCGGCTGGACATGTCGCGCGCCATGGTCACGCGCTACGTGGGCGCGCTGGAGCAATGGCTGGGCGCGCGCCTGTTGCAGCGCACGACCCGCAGCGTCACGCTGACCGACGCTGGCGAAAACTGCCTGCGCCGCAGTCAGCAGATGCTGTCGCTGATGGAGGACGTGGAGCAGGAAACCAGCAGCCCGGACGGTGAACTGCGGGGTCAGCTGCGCATCACCTGCAGCATGTCGTTCGCCTACGCGCAGATGGCCGCTGCGGTGGT
>JBDTTU010000181.1:0-4976 GCA_039930465.1 Burkholderiales bacterium
GAATACCAGCAGCTGTCGGCCGAAGTCACGCGCATCGCCACGCAGACCAAGTTCAACGGCATTGCCATCGTCGGCGCCGGCGCCGGTGCGCAGACCTTCCAGGTGGGCGCCAACAACGGCGACACGCTGACCGTGACCACCACCGCGGTGAGCACGGTCGCTGGTGGCCTGACGACCGCCGCCACGGCCTCGACCGCGCTGGCCGCGATCGACACGCAGCTCGACGCCATCACCACCAACCGAGCGACCTACGGCGCCGCAATGAGCCGCTTCGAGTTCGCGATTTCGAACCTGCGCATCACGAGCGAGAACCAGTCGGCTGCCCGCGGCCGCATCATGGACGCCGACTTCGCGGCAGAAACCGCGAACCTGTCGCGCGCCCAGATCCTGCAGCAGGCCGGCACGGCGATGGTGGCGCAGGCCAACCAGTTGCCACAAGGCGTGCTGGCGCTGCTGCGCAGCTGACCGCAGCCCGCCGCAATCCCACAAGAGCCCGCCCCGGACGCAGTCCCGGGCGGGCCTTTGTTCTTGAAAGCGCTCAAGTCCGCGCGCAGGCTGCCGATAGCCCGAAGACGTTAAGAAGGAAATTCGCAATGGCCACCATTTCATCGATCGGCATCGGCAGCGGCCTGGACATCAACAGCATCATCACGCAGCTCGTGGCGGTGGAACAGGTGCCGCTGAACAAGCTGAAGACCGAAGCCTCGTCGCTGCAGACCAAGCTCACGACCTACGGCAAGGTGCAGTCCTACCTCTCCGCCTTGCGCGAAGCGTCTTCGGCGCTCACCCGCACCGACACCTGGGGGGCCACCACCGGCACCAGCAGCGACCCGACGACGGTGGCCGTGACGACCAGCGCCACCACCAAGACCGGAAACTACACGCTCGAGGTGCAGCGCCTGGCCTCGGCCCAGTCGAACGCCACAGCCACCTTCGCCAACGCCGACGCGATGGTCGGTGAAGGCAGCCTGCACATCGAGCTCGGCACCTGGGGCGCGGGGCAGACCAGCTTCACGCCGAAGACCGGTGCCACTGCGATCGACATCACCATCGGCGCGCCCGGTGCCTCGCTGGCCGATCTGCGCGACCAGATCAACGCGGCCGGTGCCGGCGTGACCGCCTCGGTGCTGAGCGACGCCAACGGTGCGCGGCTGGTGCTGCGTTCCACCGCCACCGGTGCAGCCAACGGCTTTCGCATCGGCGTGACCGACACCGACGGCAACAACACCGACGGTGCCGGCCTGTCGGCACTGGCCTTCGACCCTTCTGCTGGCGTCACGCCCATGGCGCAGGCGCTGGCCGCGGCGAACGCCGAGGCCACGTTGAACAATCTGCCGATCAGTTCGGAAAGCAACACGCTCTCGAACGTGCTCGACGGCATGAGCCTGACCTTGAACCGCGTCACCACCGCGCCGGTGCAGGTGACCGCCGCGCAGGACAACACCTCGATGCGTAAGGCGCTCGACAGCTTCGTCAGCGCCTACAACGACCTGAACAAGCTGCTCGCCGACCAGACCAAGTACGACGCCGCCAGCAAGGTGGCCGGCGGCCTGCAGGGCGACAGCGCCGCCGTGGGTATCCGCGCGCAGATGCGCGCGATGATCGGCACCACCAGCACCGCCTCGACCATGTTCACGCGCCTGAGCGAGATCGGCTTCGACGTGAAGCTCGACGGCTCGCTCACGCTCAACGACACCAAGATCAACAATGCGCTGGCCAATGTGGCCGAGACGAAAAAGCTGTTCGCCAACAGCGACCTGCTGGTGCCAGGCAACAACGGCATCGCCACGCAGATGCGCGCGCTGGCCGACCGGCTGATCGGCGTGGACGGTACCGTGGCCACCCGCAGCGAAGGCCTGCGCAAGCGCATCGACCTGAACCAGGACCGCCAAGATCTTCTGACCGACCGCATCGCCCAGGTCGAAAAGCGCCTGCGCGCCCAGTACACCGCGCTCGACAAGACCATGGGCCAGTTGACCGGCCTGTCGAGCTACGTGACGCAGCAGTTCAGCAACACGAACAACCGGAACTACTGAGCACCCCCAGGAAATGTCTTCGACATTCCCGCCCCCAGGGGTCAAGCAAAGTGGCAAAGCCACATTTGCTTGAGAGCCTCGCGCAAGTGCTCGAACAGCGCCGCTTTTCACCCCCTGAGCGCGCGCATCCGGCAGCTCAAGTCACACGAGGCGGCGCCGATATTCAAGGCAAGCCACTTCATTGAAAGCAACGCCTCATGTTTGCGACTGCCGCCCCGATCCACAACCCCAGCGCCTTCACCAGCGTCACCAACGCCTACCGCCAGGTCGGTGTGCAGACCGGTGTCGGCAGCGCCTCGGCGCACCAGCTGGTCCAGATGTTGTTCGACGCCTGCCATGACGCGCTGGCACAAGCCCGCGGCGCCATCGCCACCGGCGACGTGCAGGCCAAGGGCCGCGCGATCGGCCGCGCTGCACGCATCGTCGAAGAAGGCCTGAAGGCCTGCCTGAACCTCGACGCCGGCGGCACGCTCGCCACCGACCTGAACGCCCTCTACGCTTACATCGGCGTGCGCCTGACGCAAGCGAATCTGGGCAACGATGCGGCCACGCTCGAAGAGTGCGGCCGCCTGCTTGAACCACTGCGCAGCGCCTGGGCCGCCATCGGCCCGCAAGTCGCCACGAGCCACCAATGAAAACCTCGACGCCCCCGAACGTGCAGAACCCTGGAGCCGCCATGAACACCGCACTGATCGACTACTACCAGGCCATCGAGAAGGCCAGCCAGGACATGCTGGAAGCCGCCCGCACCGGCAACTGGGACCAGGTGCTCAAGCTCGAAGGCGCGTGCGCGCTGCTGATCTCGCAACTCAAGCACACCGCCGCCGGCCGCACCCTGGGCAGCGACGAAGCGCAGTTCAAGTCGCGCATCATGCAGCGCATTCTGGTGAACGACGCGCAGATCCGCCGCTTGGCCGAGCCCTGGCTCGACGAACTCGACGAGCTGCTCGCCGGCCACACCAAGACCATGCACTGAACGGAGCACGGCGTGACTCAGCAAACCATGCCGATGCCGCTGGACGCGCTGGGCGCTGCGCCCGGTGGGCTGGACGAATTCCGCATCACAACGCCGCGCGAGATTGGCGCCATGCTCAAGGTGCTGGTCGACGGCAACGTGCAGCTCAACCTCAACGCGAGTGACGGCAGCGTCGTCAGCGCCACGCTCTGGTCGGCCGACGCGACGCGCGGCAGCATCGGTTTCAACGTGAACCCCGACGACCCGGCGCTGCACGCGCTGGTCGAGTGCCAGGAAGCAGTGATCGTGGGTTACCTCGACAGCGTGAAGCTGCAGTTCGACGCCAGCGACCTGGTGCTGGTGCGTGGCAACCGCACCTGCGTGTTGAACTGCGGCTGGCCGCGCGAGATGTTCCGCTTCCAGCGCCGCGGCGCCTTCCGCGTGCGGCCACTGCTGCGCAGCGCGCCCACGGCACGCTTTCGGCATGCCCATGCTGGCGCCGCCGAGCGTGAATACGCCCTGCGCGTGCTTGACGTGAGCATCGGTGGCTGCGCCCTGTTCCTGCCCGAAGAAGAAGCACCGATCAGCCCCGGCAGCACGCTCGCGCGGGTGCAGATGGATCTCGACGCCGACACCCGCTTCGATGTCGATCTGCGTCTGCATCACCTGACCTCGATCAACGCCGACGCCAGGGGCATGCGGCTGGGCTGCGAGTTCCAGCGGCCCGACGGCACGGTGCAGCGCACGCTGCAGCGCTTCATCGACCTCACCCAGAAGCGTGGAAAACTTCTCGCTCTGAGCTGAAGCGCCGGCAGCTGCGAACTTTTTTTGAGGGTGAGCGCAAAAAGCGCTCAGGTCCGGGCCTGGCCTGCCGATAGCAGGCCTATCTGCCACAGCCGTATCACGGCAAGGAGCGCCCCATGAGCGTCAACGGAGTCACCCAAACCGGGCGTGTTTCGCCTCTGACCGCCGACACCCCGACCCCGGCCCAATTCACGCGGACCGCCCTCAGCGAGTCGATCAACGGCCCGAATGCCGAAACCGAGTCGCTGCACGAAGCGCCGCGCCCGATGCGTTTCCCGTGGCTGACGCGCTTGTCGACGCAGCTCGAAGCCGCGGCGAACCAGCGCGCTGCGTTCGCGGCCGCGCCGGTGCTCGGCGACGTGGTCGACAAATCGGTTTGAGCGGCTTGGAGCGCCACGCGCTCTAGACCTGCATCGACATGATGTCGGAGTAGGCCTGCACGAGTTTGTTGCGGACCTGCAGCGTGGCCTGGAACCCGATCTGCGCTTTCTGCATCGCCACCATGGTCTGCTCCAGGCTCACTGTCGGGTTGTCCATCTGCACTTCGCGCTGCATTGCGGTGGCGTCGGTTTGAGTCTTGCTCACCGCGCCGAGCGCCTGCGTCAGCGCCTGCTGGAACCCTGCGCCCGCAACGGGTTGACTCTGGGTGATCGGCTGGCCGCTCGTGGTCAGCCCCGCACGGGCCACGGCCTGGGCGAAATCGAAGGGTTTCAGCGTCACGTTCATGGCAGGGCTCCCGGGGTTCCGGCATGAAGCGAATCGTAAAGAGACGAGCGCCGCACGATGGTGCGAACAGGCCGCCCTTTGTGCGGCTGTTCGGCGCATTCGTTGCCCTCAAGTTCCCGAACAATCACTTTCATTCGGGAGCGGTCAGTCGACTGCGCCTGCTCTGAACAGAGAGTTCTCGCCCATGGACAACGCCGTCGTCGTCAACCCCAACCTGCCGCTGGTGCAGAGCGCCAGCTTCGGCGGCCGCCTGGCGGCCATGCCGCTGCGCAGCAAGCTCAGCGCCGCGCTCGGCCTGGCCGCGCTGGTGGGCGTGGTGCTGGCGATGCTGATGTGGAGCAGCAAGGGCGACTTCAAGGTGCTCTACGCCAACCTCTCCGACAAGGACGGCGGTGCCGTCATCGCCCAGCTCTCGCAGATGAACGTGCCCTACCGCATGAGCGAAGGCGGCGCGG
>JBDTTU010000182.1:0-4881 GCA_039930465.1 Burkholderiales bacterium
CGGTGACGCGCGTGAACGGCGGCAGCAGCCACAACGTGCTGCCCGCCGAGGCCACGGTCACGGGCACGGTGCGCAGCTTCGACGCGCAGGCGCAGGACCGCATCGAAGCTGCGCTGCGCGATGCCTGCGCGGGCATCGCGCTCGCGCACGGTGTCGAGTCCGACGTGACGTACAAGCGCTACTACCCGGCGACCTTGAACAGTGCAGCCGAGGCGCAGCTCGCGCTGCACGCCGCAGAGTTGGCGGGCCTGCAGGCCAGCGTCGCACCGCGGCCCGCGTTCACCTCCGAGGACTTCGCGTTCATGCTGCGCGAGCGGCCCGGCGCCTACCTTTGGCTGGGCCAGGGCGGCGGCGACCGCCCGCTGCACCACCCCTGCTACGACTTCAACGACGACGCGCTGCCGCACGGCGTGCGGTGGTTTTGCGCAGTCGCTGAGCTGTCTCTCAGGCAGCACGCTCCGGGAACAGCCGATCGATCGGACAGTGCGTCTTGATGAACGGCGACTTGATGACGATGTAGCTGAAGTACTTCTCGATGCCGATGTTGCGCTCGAGCAAGCCTTCGATGACTTCCTGGTAGTGGTTCACGCCGCGCGTCAGGAAGCGCAGCAGGTAATCGTAGCCGCCGCTGACGAGGTGGCACTCCATGATCTCGTCGACGTCGCGGATCGCGGTCTCGAAGCGGAGGAAGTCCTCGCGGTGGTGGTCATTGAGCGTGACCTCGGTGAACACGGTCAGCGTGTCGCCCAGCTTCTCCAGGCGCAGATGGGCACCGTAGCCGGCGATGTAGCCAGCCTGTTCGAGCCGCTTCACCCGGATCAGGCACGGACTGGGCGAAAGCCCCACGGCGTCGGCCACGTCGACGTTGGTCATGCGGCCGTTCTTCTGCAACTGCGCCAGGATGCGCAGGTCCAGGCGGTCGATCTTGAAGGCTTCTGTCATGGCGATGCTCGGGAAGTCAGGCTCGAACCGCTATTCTCATCCCAGCGCGGCACGCACCTCGGGCTGCGCGAGCACGTCGTCCAGCGTGCGCGTCAGGCGCGCGAAGAGCTGGTCGCAGTCGGCTTCGGTGTAGGTGAGCGCGGGGGCGAAGCCGAGTGTCGCGTCGCCGAAGCAGCGGAAGACGACGCCGTTGCGCCACGCGGCGGCGAAGACACGGTCGGGCAGGCCGAGCGCAGGGTCGAAGGCCCGCTTGGTGGCCTTGTCGCTCACCAGCTCCAGCGCGCCGAGCAGACCACGGTGTCGCGCGTCGCCCACCAGCGGGTGTGCACGAAGCGCCTCCAGCCCGGCGGCGAAACGCGGTGCAACGCGCTGGCCGTTGGCGAGCACGCCGCCTTCCTCGTAGAGCCGCAGCACCTCGAGCGCCACGGCAGCGGCCACCGGATGCCCCGAATAGGTGGCGCCGTGGCCGATGGGGGCACCGGCGGGCGCAGCGTCGGCAATGGTCGCGTAGACCTCCTCCGAGAGCATGGTCGCGCCCATCGGCACGTAGCCCGAGGTCAGGCCCTTGGCCAGCGTCATCAGGTCCGGTTGCACGCCTTCGGCGTCGCAGGCG
Organism: Burkholderiales bacterium; assembly: GCA_039930465.1. Lineage (GTDB taxonomy): Bacteria > Pseudomonadota > Gammaproteobacteria > Burkholderiales > Burkholderiaceae_C > LMDS01. The sequence continues at coordinate 1,556 of JBDTTU010000182.1, forward strand.
AACATCGGCCCGGTGCGGCCGAAGCCGGTGATGACCTCGTCGACGACGAACAGGATGCCCTGCTCGCGCGCCACGTCCCGCATGGCCTTCAGCCAGCCGGCGGGTGGCACGATGACGCCGCCCGAACCTTGGATCGGTTCGCAGAAGAACGCCGCCACGTTCTCGGCGCCCAGCTCGGCGACCTTGTCGCGCAGCGACTGCACCGAGGCTGCGATCAGCGCCTGGGCATCGCCGCCCTGCGGGTGGCGGTAGGGGTTGGGCGAAGGGATGTAGTGCTGCGTGGCCAGCGGCAGGTCGAAGCCGCGGTGGAAGACGGGCAGTGCGGTCAGCCCGGCGCCGGTTGACGACGAGCCGTGGTAGCCGCGCTCCAGCGCGATGAAGTGCTTCTTGGTCGTACGGCCTCGTGCGTTCCAGTACTGGACGATGAAGCGCACTGCAGCGTCCACCGCCTCCGAGCCGCCCAGCGTCAGGTAGGCACGCGTCAGAGAAGCGGGTGTGATCGCGGCCAGCTTCGCAGCCAGGCGGATCGCTGGCTCGCTGGCAAAGCCGAAGTAGCCGGTGGCATAGGGCAACTGGCGCATCTGCGCGGTGGCGGCCTGCACCACGCTTTCCTGGCCGTAGCCGACGTTCACGCACCACAAGCCGGCGAAGGCGTCCAGCAGTTCGTGGCCGTGACCGTCGGTGAGCCAGGCACCGCGCGCGCCGGTCAGCAGCATCGGGCCACGTGCTTCGTGCTGGCGCCAGGCGGCCACGGGGTGGACGAGGTGCGCGCGGTCGAGTGCGGCAAGTTCAGCAAGGTGGTTGGTGTTCATCGGCTGTCCAGTCTGTCGTCGTGCCGAAGAGATTAAGCGCGCGGTGCCACCGCCTGGTGCTGGTTTCAGGGCCCGAGGCCACGCTTCATGTGGTTCTGAAGCGGGCCTTGGCAGATGATGCTTTGGCGGCGCTGCGCTCTCATCGCATGCCCCCCAGACTCAATTGCGATCACTCACCGCGTTGAAAGACTTCGGCAAGGTCGCACAGATCCCAGTTGCCGCCTGTCAACACGACGCAGACCTTTTCATGCGGCGTCACCTTCAGCGCGCCCGCCAGCAGCGCGCCAATTCCGATCGAGGCTGCTGGCTCTGCGATCAGCTTGGCGTCCTTGGCCAGCATGCGCATGCCCTCAATGATGTGCTTGTCTTCCACCAGCACGATCTCATCGACGTACCTTTCGATGATGGGCCAGGGGTTCTGGCCCGGCACACTGATTCGCAAACCATCGGCAATCGTGTTCTTCAGCGGCAGTGAGGTGCGCTCACCGTTGATGCGGCTGTGGAAGTACTTGGGGGTCAGCGCCGGTTCCGCCCCCACCACACGCACGGAGGGTCTGGTTTCCTTGATGGCCGTGGCGATGCCGGAGATGAGACCCCCGCCGCCCATCGGGATGATGACGGTGTCCACGTCGGCCAGGTCGTCCAGGATTTCGCAGCCAATGGTTCCCTGGCCCGCCATGACCAGAGGGTCCTCGAATGCGTGGACCACGGCATAGTGGTTTGCTGCCGCGATCTCGTAGACCCGTTTCCATCGCGCCGCGGTGTCGCCGTCAAACAAGATCACCTCGGCGCCGAGCGCCCGGGTGTTCTCTACCTTGATGTTCGGCGTGGTGACGGGAACCACCAGAACCGCCTTGACACCCAGCATCCGCGCCGCGTAGGCCAGCCCTTGGGCATGGTTGCCTGAAGACGTGGCGATGATGCCGTTGGCGATGGCTTCGCGGGGCATCGACAGAACCTTGTTCAGCGCGCCCCGGATCTTGAAGGCACCGGTGATCTGCAGCGTCTCGGGTTTGAGGTACACCTCGCACCCCAGGAGCGTCTCCATCTTCTCGGCGCGCAGCAAGGGCGTGTGACGGATGTGCGGTTGCAGCCGCTCCCGCGCCTGGTGGATGTCGCGGAGGGTGGGGTGTTCAAGCAGGGGCGTCATGATTGAATGAACTCAAAGGCCGTGCCAGTGTTGCTGGCAACGGCGTTGCGAAAGATCAGGTTCGACGTGGTGTTGTCCTGGATGGCCATGCCCGTCGAGTCGAAGGGCTCTGTCTGACGGCCCTCGGCACTGAACCCTTCAAGCACGAACATCGGCATGCCGCGCCGGTTGCGGCGCTGTGATCGCGCTGACGAGATTACTTGCACCCCGCCGGAGCGTGATGCCGCAATTCGAGGTCGGCGGCACCCGTTCTGCTGCTTTCAAGCTCGACTTGGCAGATGATGCTCTGGACCCAGCCCGCGAAGATCGAGTGGGCCGGAGGCCGGAGGCCGTGCAGCATCCGCGCGTTCCGCACCATCACGGTCGCCGCATCCGCGCGCGGCAAGATCGCTTTGCGACGACAGCCGGCTTCAGGGTTCACCCTCGGTTCCGCAGCTTGCGCTTGCGATGCCGGCCGGATCACAACGACGCGCTGCATCGACCCGCCTGAACGAACGCAAATGCCGAGGCCCTGCGCCTAAGATTTCTGCCATGACGTGCCGCCGACCATCCTGCCTTGAAGATGCCTTGCGGCCGGTCGGGGGTCGCCAAACGGGATGCCGTGCGGTGGCCGAGAAACAGCATCTTCAACGCGTCCGATGCCCACTTTCAGGATCAAGTAGCCACGGTCGCATGCTGCAATGACAGCGTCGCGAAATCATCTTCAACCAACCGATACAGCGAGACGATCATGACCTTTCGACCCAAGTACATCACCTTCGATTGTTACGGCACGCTGACACGCATGCGCATGGGCGACATGGCCCGCAAGATGTTCGCCGACCGCATCCCGGCCGATCGCATGGAGCAGTTCCTCGCCGACTTCTCCGCTTACCGCTTCGATGAATGCCTGGGCGCCTGGCAGCCGTACGACGTGTTGCTGAAGAACTCGATCCGGCGTCTGTGCCGTAAATGGAAACTGCAGTACCTCGATGCTGAAGCGCAGCAATACTACGACGGGGTGTCTACCTGGAACCCGCACGAGGACGTCCCTGCCGGCCTGGCCAAGATCGCCAATGAGATCCCGCTGGTGATCCTGTCCAACGCCATGGACAGCGAGATCCAGAAGAACGTCGCCCTGCTCGGCGCGCCGTTCCACCGCGTCTACACGGCACAACAGGCGCAGGCCTACAAGCCGCGCCTGCAGGCTTTCGAGTTCATGCTCGATTCGCTCGGCTGCAACCCCGAAGACCTGCTGCACGTCTCGTCGAGCCTGCGCTACGACCTCATGTCGGCCGACGACATGGGCATCGTCAACAAGGTCTTCGTCAACCGCGGCCACGGCCCGGGCAACCCGGCCTACCGCTACGTCGAGATCAAGGACA
>JBDTTU010000183.1:0-4823 GCA_039930465.1 Burkholderiales bacterium
CGCAGGTGTTCGAGTTCATCGCGCTGGAGCACACCAACAAGAACAAGATGATCCTGGCGGTCAAGCGCAAGTCGGCCGCCGGCAACGCCGACGAAGCCTGGCGCCAGGTCGAAGAGATCAAGTCGTACTACGGCGTGCGCGAGCTTTGCCTGGAAACGCTGCTGAAAGAGCGCAGCAAAAGCGCCACGCCGGCCTGATCAGGCGCCGATCGCCGGCAAGACCGTGCCTCGGTTTTCACCAAAACCGATGCGGGCAGCGCCGGGCTTTTCGCACCAGCCTTTCAGGATCACCGCGTCGCCGTCTTGCAGGAAACCGCGCTTTTCGGTGGCGCCGTTGCCTGCATCCAGCGTCAGCGGGTTGCGGCCCGACGCGGTGAGTTCGATCATCGCGCCGGCCTGGTCAATCGTGGGGCCCGAGATGGTGCCGCTGCCGAGCAGGTCGCCGGGCTGCAGGTTGCAACCGCCGACCGTGTGGTGCGCCACCATTTGCGAAACGGTCCAGTACTGGTGCTTGAAGCTCGTGTGCGTGAGGCGCGTGGCGCCAGCGCCGGCAGCGCGGCGCGCGGCGCTCTCGAGCCAGACTTCGAGCTGGATGTCGAGTGCGCCCTCGGCCCGCGTGTCGGCCGAGTCGAGATAGGCCAGCGGCTGCGGATCGTTGGCCGGCCGGTCCCAGGCCAGCCGGTATGGCGCGAGCGCTTCCATCGTCACGATCCAGGGCGAGATCGTGGTGGCGAAGTTCTTCGCCAGGAAGGGCCCGAGCGGCTGGTATTCCCAGGCCTGGATGTCGCGCGCCGACCAGTCGTTGAGCAGGCAGATGCCGAAGATGTGCTGCGCCGTGGCGTCGAGCGCGATCTGCTCGCCGGCCGCGTTGCCCTGGCCGATGAAGATGCCGAGTTCGAGTTCGTAGTCGAGCCGCGCACACGGGCCGTAGACCGGGGCCGTGGCGTTCGGCGGCAGGGCCTGGCCCATCGGCCGGCGGAAGCTCTGGCCGCTGACGCCGATGCTCGACACGCGGCCGTGGTAGCCGATCGGGATCCAGCGGAAGTTCGGCGTGAGCACGTCGTCGCCGCCGCGGAACAGCTTGCCGATGTTGGCGGCGTGGTGCACCGAGGTGTAGAAGTCGGTGTAGTCGCCGATGCGCGCCGGTACGCCGTATTCGACATCGGCCTGCGGCACGAGGCAGCCACGCAAGGCGTTCACCGCCGCGCCCGATGCATCGCTTTCGAGCAGCGCGAACAAGCCGTGGCGCAGCGCACTCCAGGCGGCCGGGCCGAGCGCAAAGAAGTCGTTCAGCACCGGTTGGGCGCAGGCTGCTGCGGCCTGTGCGGCCAGGCCTTGCAGGCACGCGGCGCGGGCCACGGCGGCCAGGTCGATCACCTGATCGCCGATCGCCACGCCGCCGCGAAACGCTTCGCTCGCAGCGCTGCGCCGGAACACGGCGAACGGCAGGTTCTGGATCGGAAAGTCACCGCCGGAAGCGTTGGCCGAAGCCAGCCAGCTGCTGCGCGTGGCGTCGTGGGTGTGGTCGAGTTGCATGGGCTTGGTCTCGTTTCAGGCGGCCATCAGTTTGTCGTCGAAGATGGCCACGGCGCGCGTCCATCCCGCCGAGGCACCGCGAATCTTGTGCGGGAAACAGGAGATATAAAAACCGCTCGGCGGCAACGCTTCCAGATTGTGCAGTTTCTCCAGGTGGCAATAGCCGATGTCGCGCCCGGCCTTGTGGCCTTCCCAGATCAATGACGCGTCGTGGCTCTCGCCGTACTTCTTGGCGGTGTGCACGAAGGGCGCGTCCCAGCTCCAGGCGTCCGTGCCGGTCAGGCGCACGCCGCGCTCCAGCAGGTACATCGTCGCTTCATAGCCCATGCCGCAACCCGACGACACGTAGTCGGGCGCGCCGTAGCGCGATCCTGCGCGGGTGTTGACGACGACGATCTCGAGCGGCGTGAGCGTGTGGCCGACACGTTGCAGTTCCGCTTCGACATCGGCCGCGGTCACCACGTACCCATCGGCGAAGTGCCGGAAGTCGAGCTTCACGCCGGGCTGGAAGCACCACTCCAGCGGCACCTCGTGGATCGCGATCGCACGCTCTTTTTCGCCGAGCGCCTGGTTCATCGTCGAGTGAAAGTGGTACGGCGCGTCGAGGTGGGTGCCGTTGTGCGTGGAGAGCTGCACCAGCTCGACCGCCCAGCCTTCGCCGTCGGGCAGGTCGCTTTTCTGCAGGCCTGGAAAGAACGGCTCGATCTGCGCGAAGGTGTTTTCGTGCGTGAAGTACTCGATCTTCGGTGCGAACGCCGGCGGGTCTGAGAGCACGTCGTTCTCGAGAAAGATCGACAGGTCGACGAAGGTGCGGGGCATGGTGATTTTCCTTGTCTGCCCGTTCAGGGCGTTTGCCATTTCAACAGCCTGCGTTCGCCGAAGCTCAACAAGGCGTTGCTCAAATATCCGATCAGGCCGAGCAGCACGATGCCGGCGAAGAGTTCGCTGGCGCGGAAGGCGCGTGCCGCCAGAAGAATCGCCTGGCCCAGGCCTGCTTGCGAGGCGATCATTTCGCCGACCACGGCGACGATCAACGACACCGTGAGCGACAAGCGCATGCCAGCCAGGATGTCGGGCAGCGCGTTCGGCAAACCCACTTTCCAAACGAAGGCGGCACGCCCGAGCTGCAGGCAGCGAGCCACTTCGAGCAGGCGTGGTTCCACATGGGCGAAGCCGTGCACCGTGGCCAGCAGCACCGGCCACGTCGCGCCAAAAGCCACGACGAAGAGCACCATGGCCGGGTTCAGGCCGAACAGCGAGATCGCGAGTGGCAACAAGGCCGAGGCCGGCAGAGGGCGCACGAATTCGAGGGTGGGTTGCAACCAGGCGCGCGCCGTTGGCGAAATGCCGATCAAGGCGCCGAGGGCGATGCCGATCAAGGACGCGAGCAACCAGCCTTCGAGCATGCGCAGCACCGTGGCCAGCGTGAAGGCCGCCAGTTCACCGCCGAACAAGCCTTCGCGCAGGCTCGCGAGCGTCGCCTCCGGTGTGGGCAGGAACACGCGGCTGATCCAGCCGGCGTGGCTCGCGGCCCACCACACCGCGGCGAGCGAAAGAAGCATCGCCACGGAACCCAGCCCTGTGGACACGCGGTGGGTGTTCACGGCTGAGCCCCCATGCGCCGCGCGACCCGGCGCTGCAGCCACAAGGCCGCCGCGTTGATGACGAAGCCGACCGCCCCTGTCCAGCCCAGCCACGCCAGCATCAGCGCCGGGTCGAGGCTTTGCTGCGCGATCATCATGGCGTAGCCCATGCCGTTCGGGTTGGCCGCGATCTCGACCGTGACGGCCACCACCAGCGCCACCGCCACGCCGAGCCGCAAGGCCACGAACAGGCGCGGCACGATGGCCGGCAGCACGATCTTGAAACAGCGCTGCGTGGCGGAGAGGCCGAGCACGTGGCTGACTTCGAGCAGGCGCGGCTCGACCTGTGCGACCGCCGCCTGCGTGAGCACCAGCATCGGCCAGAACGACGCAAAGGCCACGACCGCGAATTCCATGCGAAAGCCGAAGCCGAAGACCAGCATCGCCAGCGGGATCAACGCGACCGACGGCACCGGGCGCAGCATCTCGACCGACAGTGAACTCATCTGCGCTGCGCGTTTGGACAGGCCGAGCGCGATGCCGAGCAACACCCCGAGCGAGCCGCCGACGAGCAGGCCGACCGCTGCCGACACCAGCGTGAAGGTAGTGGCCTGCAGCAGCGAGCCGTCGAGTGCCGCCTTGCCGAACGCGAGCAGCGCCGCGCTCGGTGGTGCGATCGAGTCGCTGCCCGCGGCGGCCGTGCGCGCGTAAACCTCGAACAGCGCCACGGCCGCGAGCGGAAAGCACCACGGGCGCAGCAGCAAGGCCAGCCTAGTCATGGCCCTGCTCGATGAAAGCGAACAGCTCGCGCCGCAGGTTCAGGAACTCGGGGTGTTCGCGGGTGCCGAGCTGGTCGCGGGGCCGCGGAATCGTCACGTCGATCATCTTCGCCAGGCTCGGCCGGCCAGGCCCGGGGTTGGCCTGCAGCGCGATCACGCGGTCGCCGAGGTAGATGGCTTCCTCCAGGTCGTGGGTGACGAAGAGCACCGTCAGGCCGTCGTCGCGCACCAGGCGCGCGAGCTCGTCTTGCAGGCCCTGGCGCGTGAGCGCGTCCAGCGCGCCGAAGGGCTCGTCCATCATCAGCAATTCGGGCGTCTGCGCGAGGCAGCGGGCGATCTGCGCGCGCTGTTGCATGCCGCCTGAGAGCTGCAACGGGAACTTGTGTGCATGTTTGGCAAGGCCGACCTTGGCGAGCACATCGGCGATGCGCGGCGCGCGCTGGTCGGCCGGCACGGCCGCCGCTTCGAGCGCAAGGCTGACGTTGCCTTCGACCGTGCGCCAGGGCAGCAAGGCGCGGCCGTAGTCCTGGAACACGAAGGCCGCTTCGCGCGAAGGCTTCGTCACCGCGGCGCCGTTGCGCCGCACTTCGCCGCCGCTCGCGGCCACCAGCCCGCTGGCCGCGCGCAGCAGCGTGGTCTTGCCGCAGCCGCTCGGGCCGACGATGCAGACGAACTCGCCGCGCGCCACCTCGAACGAGGTCGGCGAGAGGATCTCGCGGCCGCCGAGCTGGATGGCGACTTGATCAAAGCAAAGGAACGGTGAGCTCACGGCACCAGCAGCTGCGCGACCTTGAGTTCGCTCTTGAGCATGTCCTGGTCTTTCATCATCGCGACCCAGTAGTTCAACTGCTTTTCGCTCACCAGCGGGCCGGGCGGCGAGATCTGCATCTTCGCGATCACCTCGGGCGGCAGCTTGATGTACTTGC
>JBDTTU010000184.1:0-4761 GCA_039930465.1 Burkholderiales bacterium
TCGCCATCGCGCAAGAGGGTGGCATCGGCATCGTCCACAAGAACCTGTCGCCGAAGCAGCAAGCGGCCGAAGTGGCACGCGTGAAGCGCTACGAATCGGGCCTGCTGCGCGACCCGATCACGATCACCCGCGAGACCAAGGTGCGCGAGGTGATGGAGCTGTCGAAATTGCACGGCGTCTCGGGCTTCCCGGTGTTGCAAGGCAAGGCGGTGGTCGGCATCGTCACCAACCGCGACCTGCGCTTTGAAACTCGGCTCGACGCGCCGGTGAGTGAAATCATGACGCCGCGCGAGCGCCTGATCACGGTGCGCGAAGGCACTTCGCTTGAAGAAGGCAAGGCGCTGATGCACCGCCACAAGCTGGAGCGTGTGCTGGTCGTCAACGACGCCTTCGAATTGCGCGGCCTGATGACGGTGAAAGACATCACCAAGCAGACCAGCTTTCCGAATGCCGCGCGTGATGCCTTCGGCAAGCTGCGGGTCGGTGCTGCGGTGGGTGTTGGTGAAGGCACCGAAGAACGTGTCGAGCTGCTCGTGCGCGCGGGGGTCGACGTGCTCGTGGTCGACACCGCCCACGGCCACAGCGCGGGGGTGATCGAGCGGGTGCGCTGGGTCAAGCAGAACTACCCGCAGGTCGACGTGATCGGCGGCAACATTGCCACCGGCGCCGCCGCGCTGGCATTGGCTGAAGCCGGCGCCGACGGCGTGAAGGTCGGCATCGGCCCGGGCTCGATCTGCACCACGCGCATCGTCGCCGGGGTGGGCGTGCCGCAGATCATGGCGATCGACAACGTGGCCACCGCGCTCAAAGGCACGGGCGTGCCGCTGATCGCCGACGGCGGCATTCGCTATTCGGGCGACATCGCCAAGGCGATCGCCGCCGGCGCCCACACCGTGATGATGGGCGGCATGTTTGCCGGCACCGAAGAAGCGCCGGGCGAGATCGTGCTGTTCCAGGGCCGCAGCTACAAGAGCTACCGCGGCATGGGCTCGATCGGGGCCATGCAGCAGGGCAGCGCCGACCGCTACTTCCAGGACAACACCGGCGCCAACCCGAACGCCGACAAGCTCGTACCCGAAGGCATCGAAGGGCGCGTGCCCTACAAGGGCTCGATGGTCAGCATCGTCTTCCAGATGGCCGGTGGTTTGCGCGCGGCGATGGGCTATTGCGGTTGCGCCAGCATCGAAGAAATGCGCGAGAAGGCCGAGTTCGTCGAGATCACCTCGGCCGGCATCCGCGAGAGCCATGTGCACGACGTGCAGATCACCAAGGAAGCGCCGAACTACCGGGCCGATTGATGCGCACACTGTCGCCAAGGCAAGACCCGCAAGAGCGAGACGCCTCTTGACGACGCCAGACCTGTCATCGCCGGTACCTGCGGCCCCGGGCCGCAAGGCCGCCATGCCGTTCATCATGCTGACGGTGTTGATCGACATGATGGCCATCGGGCTGATCATTCCGGTCTTGCCGGCGCTCGTCGGCACCTTCACCGGCTCGCAGGCCGACCAGGCCTTCTGGTTCGGCGCCACGACTTTCGCTTTCAGCATCGCCAACTTCTTCAGCTCGCCGATCCTCGGTGGCTTGTCGGACCGTTTCGGGCGCCGGCCGATATTGCTGCTGGGCTTTTGCGCGCTGGCGCTGAGCTTCTTCGTGACGGCCATCGCCACCGCCTTGTGGATGCTGATCGTGGTGCGCCTGTTCAGCGGCGCGATGCAGTCGAACGCGTCGGTCGCCAACGCCTACGTGGCCGACATCACACCGGCGGCCGATCGTGCCAAGCGCTTCGGCATGCTCGGCGCCATGTTCGGCGTGGGGTTCATTCTCGGGCCGGTGATGGGCGGGCTGCTCGGGTCGATCGACCTGCATTTGCCGTTTTTCGCCGCCGGTGCGTTGGCGCTGCTGAACTTGGTCTACGGCTACTTCGTGCTGCCCGAGTCGCTGCCGGTGGAGCGGCGCCGCCCGTTCGGATGGAAGGCGATGAACCCGTTCGCTTCGCTGGTCGAGTTGAGCAAGCTGAAGGGGGTGGGCCTGCTGGTGGCCGTGATCTGCTGCAGCGGCCTGGCCCAGTTCATTCTGTACACCTGCTGGGTGCTGTACACCACCTTCAAGTTCGGTTGGGGCCCGGCCGAGAACGGCTGGTCGCTGTTTGCCGTGGGCGTGATGTCGGCGCTGGTGCAGGGTGTGTTGCTCGGCCGCCTGCTCAAGCGGTTTTCGCCGCAACGGCTCGCCATTGCCGGGCTGGTGTCGTCCACGCTCGCCTATCTGGCCTGGGGCGCCATCACCGAAGGCTGGATGATGTATGCGGTGGTGATCTGCAACCTGCTCGGTTTCACGGTGACAGCGTCGATCCAGAGCATCATCTCCAACGCAGCCGATGCCACCACCCAGGGGCGCACGATGGGCGCAGTGAGCGCGCTCAACAGCCTGATGGCCGTGGCCGCGCCGGTGATCGGTGCGCCGCTGCTGGCGATGGTCTCGCACCTGCCGCGCGGTGACTGGCGCATCGGCGCGCCGTTCTACTTCTGTGCCGCATTGCAGTTCGTTGCGCTGCTGCTGGCGTGGTTCCACTTTCGCGGCGCTCGCCGCACCCGGCTGTCGGCGCGCGCTGCCGACGCTTCCATCGGCTGAAATGAAACAACCCCCCCACTCACTTCGTTCACTGCCGCCCGAGGGGGCGCGTCAGTCCCTTCGGGCGGCCGGGCGGCACTGACATGCACGACAAGATCCTCATCCTCGATTTCGGCTCACAGGTCACGCAACTGATCGCCCGTCGCGTGCGTGAAGCACACGTGTTCTGCGAGATCCACCCCAACGACGTGAGCGATGCGTTTGTTCGCGAGTTCGCGCCCAAGGGCATCATTCTTTCCGGCAGCCACGCTTCCACCTACGAAGACCATGAGCTGCGTGCGCCGCAGGCGGTGTGGGACCTCGGTGTGCCGGTGCTTGGCATCTGCTACGGCATGTTCACGATGGCGGTGCAACAAGGCGGCAAGGTCGAAGCGGCCGACCACCGCGAGTTCGGCTATGCCGAGGTGCGTGCGCACGGCCACACCCGTTTGCTCGATGGCATCGAAGACTTTCGCACGCCCGAAGGGCACGGCATGCTCAAGGTCTGGATGAGCCACGGCGACAAGGTCACCGAGTTGCCGCCGGGCTTCAAGCTGATGGCCAGCACGCCGAGCTGCCCCGTGGCCGGCATGGCCGACGAAGCGCGTGGCTACTACGGCGTGCAGTTCCACCCCGAAGTCACGCACACCTCGCGCGGCCGCGCCCTGCTGAACCGCTTCGTGCTAGAGATCGCGAAGGCCAAACCCGACTGGGTGATGGGCAACTACATCGATGAAGCGGTGGCTCGCATTCGCGAGCAGGTCGGCAGCGAAGAGGTGATCCTCGGCTTGTCGGGCGGGGTCGATTCGAGCGTGGCGGCAGCGCTGATCCACCGCGCGATCGGCGACCAGCTCACCTGCGTGTTCGTCGACCACGGGCTGTTGCGTCTGAACGAAGGCAAGATGGTGATGGACATGTTCGCCGGCCGCCTGCAAGCCAAGGTGATCGCGATCGACGCGAGCGCGCAGTTTCTCGGCCACCTCATCGGTGTGACCGACCCGGAAGCCAAGCGCAAGATCATCGGGCGCGAGTTCGTTGAGGTGTTCCAGGCCGAAGCGAAAAAGCTCTCGAATGCGAAGTGGCTGGCACAAGGCACGATCTACCCCGACGTGATCGAGAGCGGTGGCGCCAAGAGCAAGAAGGCGACCTCGATCAAGAGCCACCACAACGTGGGTGGCCTGCCCGAAACGCTGGGCCTGAAGCTGCTTGAGCCGCTGCGCGAGCTCTTCAAGGACGAGGTGCGCGAACTAGGCGTGGCGCTCGGTTTGCCGGCCGACATGGTGTACCGCCACCCGTTCCCCGGGCCGGGCTTGGGCGTGCGCATCCTCGGCGAAGTGAAGCCCGAGTTCGCCGAGTTGCTGCGACGCGCCGACGCGATCTTCATCGAAGAGCTGCGCAGCACCGTCGACGAGGCGAGTGGCAAGACCTGGTACGAGCTGACAAGCCAGGCCTTCGCGGTGTTCCTGCCGGTGAAAAGTGTGGGCGTCATGGGCGACGGCCGCACCTACGACTACGTGGTCGCGTTGCGCGCCGTGCAGACCAGCGACTTCATGACGGCCGACTGGGCCGAACTGCCCTACGCGCTGCTGAAGAAGGTGTCGAGCCGCATCATCAATGAGGTGCGCGGAATCAACCGGGTGGCCTATGACGTGAGCAGCAAGCCGCCGGCGACGATCGAGTGGGAATGAATTGTCTTCATCCCACATCGTTCAAAGTCGTCTCGCAATTCTGAAAAGGTGACACGCTGACAGGAACTTAGGGTCTCACTGAGCTTGCCCCCGAAAAACGTACTCCATAGCTGAGGCACAAAATGCACAGATGGAGAGTACGAAATGAGCAAGAGGAATGAAGCGAAGCAGCGTGCGCGATACACGTTGGAGTTCAAGCTGGAGGCGGTAAGGCTGGTCAAGGGTGGGCAGGAGGCGTCGGTGACGGCGCGCGTGCTGGGCGTGCCCAAACAGACGTTGAGCAACTGGGTTCGACTGGCCGAGCGAGGTGAGCTGCAAGGCGCAGGCGAGCGGCCGGTGAGCGCCGAGCAGATGGAGCTGGCGCGACTGCGGGCCGAGCTGGCACGGGTCAAGATGGAGCGCGACATCCTAAAAAAAGCGACGGCGTACTTTGCAAAGGATTCGCTGTGAAGTACGCCTGGATCGC
>JBDTTU010000185.1:0-4743 GCA_039930465.1 Burkholderiales bacterium
CGAGGCGACGGCATCGAAGAGCTGCTCGGCCCAGCCGCGCAGGTGGGCGTTGAAGAAGCGTTGCTGCGCCGCGAGATTGCTCACCGCGACGTCGTCACCGGCAATCAGGTAGCGCATCACTTCGCACAGGCTTGCGATGTGGTCTTCGGTCTCGATCACCGTGAGCGGGCGCTCGAGGCCGAGCACCGCCAGGTCGCGGCGCAGGGCAACGAGCGGCTTCTCGTTCAAGGTCCCGGCGATGAACCACGAGCCGTACACAAAGATCTCGGGCTTGCCGACACCGCCAAACAAGGCCACCTGTTCGTCGGTGACCTGAGCCAGCGACAGCCGCCGCGCCGTGGCGACCACTTCCGACCAGCTCGTCTCGAGGAACGCGCCGCGCGCCGGCGCTTCGGTCACGGCGACTCGGAGCTGCTCGTACATGTCGACCGACGGCGCCGCATAAAACAGGTTCGCGAGCAGACCATAGACTTCGGCGCGCGCGATTTCCTCGCGGTCGTCAGGCGTGCTGAAATTGAGCGCGGCTTCAGACATCGGTGATCCTGACTTCGTCGGGGTTGCTGTGGATGTCGATCACGCGGCAGTCGCCGCACATGCGCAGGCGCTCGGCTCCCTTGCCCTGGAACATCGCGTGGGCGCCGAGCTTGGCGACCATCAGCTCGACGGCCTTCGGCGTGCCGAAAGGTTTGTCGCAGCGAATGCACCGGTAAGGCTCGACCTCGTTCAACACGCGTGCCTGCTTGCGCACCTTGCCCGCGTCGGCCAGCCACAGGCGCGGCTCGAGCGTGATCGCTGCTTCAGGGCAGGTGCTCGCGCACAACCCGCACTGCACGCAGTTCTTCTCGATGAAGCGCAGTTGCGGCTTGTCGGGGTTGTCGGCCAACGCCGCTTCGGGGCAGGCACTGACGCAGCTCAGGCACATCGTGCAGCGCTCGGTGTCGACGGTCAGGCTGCCGAAAGGGCTGCCTGCGGCGGGCAAGGCGATCGCAGCCGGCACCGGGCTCGCGTGCTGGAGCAAGTGCTCGATGGCGAGATCGAGCGTGGCGCGCTTGTCGGCCTGCACGCTGAACGTTGCGGCCTGCTTGACCGATTGCGCCGGCGCAGCCTGCAGCGCGGCGTCGAGCGTTTGCACATCGGTCGCGCTGACGATCCGAAGGTGCTCGCCCCGCAGCCCCATGCCGGCCAGGATCGCCTGCGCCACCTGCATCTGCGCCGCAACGGCAGTGCGGTAAGCGGGCGCCTCTTCTCCGGTCATCAACACCCAGACCTGCGACGCACCGAAGGCAATGGCCGACAGCCACAGATCGATGCCCGTCGACGCGGTGTGCCACACGTCGAGCGGCAGGACGCGCGCCGGCACGCCGCGCACACTGGCTTGCGTGCGCGCGGCGCGCCCCAGGTCGTTGATCAGGTTCAAGCCGGCCCCCTGGCTGTGAATCAGCAATGCCGCGTCCACACCACCAGCGCGCCGAAAGGTCGTGAGCAGCGTGCGCACGCGCTTGCCCTGTTCATCGAGCCGCGGCGTGGCGTAGCTGATCGCCCCGCTCGGGCACACGGTGGTGCAGGCACCGCAACCGACGCACAGATGGGGCTCGACCACGATGCCGGGACCGGCATCGCTCCTTCCCTTGCCAGCCAGGGTCGCGCCACCCGCCCGGCCTTTCATCGACGCATCGCTGCGGATCGCCTGTGCCGAACACACGTCGATGCAGGCGGTGCAGCCGATCTGCTCGTTGCGGCTGTGGGCACAGATCTTCTGTTTGTAGCTGAAGAACTTCGGCTTCTCGAACTCGCCGGTGCTCTCACGAAGCTGCAACACCGCATCGACCAGCGCCGCGTCGTCGGCAGCGTGAAAGTAGCCCTGCGGCGGCTGGTGCAGCGCGACGATCGGTGTGGCGCTCAGGTCGAATACGAGGTCGAAGTTTTCGCTGACCTGCTGCGCGGCACGCGTGAAGTCGATCGCGCCTGCCGCTTCGCACACGCGCACACACTCGCGGTGGCTGCTGCACTTCGCCAGGTCGATCTGGTAGCTGAAGTCGATCGCGTTCTCGGGGCACACCTCGATGCAGGCATTGCAGCGTGTGCACAGGTCGAGATCGATCGGGTTGCCCTGCGTCCAGCTCACCTCGAAGGCGCCAAGCCAGCCGCTGATGTTCGTGACCGTGCCCGCGTGAACGGCCAGCGTGCGTTGCTGCGGCAGCGTGCCACCGCCTTGCAGCAACAAGCTCACATCGAGCTTGTCGGCCAGCATCTGCGCGGCACGCGAAACGCGCTCGGCGGCACCGATCACGAGCACCCGGCCGTTCGACTTGTAGCCCACGGTCGGCACCGGGTCGCCATCGGGCAACTGTGCGAGCGCGATCAATGCGGCGATCTTCGGCGTGGCGGCCCTCGCATCTTTCGACCAGCCGCCGGTTTCGCGAATGTTGACGAAGCGGATCGGCCGCTCCTGCAAGCCGGCCGCGCCTTCGGTCTGCGCGTTCAGTTCGAGGAAAAGCCGGCTCTCCTGCGTGCAGGCCACGAGCAACTCTTCGCCGCTCTTGGCCGCGCGCTGGAACGCGCCGGCTTCGCGCCGGCACAAGGTGGTGTGAACGGTAGCAAGGCCGGCACCGGCTTCAGGCCCGAGCGCCTTGATCAGGCCCGGGCCGTCCAACGGCATCGTCTTGTTGCAGTCGCAGATCAGGGTCGTCATCGGGTGTTGTCTTTGGTTCGGTGAGCGGCTCGGCCGCTTCGGCCGTGCTTCGCTTCTTCGTTTCGTCTGCGTCGTCTTCGTCGTCTTGTTCGAAGAGCCGCAGCAGCTTCGACTGGTTCATCTGCTTCAGCATCGACAGCGGAATCGGGTCGGGTTTTCCGTAGTCGTCGATGTAGGTGTCGAGCCCGTCCATCACGTTGAAGTGCGGATCACTGAAGAGCTTCTTCATCGCCGCGCGTTTCACGCCTTCGTCGATGCCGGGCGAAACGAAGCGCGAATAGTCGGACGCGCGCGTCAGCAAGGCCACGTCGGCCATCGTCGGCAGTGGCTCGGTGGCAGGCCGCTCTTCGACGACCGGCGCTTCGGCAGCCACCACTTCGGCGCTCACGGCGGGCGGCGAAGCCGGCAAAACGACCACCGGCACGCCCTCCACCGGCTCGGGCGCCACCGCCACGCCAGCGCGCACCTGCTCCTTGCGCCGCGCCCAGCGCGACAGGAAGCCACTTGCTTCCTCTTCCACCATCAGCCGCGGTGCTCCGGTGCGATGAACGACTGCGGGCGGCGGCGTTTTTTCGGCTCGGGCTTGTAGTGTTCGTCGGTGTAGGCCTGCAGCCAGGCCACCACATCGTGCGGCAGCGGCACGTTGTCAACGCGCTCCTGCGCGTCGAGCCAACGCCCGGCTTCGGTGTAAGACAGGCTCACGGTTTCGGGCCAGGCGCGCGAGGGGTCTTCGTCGTCGGTCCGCCAGACCACGAACCACACCGGCGCACCCGACGAGAGGTTCAGGTGGTAACCCTCGGCTTCGTCGCGGAAGAGTTCGAGCGTGAAGCCGGGGTACAACGTGCTGCGGGTCTTGCCATCGTCGCGCAGCACGCGTGGCTCGGTGCCGAAGGCGTCTTCGTGCGCCACCACTTCAACGAGTCTGAAGCGCCAGTCTTCCCAACGATTCGGCTGCGCCTCGCGCTCCATCACGACCGCCACGTGAATGGCAGGGCGCGGTGCAGAAGAAGGAACATAGGCTGCGTCTTGCATAGGCCGCAGTCTAGACCCATGCGATCAACCTGACGAATGGGCCGATAAGCAGAATCAATGTCGATACGGACAAAGCGCCCGCGCCGCGCGGCGAGCCCGCCCCGATTGTCAGCCCACGCCGGTGCCGTAGCCCGCGCTCAGCCTCGGCACGCCGCCTGCCAGCACCTGCACTGCGCAGTACTTGAACTCGGGAATCTTTCCGAAGGGGTCGAGCGCCGCATTCGTCATCAGGTTCGCTGCCGCTTCGTAGTAGGCGAATGGCACGAACACGGCACCGCGCGGCGTACCGTCGTCGCGCCGCAAGTGCAGCGCGACCTCACCACGGCGCGACCTCAAGGTGACCACGTCGCCCGGATGCAAGCCCATCTCGTCCAGATCGAGCCCGCTCATCGACGCGGTCGCCATCGGTTCGAGCGCGTCCAGCACGCTGGAGCGGCGCGTCATGCTGCCGGTGTGCCAGTGTTCGAGCTGGCGACCGGTGATCAGCACGAACGGATACGCTGCATCGGGCCGCTCGTCGGCTGGAATGATGTCGGCCGGCACCAGCCGGACCCTGCCGTCAGCGGTGGGGAACTGGTCGTCAAACACGATCGGCCGGCCCGGGTCTTCTGCACTCAGGCAAGGGTAGGTCACGCTGCCCTCACGCTGCAGCCGCTCCCAGGTGATGCCGGCAATGGCGCCGTGCATCGCCTGGCGCATTTCCTCGTAGACCGCCGGCGCGCCTGAATCTTCGCCTTCGTAGTGCCAGTCGAGGCCGAGGCGTTTTGCGAGCTGCTGGATGATCCACAGGTCTTGTCGTGCATCGCCGGGCAGGTCGAGCGCGCGCTTGCCGAGCTGCACCATGCGGTCGGTGTTGCTGACCGTGCCACCCTTTTCGGGCCAGGCGCTGGCAGGCAGCACCACGTCGGCGAGCCAGGCGGTCTCGGTCATGAAGATGTCCTGCACGACCAGATGTTCGAGCGACGCCAGCGCATGCCGCGCGTGGTTCAGGTCGGGGTCGCTCATCGCCGGGTTCTCGC
>JBDTTU010000186.1:0-4666 GCA_039930465.1 Burkholderiales bacterium
GCGAGACGATGCGCGCCGCCGCCGTCATGCGGTCGGCGTTCAGGCGCAGCGGAAACCCGCTGCCGTCGGCATGCTCGTGGTGCTGCGCAATCACGAGCATGGCGCCGGCCGACAGGCCCATCTTGCGGCCGAGCGTGACGCCGTGCGCCACGTGCTCTTCGTACCGGCGCGCTTCAGTGGGGCTGAAGGCTTCGTCGCGGTGGCGCATGCGTTCGGGCAACTCGATCTTGCCGATGTCGTGCAACATCGCGCCCAGGCCGAGCTCGAGCATGTCGTCGGCGTCGAGACCGAAACTGCGGCCCATCAGCAACGAGATGATGGTGACGTTCAGCGCGTGCGCCGCGGCCTTGTCGCCGGCGGCGTCAGACAGCAGGCGGATGCACAAGTCGTGTTCGCCCAGCATCTTCTGCAGCAGCGCGGTGGTCAGCGCTTCGGCTTGCTCGCGAGCCTGTTGCGGCTGGCTCGGTACCAGCGCAGTGAGCTGCTGGCACGCCTGCGCAGCTTCGCCGAACTGGCGCTCGCACACCAGCAAGGCCGTGCGCTGCCCGGCGAGGCGGCGAACGTGTTCGACACGGGCCGCGGCTTCGGGGGTGAGCGTGCTGGGTTCGGCGGCTGCGGTCGGCGCTGCGGGCTCGGCGGCGTCAGCGTCGGCAACTTCGTCTGCTGCGGCTGCGGCTGCGGCAGCGACATCTGCGTCTCCAACTCCGGCTCCGGCTAGCGTGTCCCAGGGCTGCGCGTCGGCCACCGGCTCGTCGGCCGCGTCGCTCTGCTGCGGGCTCCAGCGCACGCGCTTGAGGCCGAGCGAGCGGATGGTCGCCATCTGGTCGGTGCTGGCAATCTTGAAGCTGCTGAGCGGGAACGGGTGCGACATCCAGCCCATGTCGAGGTGCACGAACATGCCGACGCGCAAGGCGTCTACTTCGATCAGGTCTTGAGGGGTCGCAACTTTCATCCGTGAGGGGCGTGAGCAATGGGCTCACGCGCCCTGCTGGTTTTATCGGCGCCGCCTCTGGAGACTTGAATGCAGCGACATCCGGGCAAAGACTGCAAGAAGCGTCACAAAAAATAACGGAGCTGCCCGGCAATCGGGCAAGATCGAAAGCTCCGGAAACACCAAGCGCCCGTCCGAACCCCGCATGTCGTCCCCCGCCCCGCCCTGGAAGGCCACCATTGGCTTGCGCATGCGCAGGCACCTCGCACTCAAACTGGTCGGCACGACCGCGTTCACCTGGGTTTTTTTCATCGGCTATTTCCACGTGCTGCGCAACCCGGTGCACCCGGTGATGGTCATGCCGCTGACCGCGCTCGACCACCTGATTCCGTTCCAGCCGCACACTTTGGGCATCTACCTGTCGCTGTGGTTCTATGTCGGCATCGCCCCCGGGCTTCAGCTGACCTTCATCGAGCTGCTCGCCTACGGCCTGTGGATCGGCGCGCTGTGCCTGACCGGGCTGGGGCTGTTTTACTTCTGGCCCACCGAGATCCCGCTGCCGATGCCGCACATGGCAGGCTTCGCGGGCTTCGACCTGCTGCGTGGGGTCGACGCTGCGGGCAATGCCTGCCCGTCGATGCACGTCGCGGTGGCCATCTTCTCCGCGGTCTGGATCGAAGCGTTGCTTCGCCTCTCGGGCACACCGGCCTGGCCGCGCCTG
This sequence comes from Burkholderiales bacterium, assembly GCA_039930465.1. Taxonomy (GTDB): domain Bacteria; phylum Pseudomonadota; class Gammaproteobacteria; order Burkholderiales; family Burkholderiaceae_C; genus LMDS01. The sequence goes on from JBDTTU010000186.1 coordinate 1,653, forward strand.
CTCAACGCCGCCTGGTTCCTCGCGATCGCTTACTCCACGCTCGCAATCAAACAGCACGTGGTGCTGGACGTGCTGGCCGGCGCCCTTCTGGGGCTGGCCTTCGCCGTGCCAGCGCTGCGCTGGCGGCCTGGGCGTGGGGTGCTCGAGCGGGGCGAATATCATCCATCTTCGCCAATGTCGAGGGCCCGTTGACGCCATGAGTTCGCTGAAAGAGTTGCAGGATCTGATCCAGGAAAAGTACGGCACCGAAATGGCCGCCCTCGACCCGCACGATTCGATGCGCGAAAAGGGCTTCGATTCGCTCGCGCTGGTTGAATTCGTGTTCGCAATAGAAGACCATTTCGGCATCACGATCCCCGACAGCGACCCCGACGTCGACACCTTGGCCCAGCTCGCCGCATTGGTCGACCGGATCAAGGCTTCGCAGGCTTCCGTCGCGTCGTGAACCCGCTCGCCGTCGTCGTCACCGGCCTGGGTGCCGTGGCCCCGCACGGCGACGTGCCGGGCGCCCTGTTCGATGCGCTGATGCGCGGCCAATCGGCCGTGCAGGCCGTGCTGCCCGACCTGGCCAAGCCGACCGCCGCCGCACTCGCGCCTTTCGACGCTTCACGCTGGTTCACCAAGCTGCAGCTCGCCGGCGTCGACCGCGTGAGCCAGCTCGCCGTGGCCGCGGCCGACCTGGCGATGACAGACGCCGCCGCCAAGGGCAACGTGGAACCCGAACGCCTGGGTGTGTTCGCCGGCTGCGGCATGGGCGGCGCCGCGGCGCTGGAGCTGGCGTACCGCAACACCGGCGGGCGCGCGCCGCCGCTGACCATTCCGGCCTTCATGCCGAACGCCCAGGCCTCGCAGGTGGCAATGCGCCACGGCGCCCAAGGGCCGGTGTTGACGTATTCGGTGGCCTGCGCATCGGCCTCGGTCGCCATTGCCGAAGCGGCCAAGGCGGTGCAGCGTGGCGAGGTCGATCTGGCCATTGCCGGCGGCAGCGAAGCGCTGATCGTGCCGGGCGTTGTGCTCGCCTGGCAGGCCATGCAGACGCTGGCAAGTTTTCAGCCGGGCGAAGAAGCCATGGCGGTGCGGCCTTTTGCCGCCGACCGCAGCGGCTTCGCGCTCGGCGAAGGCGCGGCCTTCATCGTGCTCGAATCGGCCGAGCGCGCAGCCCGGCGCGGCGCGCGGGTGCATGCGCGGCTGGCCGGCTGGGGCCTGAGCTGCGACGCCACCCACCTGACCAAGCCCGACGCGCCCGGCCAGGCGCGTGCCTTGCGCGCCGCGCTGCGCAGCGCCGGCCTGCAGCCGCGCGACGTGGGCTACTGCAACGCCCACGGCACGGCCACGCGCATTGGCGACGTGGTCGAGCGCAACGCGCTGGCCGACGTGTGGGGCAACGCGCTCGAACACCTTCATGTCAGCTCCACCAAGGCGCTGCACGGCCACCTGCTCGGCGCCGGCGGCGCGCTCGAAGCGCTGATCACGGTATTGGCCTTGCAGCGCCGCGAGCTGCCGCCGAACGCGCATTGCAGCACCATCGACCCAGCCTGCAGCCTGAACCTGGTGCCGCAGGCCGGCGCCAGCGCGCCGCAGCTCGAAGCCGCGATCAGCAATTCGTTCGCTTTCGGCGGCACGAACTCGGTGCTGCTGTTCACCCGCGCTTGAAGCAGCGCTGAACAAGCCCCGTGAGGGCGCGCGCCGCGGCGTGTCAGCGCTGAATGCGCGTCGACAGCACAATCGCCGAAGTCGTGCGTTCCACGCCGTCGAGGCTGCCGATGCGGTCGATCAACGCGTCGAGCTCACCGATAGACGCCGCCGCCACGATCGCGATCAGGTCGAACGGGCCACTGACCGAATGCAGCACCCGCACCTCGGCTATTCTGCGCAAGGCCACTTCGATCGCGCCACTGCGCTTCGGCGCGAGCGTGATCAGCACATGGGCGCGCACCAGCCCGGCTTCGAGTTCGTCGGGCACGGTGATCGTGAAGCCCGAGATCACCCGCTGGCGCTGCAAGCGCTCCATGCGGCTTTGCACCGTGGTGCGCGACAGATTCAGCTTGCGTGCCAGCTCGGCGGTGGGCGCGCGCGCGTCATCGCGCAGCAGGGCGAGCAGGGCGCGGTCGGTGGCGTCGAGGGTCTGGTTGGCCATATTCACGATCCGTTACTTCGATTTGCCGAAGTATGGACTTCGTTTCGTCGTTCGGGCAGATGCGATCTGCAGTCACTCCACCCAGAATCGGTTCCATTCGGCACCCGCCGGCTCAGGAGCGCGTCATGAAAAACATCCTCGTCATCGGTGGCGGCAAGATCGGTTCGGTGGTCGCCGAGTTGCTCGTGAATACCCCCGAAGCGGGCGGCTACCGCGTCACGATCGCCGACCACTGCGCTGCCACGCTGGCCCGCCTCTACGCCGACCCGCAGCGTTCGCCACGCCTGAGCACGCTGCTGCTCGACGTGACCGACCCGGTGCAACTGAGCCGCGCGCTGCAAGGCCAATTCGCCGTGCTGAGCGCCGCGCCCTATCACCTGACCTTGCACGTGGCCCAGGCCGCCAAGGCGGCCGGCGTGCACTACCTCGATCTGACCGAAGACGTGGCCAGCACGCGTGCGATCCGCGCGCTCGCTGCTGGCGCCAGCACCGCGTTCATCCCGCAATGCGGTCTGGCGCCGGGTTTCATCGCGATCGTCGCCGCCGACCTGGCGCGCAGCTTCGACTCGCTCGACTCGGTGCGCATGCGCGTCGGCGCGCTGCCGGCCTACCCGAGCAACGCGCTGAACTACAACCTCACCTGGAGCACCGAAGGCGTGATCAACGAGTACTGCGAGCCCTGCGAAGCCATCGTCGACGGCCAGGTGCGCGAGGTGCCGGCGCTCGAAGAACGCGAAGAGTTCTCGCTCGACGGTGTGCTCTACGAAGCCTTCAACACCTCGGGTGGGCTGGGCACGCTGTGCGAAACGCTCTCGGGCAAGGTGCGCACGCTGAACTACCGCACGATCCGCTACCCCGGCCACGCCGCGATCATGAA
>JBDTTU010000187.1:0-4647 GCA_039930465.1 Burkholderiales bacterium
CGTTGGCCGCTTCCCAGCTCGCCTTGGCCGCGAGGTACTTGGCCATGTTGGCCTGGGCGCCGCAGGGCTCGTGGGCGTCGAACAAGCGGCAGGCTTCCCAGCGCATCAGGTCGGCGGCCTCGACCTCTATGTGGGCTTCGGCGATCGGGAACTGCACGCCCTGGTTCTGGCCGATCGGGCGGCCGAACACGACGCGGTCTTTGGTGTAGCGCGTGACGCGGTCGATGAACCAGTGGCCGTCGCCGATGCACTCGGCCGCGATCAGGGTGCGCTCGGCGTTCAGCCCGTCGAGAATGTATTTGAAGCCCTGCCCTTCGGTGCCGATCAGGTTCTCTTCCGGAATCTCCAGGTTCTCGAAGAACAGCTCGTTGGTCTCGTGGTTCACCATGTTCGGGATCGGCCGCACGTCGAGCCCTTTGCCGATCGCCTCGCGCAGGTCGACGATGAAGATCGACATGCCTTCGCTCTTTTTCGCAACAAAGGCCAGTGGTGTGGTGCGCGCCAGCAGGATCATCAGGTCGGAATGCTGGATGCGCGAGATCCAGACCTTCTGACCGTTGATCACGTAACGGTCGCCGCGCTTCACGGCCGTGGTCTTGATCTTCGTGGTGTCGGTGCCGGTGCTGGGTTCGGTCACGCCCATCGACTGCAGGCGCAATTCGCCGCTCGCGATCTTCGGCAGGTAAAGCTGCTTCTGTTCCGCCGAGCCGTGGCGCAGCAGCGTGCCCATGTTGTACATCTGGCCGTGGCAGGCACCGGAGTTGCCGCCGGCGCGGTTGATCTCTTCCATGATCACCGAGGCTTCACTCAAGCCCAGGCCCGAGCCGCCGTATTCCTGCGGGATCAGCGCCGCCATCCAGCCGGCTTTGGTGAGTGCGTCGACGAAGGCTTCGGGGTATCCACGTGCCGCGTCGACCTTGCGGTGGTATTCGTCGGGGAACTCGGCGCAGAGCGCGCGAACGGCGTCGCGGATATCTTGGTAAGCGTGGTGGGCAGAAGGCATGGTTCAGTTGAGTGTGTTTCAGCCGAGTTCGGCGTGGGCCTGCATGGCGAGGAACCCTTCGTGGTCACGGGCCCAGAGCGCGACGCGCTGCTCGCCATGGCCACCGGCTTCGGGCTGGCCGCAGACCTGGAAGGAGTGGATGTCGAAGACCGGCCGCATCGCCTTGAAGGCGAAGCGGCGCACGCGCGCATCGGGGCGCTCGCGGCGCAGCAGGTCGAGCAGCAGCGTGGCGATCAGCGGGCCGTGCACGATCAGGCCGGGGTAGCCCTCGACCTCGGTCGCGTAAGGCCGGTCGTAGTGGATGCGGTGGCCGTTGAAGGTGAGCGCCGAGTAGCGAAACAGCAAGACCGGGTCGGGCACGATCTCGCGGCTGAAGGCGGCACTGGCGGGCGCAATCTGGGGTGCGGGCGCGGGCGCCTCGGGCGACGGGTTGTCGCGGTAGACGATGTCGTGCTCTTCGCTCAATGCCAGACCACGCGCGTTGCTGACCTCATGGCGCACGGTCACGAACACCAGCGCCCCGCTGCGCCCGTGCTTGACGCTCACGTCGGCAATGCGCGAGAGCCGTGTGATCTCGTCGCCCACCTGCAGCGGGTGGTTGAACTGCAACCTGCCGCCGGCCCACATGCGCCGCGGCAGCGGCACCGGCGGCAGGAAGCCACCCCGCTTGGCGTGGCCGTCGGCGCCGATCTCGCTGGCGCGCGCCTGCGGTGTGAAACACAGCCAGTGCCACAGCGGCGGCAGGTCGCTGCCGGGCAGCGGCTCGGCATCAGTGCGGTCGAGCGTGGCGGCGAGCGCGGCCACGGGCGCGGCGCAGACCTGGTCGGTGCGCGTTTCGGTGCGGCCGATCCAGCTGCGCAGTTGCTCCAGTTCCAATGACGTGTTCATTGCTTCGCTCGCGGCTCCCTTGGTGACAGATCGCACTGTGCACCCGTGCGCTGCAAAGAGCCATTCGCGATTTAGGAACACACCCTTCGTGCCGACTTAAGCGCTTGCGGTTGCCAACCGGACCGAATCTGGCACCCGCTTCCGTTGTCTCTAGACGGTGCGCCCGCCATCCACCGGAAACTCCACGCCGGTGATGAACTCTGCGTCGTCGCTGGCCAGGAACACGGCGGCTTTGGCGATGTCGAGCGGCGTCGAGAGCCGGCCCATCGGAATGGTCGCGATGAACTTCTTGCGGTTCTCGGGCGTGTCGGGCATGCCCATGAACGATTCGAGCAAACCGGTCGCGCCCATCACCGGGCAGATTGCGTTGACGCGGATGTTGTCGGCGCCGAGCTCGACCGCGAGCGACTTGCTCATCAGGTTGACCGCACCCTTCGAGCTGTTGTACCAGGTGAGGCCCGGGCGCGGGCGAATGCCGGCCGTGGAGCCGATATTCAGGATCACGCCACGGCGCGCCTTGCGCATCAGCGGCACGACCGCGTGCACCATGAAGAAGATCGACTTCACGTTGATGTCGTAGACGCGGTCGAAGGTGGCTTCGTCGACATCGAGCAGCGGCTGATTCTTGTGCGTCCAGCCTGCGTTGTTGACGACGATATCGAGCTTGCCGAAACGTTCGAGGGTGGTCTTCACCAGCGCTTCGATGTCGGCACGCTGGGTCACGTCGCAGGTGATGGCCATGGCGTTGGCGCCGAGTGCAGCGGCCACGTCTTGTGCGCCGGCGCCGTTGATGTCGGCCACGGCCACCTTGGCGCCTTCGGCGACGTACTGGCGTGCGATCTCGGCGCCGAAGCCGCTGGCCGCGCCGGTGACGATGGCCACCTGGTCCTTGAGTCTCATGGGGTGCTCCTTGTTGTGTTTGGTGCGGCCAGTGTGCCAGCTGTTCAGTGTTGCCCTAGCCGAATCGCCCTTGCAGAAACCACGCTTGCGACAGTGTCGTCGGCGCCGGCAAACGCGCGCGGTAAACCCACACCAGCGCACCGTCGGCGAGCTGCGCGATGTAGTAGTCGCGTTCGGCAAGCGCAGCGTCCCACCAGCCCGACTCGATGCGTTCGGGGCCGCTCAGCAACTGCAGCGGCTGGCCGTCGAGCAGCGGGCCCGAGCCGCGCTCGCGCAGCGGCTCGGGTTGCTGCAGCAGCCAGACCGGGCGCACCGGCGTGGCAGCGTTCTGCTGCGGCTGCGCTCCGGCGAATGGGCGCACGCTCCAACGTTGTGAAGCCTCCTGCACATGGACCACCGTGGCACGCTCGGGCCGGTGGTCGGCCACCGCAGCGATGCGCTGCACCTGGCCGGGGCCGAGCCGCGCCTGCAGGCGCTCGATCAAACGCGTGAGGCCTTCGCTTTCGCTGCGCGCGGTGGGGAAAAGTTCGTTGTTCGGCGGCGGGCGGCGGGCGATGTCTTCGGCGTGCAAGCGCAGCTCGATCGTCGGCGCGGGCAACTCGAGCTGCGCCAGCCGCTCGCGCAGCAAGACCAGCAGGTGGGCCGGGTCGCGCGAGGGTTCGGCCAGGGCCACGTCGAGCGTGGTGGTGCTGGGGGTTTGGGCATCACGGCGCCAGCGTGGCTCGTGTTGCATCAGCAGGCTGAAGCGGTGCACGAAGGCGTGCTGCGCGCTCAGCCAGAGCACGAGCCGCGCGAGCAACACACCTGCGCCGTACAGCACCTGCTCGGTGGTATCGGCGCGCGCGAACAGTTCGAGCCGGCTCTCGAACGAAGGTGGCAAGGTGATCGGCTCCCGCGGATCGGGGCAATCACCGTAGGCTCGGTCGAGTTCGCTCAATACCGCCGGGCCGAAGCGCCGCGCCAAGCCACCGCGCGGCAGGCCACGCAGCTCGGCAAGGGTGCGCAGGCCCATGCCTTCGAGCGCGTCCCAGTGTTCGCGGCCGGGGCCGATCGACCACGCCGGCAACAGGTCGAGTGCGGCGTGCAACGTTGCCCGATCGGCGCAGTAGATTTTTTGATGCAAACGCGCCAGCACGGTGGCGCCAAGCGCGGTGGGTGCGATGCCGGTGTGCAGCACGTGGCCGAGCGGTGCCAGCGCGGCGTGCAGACGTTGCACCAGGCGCTTGAGCCCGCCGAAATACAGCCGGCTGCTTTGCACGTCGAGCAACACGGTATGCGGCGCTGGCGCGCCCACGGCGCCGCTCGCCTCGGGGATCACGACGAGCGGCGTGAACGCGAGCGCTGCATGCGCAACGGCGACAAGCGCCTGATCGTCACGCGCCGCGCTGGCCTGGCCGAGCACGAGCTGCGACGCCAGCGCGAGCGCGGTGGCGCGCTTGAAACCGGGCTTCACACCCAAGGCCCGCGCGGCGGCATTGACGCTGACGATCTTGTGCCCGTCGGTCAATGCCAGCGCCTGTGCGCCAGCCTCGCAGGGCAAGGTGGCCACGAAAGATTCGAGCGAGAGCAGCGGCAGGTGAAGAGCGATCCAGAGCACGGTGCAGCGTCATTCGAAAATGCATCACGCCGCCGGCGCAGCACAAGGCTTCAGCGCGCCGCCGCGAGGTTGATGAAGGTGGCCGGATGCAGCGCCAGGGCCGGCTCGTTCGCCGCCGCCGGCAGGCCGGCGCTCGGCCCGATGCGCGCGCGCTGCAGCGCCATGTTTGAGAGCACCGGCGCCAGATCGAGCTGCAGCGGCGCTTCGAGCGGCGGGCCGCGGCGCTTGAGCACACGCACCGCGAGCACATCGGCGCCGC
>JBDTTU010000188.1:0-4639 GCA_039930465.1 Burkholderiales bacterium
ACACGTTCATGATGTACCTGCCGCGCCTGTGCGAGCACTGCCTGAACCCGGCGTGCGTGGCGAGTTGCCCGTCGGGCTCGATCTACAAGCGCGAAGAAGACGGCATCGTCTTGATCGACCAGGACAAGTGCCGTGGCTGGCGCATGTGCGTGAGCGGTTGCCCGTACAAGAAGATCTACTACAACTGGAAGAGCGGCAAGGCCGAGAAGTGCACCTTCTGCTACCCGCGCATCGAAGCCGGCGAGCCGACGGTGTGCAGCGAAACCTGCGTCGGCCGCATCCGTTACCTGGGCGTGTTGTTGTACGACGCCGACCGCATCCAGGAAGCGGCGAGTGTCGAACACGACCGTGACCTGTACCAGGCGCAGATCGACCTCTTTCTCGACCCCTTTGATCCGAAAGTGATCGCGCAGGCGCAGCTCGACGGCATTCCCGACAAGTGGATGGAAGCGGCGCGCAAGAGCCCGGTCTACAAGATGGCGGTGCAATGGAAGGTGGCGCTGCCGCTGCACCCGGAGTACCGCACGCTGCCGATGGTCTGGTACGTGCCGCCGCTCTCGCCGATCAGCGCCGCGGCCAATGCCGGCCACGTGGGCACGAACGGCGAGATCCCCGACGTGAACCAGCTGCGCATTCCGGTCAAGTACCTCGCCAACCTGCTGACCGCCGGCGACACGCTGCCGGTGGTGCGCGCGCTCGAACGCATGCTCGCGATGCGCGCCTACCAGCGCGACAAACACGTCAACGGCCGCATCAACCACGGCGTGTTGCAGCAGGTGCAGATCACGCAGGCCGAGGTCGAAGACATGTACCACGTGATGGCGATCGCCAACTACGAAGACCGCTTCGTGATTCCGAGCACGCACCGCGAATACGCCGAGAACACCTTCAACGTGCGCGGTGGCTGCGGCTTCACGTTTGGCAATGGCTGCTCTGAAGGCACCAGCGAAACCAGCCTGTTCGGGGGCGACAAGAAGCGCACCATTCCCATCAAGGCGGAGATCTGACCATGTTCAAGCTCAACACGCCCCCACCGATGACGAACAGCCTGCGTGTGCTCGCAGCGCTGCTCGGCTACCCCGACGCGCGGCTGCTCGGCTTTCTGCCCGAGATGCGCGCGCTGTTGCGCACCGAGGCCGCGCTGTCATCCCCACGCCGCACCGAGCTCGACCATCTGATGGACACGCTGCGCAGCGCCGATGCGCTCGGCATCGAGTCGGACTACGTCGAACTCTTCGACCGCGGCCGCGCCACCTCGCTGCACCTGTTCGAGCACGTGCACGGCGACTCGCGCGACCGGGGCCCGGCGATGATCGACCTCGGGCAGACCTACGAGAAGGCCGGCCTGGTGCTGGCCGAAGGCGAACTGCCCGACTACCTGCCGGCGGTGCTCGAATTCGTGTCGACCCAGCCGCCCCTGGAAGCCCGGGCCTTTCTCGGCGAGATGGCGCACATCTTCAACGCGATCTTCGGCGCGCTGCAGCAGCGCGAAAGCGCCTACGCCAGCGTGCTCGGCGCCCTGATCGAGCTGGCCGGCGAAAAAGCGCAGCCGGTCATGCCCGCTGCCGAAGAGGCACTCGACGAAAGCTGGGCCGAGCCGGTGGTGTTCGACGGTTGTTCGTCGAAGGGCCAGGCCAAACCCGGCGAGGCCCAACCCATCCATGTGGTTCGCCAGCGCAGCGCGGCCGCGGCACACACAGGAGCAGCGTCATGAGCGGCGTGTATGGTTTTCTGTTCCAGGTCTACCCTTACGTCTGCTTCACGGTGTTCGTGATGGGCAGCCTGATCCGCTTCGATCAGAACCAGTACAGCTGGAAGAGCGACTCGTCGCAACTGCTTCGTGCCGGCTTGCTGCGCTGGGGCAGCAACCTTTTTCACTTCGGCATCCTGTTCCTGTTCTTCGGCCACATGGTGGGGCTGTTCACGCCGCACAGCCTGTACGGCCTGTTCATGAGCGCCTCCACCAAGCAGATGATGGCGGTGGTGGCGGGCGGCATCGCCGGCGCACTCTGTTTCGTCGGCCTGTCAATGCTGCTGTACCGGCGTGTGTTCGACCCGCGCATTCGCCTGACCAGCCACCGCACCGACATCGCGGTGCTCGTTATCCTGTGGGTGCAACTCGTGGTGGGCCTGATCACGCTGCCGTTCTCGTGGCACCACGCCGACGGCAGCGTGATGCTGATCCTGGCGGACTGGGCCCAGCGCATCGTCACGCTGCGGCCGGTCGATGCCACGCTGCTGAGCACACTGCCCTGGCCCTACCTGTTCCACATCGTGTTCGGCATGACGATCTTCCTGCTGTTCCCGTTCAGCCGGCTGGTGCACGTGTGGAGCGGCTTTGCCACGGTCACGTTCCTGTTCCGCCCGCACCAGGTGGTGCGCAGCCGGCGCCTGAACCTGCCGCCCGGCCACAACGAACCGCGCCAGCCCGGCGCGAGCGTCTGAACCTCGAGGAGACAAGAACATGCTGGTGGAAACCGTCGACTTCAGCGCTGCCGCGCAGGCCGTGCCGGTGCGCGTGGCGCGCATCAATGGCGTGGCCTTGAACAGCGCCTCCGAGAACCTCGCGCCGGAAGAGTTGCGCCAGCGGGCCTGCACCGAGCTGCTGCGTCAGGCGGCGATGCAGGCTGAGCTGCTCGATGCGAACGACGCTGCCGCCGGCGACGGCGTGGTCAGCGAAGCCGCGTCGACAGCGATCGACGCCTGGCTGGAGCGTGAGCTGCCGGTGCCCGAGCCGTCCATGGAAGCCTGCCAGCGCCACTTCGCGGCCCAGCCTGCCCGCTGGCGCAGTGGCGAGCGGGTGCGGGTGCGGCACATCCTGTTCGCCGTGACCCCCGGCATGGACGTGGTGGCGCTGCGCAACCGCGCCGAAGCCTGCCTGCTCGACGTGCGTTGCCACGATGGCAGCGCCAACGACGGCTTTGGCGCTTCCGCGCGCAAGCTGTCGAACTGCCCGAGCGGCGAGCAGGGCGGCGAGCTCGGCTGGCTGGCCCCCGCCGATTGCGCGAGCGAGTTTGCACGCGAGTTGTTTGGCCATGTGGAGGTCGGCGTGTTGCCACGCCTGGTGCACAGCCGCTTCGGACTGCACGTGGTCGAGGTGCTCGAACGCGAGGGCGGTGTTCCGCAGCGCTTCGAGGCGGTGCGTGGCGCGGTCGAGATGGCGCTGCGCCAGCAGACTTACGTGGCCGCTCTGCGGCAGTGCCTGCAGTTGCTGGCCGGCGCCGCCGTGGTCGAAGGTGTGGACCTCGACGCTGCCACCACGCCGCTGGTTCAGTAGCCCCGACCGGCAGCGCGCCGATGCCCGACGAACTGCTGCAGCGGCTGCGCCGCTTTCACGACGACTACTTCCCCGGCGTGCAGGGCCAGTTCGAATCGCTGATGCAGGACGGCCAGCACCCGAGCATCCTCTTCATCGGCTGTTCCGACTCGCGCCTGCTGCCTTACCTGCTCACCGGCACCGGGCCGGGTGAAGTGTTCATGGTGCGCAACGTGGGCGCGTTCGTGCCACCCCACGACGGCTCCGCTGGTTACCACGGCACCGCCGCAGCCATCGAATTCGCAGTGCTCAAACTCAACGTGGCGCGCATTGTGGTCTGCGGCCACAGCCATTGCGGCGGCATTCGTGCGCTCTACGAAGAGCCCACGCCGCAGGCCAGCAACCTGGCGGCCTGGCTCGAGCTCGGCCGCGAAGCGGCGCTGCCGGTGCAGATGACGCCGGAGGCGTTGCGCCGCACCGAGCAGCGTTCGGTGGTGCTGCAGCTCGAACGCCTGATGGGCTACCCGATGGTGCGCGAGCGCGTCGAAGCCGGCCGGCTCGCGCTGCACGGCTGGCACTACGTGATCGAAGACGGCGAAGTGCATGTGTTCGACGTGCGCAGCGGCAGCTTCGTGCCGGCCTCCAGCGCCCAGCACAGCGGCACCGGGCCGTTCGAGTCAGCGCCGGTCGACGACGGCAGCAGCATCTTCAACGAGATCGACGAAGCGCACGCCCCCGGGCCGCACAGTGATCGCATCGAGCCGGCGCTGCCCGGCGCTTGATCCCTGTCAAAACCATGGGCGCGCACTACCGCTACCTTGCAGACCTCGCCACAGAGGCCGCGCGCCAACGCCCGGCCCACACCCTATGACCGAACCGACCGCGGCTGCCGGCCACGCCAGCGAACTGATGACGCTGCTCGGGGCCACCGGCCTCACGCCGCTGCGCCTGGGCGGGCGCACCTTGTTGCCGATCGTGCAGGGGGGCATGGGCGTGGGGGTATCGGCGCACCGGCTCGCCGGCAGCGTGGCCGCGCTCGGTGCGATGGGCACGATCTCGTCGGTCGATCTGCGTCGCCACCACCCCGATCTGATGCAGCACACCCGTGACCTGCCCGCCGGTGCGGCCGCCACGCAAGCGGCCAAAGAAGCCATCAACGCCGCCAACCTCGAAGCGCTGGAACGCGAGATCCACGCCGCACGCGCGCTCGCCACCGGGCGCGGCTTGCTCGCGATCAACGTGATGCGTGCGGTCAGCGAATACGGGCCGTCGGTGACGCGCGCGCTCGAATGTGGCATCGACGCCGTGGTGGTCGGCGCCGGCCTGCCGCTCGACCTGCCCGAACTGGCGCAAGACCACCCGAAAGCGCTGCTCGTGCCGATC
>JBDTTU010000189.1:0-4623 GCA_039930465.1 Burkholderiales bacterium
TGCGGAACAGCGCGTGGCCGAAGTGAAAGCGCTGCCACTTGGCGCGGTGCACCACCTCCCACAGCTCCACATCGCCGAAGCCGCCGAAGAAATCGAGCGAACGCAACAGGTTGAAGCGCTCGGAGTCGAGCACGCCCTGCAGCTGGCCGCGCGGCACCTGCTGGTTGGTGATGAGGCCGGAGAGCGCCTGCGCGAATTCGCTCCAGGTGGCGTAACGATCGGCCGGGTTCTTGGCCAGCGCACGCTGCACCACGGCGTCGAGCCCGGGGCTCACGCCGGTGCGCAGCGCGGCCAGCGGGCCGGGCTGCACATGGTAGATCTGCTGCATCATGGCCGACTGCACCTGAGCGTCGAAAGGCGGGCGCCCGGCGATCAGGTGGTAGAGCACGGCGCCGAGCGAATACATGTCGGCGCGGGCATCGAGCGGGTCGCCTTCGAGCTGCTCGGGCGACATGTAGGCGAGCGAGCCGACGCGGTGGATCTGCGTCACGTCGGAAGCCAGGTTGAGCACACTGCCGAAGTCGCTGATCTTCACGTCGGTGACGCTGCCGTTGTTCAGCACGGCGAGCAGGTTGGCCGGCTTCACGTCGCGATGGATCAGCCCCTGGCGGTAGACGTAGCCGAGCGCCATGGCGCACTTGAAGCCGATTTCCACGATCAGCTCGAGCGACAAGAGCTGGTCGGCGCGGCAATACGGGCGCAGCGTGCTGCCGGCCACGTACTCCATCACCAGGTAGGGCGACACGGGGTCGGGCACGGCGTCGAAGATCTGCACCACGTTCGGGTGGTTCAGGCGACCGACGAGCGCGGCCTCGGCGGCGAAGAATCGCTCGGAAAAGCGGCCGTCCATCGAGTCGCCGGTCATTGCCGTGGGGCGCACCCGCTTGATCGCCACGTCGCGGTCCTGGAAGTCGTCGTGGCAAAGGAAAACTTCGCTGGTCGCACCTTCGCCGATCAGCTTGAGCACGCGGTACTTGCCGATCATCGCGGGCAAGTTGGGCGCACCGGCGCCAAGCGTGCGCGGGCTGGGTGTGGTGGTCGAGGACAAAGACATGAGGAAGTGAAAAGCCGCAGGCGCGTCAAAGTGCATCTTCGCACCGTCTGCGCCCGTGCGTTGCGCCGATCAGCGGTCCAAAACGCCGCCATTCGTGCGCCCGTCACGTGCCCAGCGCACGGCGTGGCGGGCCGGGCAGCCCCGTAGAATCGGCCGATGATCCAAGCCAAACAAGACCTGCTCGCGGCGCTGGCCGCCGCGATTGCCGAGGTCGAGCCGGGCGCCACGCTGGCGGCGGCATTCGAGTCGCCGAAACAGGCCGCGCACGGTGACTTCGCCTGCACGGCAGCGATGCCGCTGGCCAAGGCGCTGAAGAAGAACCCGCGCGACGTGGCCGCAGCGCTCGTCGCGGCACTGAACCGCCAGCCCGCCGTGCAGCGCTGGGTCGACGCGCTGGAGATCGCCGGCCCGGGCTTCATCAACCTGCGCCTGAAGCCCGCGGCCAAACAGGCGGTGGTGAGCGAAGTGCTGGCAGGTGGCGCGGGCTTCGGGCTGCAACCGAAACGCGACGACAAGGTGCTGGTCGAGTTTGTGTCGGCCAACCCGACCGGCCCGCTGCACCTGGGCCACGCGCGCCAGGCGGCGCTCGGCGACGCCCTCTGCAACCTGTTTGAGGCACAAGGCTGGCGCGTCACGCGCGAGTTCTACTACAACGACGCTGGCGTGCAGATCGCCACGCTGGCGAACTCGGTGCAGGCGCGGCTGCGTGGTTTCAAGCCGGGTGATGCGCAGTGGCCGGAGTCGGCCTACAACGGCGAATACATCGCCGACATCGCGGCCGACTTCCTCGGCCGCAAGACCGTGAAGGCCGACGACCGCAGCTTCACCGCCTCGGGCAATGTGCAAGACCTCGACGACATCCGCCAGTTCGCCGTGGCCTACCTGCGCCATGAGCAAGACCTCGACCTGCAGGCCTTCGGCGTGCGCTTCGACGACTACTTTCTCGAATCGAGCCTGTATTCGAGCGGCCGGGTCGACGCCACGGTGCAGCGCCTGATCGCCTCCGGCAAGACCTTCGAAGAAGGCGGCGCGCTGTGGCTGCGCACCACCGACTACGGCGACGACAAAGACCGCGTGATGCGCAAATCGGCACCGGCCGGAGCCGATTCGTCATCCACGGATGCGGCGGTCTACACCTACTTCGTGCCCGACGTGGCCTACCACGTGCAGAAGTTCGAACGTGGTTTCACCAAGGCCATCAACATCCAGGGCGGCGACCACCACGGCACCGTGGCGCGGGTGCGCGCCGGGCTGCAGGCCGCGGGCACGGGCGTGCCGGCGGGCTACCCCGAGTACGTGCTGCACAAGATGGTCACGGTGATGAAGGGCGGCGAAGAGGTGAAGATCTCCAAGCGCGCCGGCAGCTACGTGACGCTGCGCGACCTGATCGACTGGACCAGTCGCGACGCGGTGCGCTTCTTCCTGCTCAGCCGCAAGGCCGATACCGAGTTCACCTTCGACGTCGACCTGGCCCTCAAGCAGAACGACGAGAACCCGGTGTTCTACGTGCAATACGGGCACGCGCGCATCTGCTCGGTGATTCGCCAGTTCACCGACAAGGGCGGCGATCTGGCCAGCCTGGAAAGCGCGAACCTGGCGCTGCTCACCGCGCCAAGCGAAGCAGCGCTGATGCTGAAGCTGGCCGCCTACCCGGCCATGCTGGCCTCGGCCGCGGCCGACCTGGCGCCGCATGACGTGGCCTTCTACCTGCGCGACGTCGCCAGCGCCTTTCACAGCTACTACGCGGCCGAGCGTTTTCTGGTCGAAGATGCCGAGCTCGCGCGGGCACGGCTGGCGCTGCTGGTCGCAACCAGGCAAGTCATTCAAAACGCGCTCGGCGTGCTCGGTGTGAGCGCGCCGGAGCGCATGTCCCGGGAAGGTGTGGCCACCGAGATGGAAAACACATGACAGTCCAAAGCAGTTCAAAGCGCGGTTTTGCAAAGGCGCGGCAGCGCGGCGGTTTTGCCGTGGGCTTGATCATCGGCCTGCTGATCGGCCTGGCGTTGGCCCTGGGCGTGGCGCTGTATGTGACCAAGGTGCCGGTGCCCTTCATCAACAAGGTGCCGCAGCGCACCGCCGGCCAAGACGCGGCCGAGACCGAGAAAAACAAGAACTGGGACCCGAACAGCCCGCTCTACGGCAAGAACCCCGCCAGGGCGGCCAGCGGCGCGGTGGCCGAGCCGGTCGCGCCGATGGCCTTGCCGGCCTCTGGCGCCTTGCCGGTCGCCAAGGCTTCGGCTCCTGTGGCCAACCCGCGCGACCCGGCCGCGATCTTGAGCGGGGCCGCCGCCAATGCTTCAGTCGCGAAGGCTGCGGCTCCCGCCGGCGCCGACCCTTTTACCTACTTCGTGCAGGCCGGCGCCTACGGCAAGACCGAAGATGCCGAACAGCAGCGCGCGCGCCTGGCCTTCATGGGCATGGAAGCCAAGCTGACCGAGCGTGAGCAGTCGGGGCGCACGGTGTTCCGCGTGCGCCTCGGCCCGTTCGACAAAAAAGACGACGCCGAGGCGGCCAAGTCGAAACTCGGCGACGCCGGCATCGAAGCGGCCCTGGTGCGGGTACAGCGCTGAGCGGCAATGGTGATGGCGATGGCGATGGCGATGGCCTGAACTTTGCTCGATGGCCCCGAGTCTTTGTGGAGTGCCAACTCCCGAACCACCTGGATCGAATGAACATGAAACGTCGTGAATTTTCTGCTGCCGTGGTCGGTGCCGGGCTAGGCGCCAGCTCAGCGGCCACGCTGGCCCAGGGTGGCCCGATCGAAGGCACGAACTACGTGCGCCTGAGCCAGCCGGTGCCCACCTCCGCGCCCGGCAAGATCGAAGTGATCGAGTTCTTCTGGTACGGATGCCCGCATTGCAACGCTTTCGAACCGGCGCTCGAGCCGTGGATCAAGCGCTTGCCGGCCGACGTGGCCTTCCGCCGTGTGCCGGTCGCCTTCAGCCAGGAACCCTTCTTCGCCCACCAGCGCATCTTCTACGCGCTGGAAAGCCTGGGGCAGTTGCCGGCGCTGCACCGCAGGGTGTTCTACGCGATCCACAGCGACCGCCTGCGACTCGACAAACCGGCCGACATTTCCGCCTTCATGGCCAAGAACGGCGTCGATGCCGCCAAGTTCATGGAAGCGTTCGACTCTTTTTCGGTGCAGACCAAAGCGCGGCAGGCGGCGCAGTTGTCGGCCGCCTACAAGATCGACGGCGTCCCGGCGATCGGCGTTCAGGGGCGCTACTACACCTCGGGGCCGCTGGCGGGAAACAACGAAAAATCGCTGGCGGTGGCCGACTTCCTGATCGAACGGGTCAGAAAAGGCACCTGATTCCGCGAGGCGACTGGCGCTTGGCGCCACGCCTTCGAAGGTTCTCAGCCCAGGCTGATGCCGACCACCCGGTCGCGGCCAGCGCGCTTGGCCTGGTACAGGCATTGATCGGCGGCGCGCAACAGGTCGCCCGGGTCGACCGGGTTCGAGCCGCACGCCAGGCCAAGACTCGCGGTCACTGGCATGCTGTCGACGATGTCAGAGGTGGCGCCGCAAAACCGAACACAGCGATAAGTGGAAACTCTGCGAGAAC
>JBDTTU010000190.1:0-4600 GCA_039930465.1 Burkholderiales bacterium
GTTCATTTCCGGTGAAGCGTCACGCTCGATCATGCCTTGCGCCGCGACCGGGCCGAAGGCAGCGCCTGCCGGCACGCGCTGCGGCACAATCGCGCCCCATTGCACACCCGACCCGAGGGCCACCCGTGAACGGTCTATTTGTCATGTTAGGCATCGAATCCTGGAAGCCGGTGCTCGGCGCCCTGCTGCTGCCGCCGGTGCCCTTCCTGTTGCTGCTGCTGCTCGGTGCCCGCCTGCTGCTGCCGCGGCGCGGCCTGGGTTGGTTGGTCATTCTCTTCAGCGTGGCGATGATGTGGCTCAGCTCCTGCATCGGCACGGCGCAGTTTCTGTCGCAGTTCGTTTTGCACCCCCCGAGCGCACTGTCCTCGAGCCGGCTCAAGGAACTGAAAGTCGATGCGCGCCAGCCGGCCGCGATCGTCGTGCTCGGCGGCGGCATGGAGCCCTATGCACCCGAGTACGGTGTGAGCAACCTGACGCGGCTTTCGGTGGAGCGGCTGCGCTACGGTGTCTGGCTCGGCCGCGAGACCGGCATCCCGGTCGGATTCAGCGGAGGCTTGGGCTGGGGGGCGGCCGAAGAAGGCAAGAGCGAAGCGCAGGTCGCCTCGCAGATCGCGGCGCAGGAATTCGGCCGGCCGCTCAAGTGGGTCGAGGACAAGTCGCGCGACACGCGCGAGAACGCGGCGTTCACGATCGCACTGCTCAAACCGCTGGGCATCAAGCACATCGTGCTCGTGACACACGGCTGGCACATGCCGCGTGCGCTGCGCGCTTTCGAAGAAGCGGCTGGCAAAGGCAGCGAGATTCAGATTGACGCCGCGCCGATGGGCCTGGCGCGCGGCGTGGAAGCGCCGTCGCTGACCTGGGTGCCGACGACCCGCGGCATCACCGAAGTGCGCAACATCCTGCACGAGCTGCTCGGGCGCATCGCCGGCGCGTGACCGGGCCTTGACCCGAAAGGCGCGTGGCGGACCAGGTGCGCGCCGATCTACCAGGTTTCCGTCCACGGCCGCAGGTCGAGCTCGAAGGTCCACGCATCGCGCGACTGCGTGTGCAGGTGCCAGTAGTTGTCGGCGATGTGCTCGGGGTTCAGGATGCCATCCTGATCCTTCAACGCGTAGCGTTGCGGAAAGTTGCTGCGGATGAACTCGGTGTCGATGGCCCCGTCGACGATCACGTGCGCCACGTGCACACCCCGCGGCCCGAGCTCGCGCGCCATGCTCTGGGCCAGCGCCCGCAGCGCGTGTTTGGCGCCCGCGAACGCGGCGAACCCGCTGGCGCCGCGCAGCGAGGCGGTGGCGCCGGTGAAGATCATCGTGCCGCGCCCGCGCCCCACCATGCGGCGCGCCACTTCACGGCCGTTCAGGAAACCGCCGAGGCAGGCCATCTCCCAGATCTTGAAGTACTTGCGCGCGCTCTCGTCGAGGATGCTGCAAGGCACGTTGGCGCCGATGTTGAAGACGAAGACCTCGATCGGCCCGACCTCGGCCTCGACGCGTTCCACGAGCGCCACAACGTCTTCCTCCTTGCGCGCGTCACTGGCAAAACCGTGCGCCACGAGGCCTTCGGCGCGCAGGCCTTGCACCAGCGGTTCGAGCTTGTCGGCGCTGCGGCGTGTCATGCAGGCCGCGAAACCTTCGCGCGCAAAACGCCGCGCGATCGCGCCACCGGTGGCGTCGCCGGCGCCGACGATCAACGCCACCTTGGGTCGGGAGTCAGGGCTTGTCATCGCGGTTCCTGCGGGGCGGTTGAACACACCGTATGCTGCACCATCAGCCATTCATCTGCCCAGGCCAGAGACCATGAACAAGACCGTGGAGTTCCTTTTTGATGTCGGCAGCCCGACTGCCTACCTCGCCTGGACCCAGCTCCCGAAAATCTGCGCCGAGGCCGGCGCCACACTCGTCTACAAACCGATGCTGCTCGGCGGTGTGTTCCAGGCCACCGGCAACGTTTCGCCCGCCGCCCTGCCCGTAAAGGGCAGCTACATGACAGCCGACCTCACGCGCTTCGCGCAGCGTTACGGCGTGCGCTTCACGCACAACCCGTTCTTTCCGATCAACACGCTGGTGTTGATGCGCGGCGCGGTCGGTGTGCAACTCCGTTCGCCGGAGCGTTTCGACGACTACCTGAAGGCCGTGTTCACCGCCCTCTGGGTCGATGAGAAGAACCTGAACGACCCGGCAGTGCTGATGGCCACGCTTGCCGCGGCGGGCTTCGAGCCCGTTGCGATGCAGGCGCTGGTGGCCGACCCTTTGGTGAAAGACGCGCTGCGCGCCAACACCGAAGCGGACGTGGCCCGTGGCGTGTTCGGCGCGCCGACCATGTTCGTCGGCGAGACGATGTATTTCGGCCAGGACCGGCTCGACTTCGTGCGTGAAGCCCTGCTTTGAGCTCCTCTTCCAGCACCCAGGCCGCAGCGCCTGAAACCATTCCCGCAGGCGCGATCCTCTGCCTTGCGTTCGGCGCTTTCGGAAGCGGCGTGTCGCTGCGCGTCAACGACGCCCTGCTGCCGCGGCTGGCCGAGCAGTTCGCCGTGCCGCTCAGCACCGCCGCTCAGGTGATCAGTTATTTCGCGATCGCCTACGGCCTGTCGCAATTGCTGTTCGGCCCGCTCGGCGACCGCTTCGGCAAGTACCGTGTGATCGCCTGGGCCTGCGCGGCCTGTGCCCTCACCGCCCTGCTCTGCGGCCTGGCGCCCGACTTCCCGCTGCTGACGCTGGCGCGTGCGCTGGCCGGCGCCACGGCGGCCGCGATCATTCCGCTGGCAATGGCCTGGATCGGCGACGTGGTGCCCTACGACAGACGCCAGCCGGTGCTCGCGCGTTTTCTGATCGGCCAGATCCTGGGTCTTTCGGCTGGCGTGTGGCTCGGTGGTTTTGCGGCCGATCACCTGAACTGGCGCCTGCCCTACTTCGCCATCGGCGCACTTTTCGCGGCGGTGAGCGTGGCGCTCTTCATGCTGAACCGCAGGCTGCCGGCGCACGCACGCCAGATGCAGCCCGCCACCGGCGCGGCATGGCGCCGCATCGCCGACGACTTCGGCCACGTGCTGGCGCGGCCCTGGGCGCGCAAGGTGCTGATCACGGTGTTTCTGGAAGGTGCGTTGCTGTACGGCCCGTTCGCGTTCATCGCGTCGCACCTGCACCACCACTTCGGCGTGTCGCTCTCGCTCGCCGGCTCGCTGGTGATGCTGTTCGGCTTCGGTGGCGTGCTCTATGCGGTGTCGTCAACCCAGTTCGTGGCACGGCTCGGTGAAGTGGGCCTGGTGCACGGTGGTGGCGTGATTCTGTCGGCCGCCCTGCTGGGCGTGGCGCTGGCGCCCGCGTGGTGGTGGGCCATTCCGTCGTGCCTGCTTGCCGGGCTGGGCTTCTACATGCTGCACAACACCCTGCAGATCAACGCGACGCAGATGGCACCCGAACGCCGTGGCGCAGCGGTGTCGGCCTTCGCCTCGTGTTTCTTCCTGGGCCAGTCGGCCGGCGTGGTGCTGGCCGGCGCGCTGGCCGACCGCATCGGCACCGGGCCGATGATCGCGGTGGGTGCGCTCGGCGTGCTGGCGGTGGCGCTGAACTTCGGGCGGCTTCGCTCGAACTCGACGCTGGCGCAGCACCGCTGAAGCGCACCGCCGCCGCGTGGCGCGCATCACTTCACCAAGTATTCCCGCAGCAGCGCGCGGGCGCGGTGCAAGCGGCCCTTCACGCTTTCACGGCTGAGCGTGAGTGCCGCGGCAATCTCGTCGATCGTCATCTCCTCGATGTCACGCAGCAGCACGATCTCGCGGTAGTGTGCCGGCAGCGACTGGATCGCGCGCGACACGTCGATGCGCAGTTCGTGCTGCGGCATCTGTGCGAAGCGGGCTTCGTGGCGCGGGTCATCCATCGCGTCGTCGAGCGCCATGTGCCGGCCGGACAGCCGCGCCGACAAGCGCAAACATTCGCGCCGCACGATCGCGAACAGCCAGCCCGACAGCGAGCCCAGCGCACGCAGGCTGCCGATGCGGCGGTAGAGCAGCCACAGCGTTTCCTGCACCACGTCGTCGACATCGGCCGACGCGCTGCAGCTGCGCCGCGCGTAGCGCCGGATGTCGGGCTGCGCCGCGCTCAGCAGCGACAGGATGGCCAGCTTGTCGCCACCGTGCGCGGCGGCCAGCAGGGCCAGGTCGTAGCGGGGCGGGTTCATCGCAGCGCCGCCGTGCTCAGAGCTTGCGCCCGACCATCGCACACATCGGGCAGAAGCCAACGAAGCCGGTGAGCAGCGCGACGACACCGGTGGCGGCCAAGCCGTAACCCAGCATCGAACCGGGGAAGTACAACAAGCCCGCAGCGATCATCGACAAACCCGCGATCACACGCACGGCACGCTCCCAACCCGGCACATTCTTGGCATAAAACATCGCAACCCCTCTTTGGTGGCGAGCGCAACAACGCGCTCACGGTGCAAGAGGCGCAGCCGATGCGTTTCGGTTCGCGGGCCGCGAAGTATTTTTTCGGCGTGCTGCGTCAGAGCGAGGTTTCGAGGATCGCGCGGTAGTCGTCGGCCGACGCAATGCGCGGGTTGGTCTTGTGGCAGTGGTCGGCCAGCGCGCCGCTGACGATGCGCT
>JBDTTU010000191.1:0-4519 GCA_039930465.1 Burkholderiales bacterium
CGGCAGGCTGTCGCCGAGCTTGCGGATCAGTGCCGGCGAATAGCCGCAGTCGAGCAGCTTCTGCGTGAGGCGGGCCTGAGCCGGCTGGCGCTGCAGTTTTTCGATGAAGGCCAGGGCGCCGAAACGCTCTTCGATCAGGCCCTTGACCTGGCGCAGCTCGTTCATCATGTCTTGCTGATCGCGGCGCGCGCTGGCCAGGCTTTCGGCCTGTGCGGCGAGGTCGGGCACGTGGATCTCGCTGCGGTGCGGCGTGCTGTCGCGCAGCACCGGCGGCGGTTCGCGCAGTGCGGCGGGGGCGGCCGGCACCGCCGGCATCGCCTGCATCACGGGCAGCGCGACGGGCGCGCGTTCGCTCATGCGCTGTTCGAGCACGCTGGTGCGCTCGAACGGCGGCTCGGCCAGCGGCGCTGCAGCACGCGATTCGTTCGCCATCGCGGTGTGGCGGCGCTTGAGCATGCGCTCGCGCACATAGTCCTGGAACGACAGCGTGCTCATCGAGAGCTGGGCCACGTCGTCTTCGACCGCTTGCACCGAGTTCACGAACTCGGGGCGGGCATTGCCACGCGCCGCGGGCTCGGCCTGCGAAAAACGTTCGACCTGGCGCATGCCTTCGGGCGCCATCGCGAGCACCTCGATGCCATCGGCGCAGGGTTTGGTGGAGAGCACCACCGCGTCTTCGCCCAGGGCTTGCCGAACCAGGACAAGTGCATCACGCGAAGTACGCGCAGTGAATCGGCGGACGTTCATGCATTCGCTCCAATGATCGATCCGATGCGGATCGAGTGGGTCTCGGGAATTTCAGAGTGACCCAGCACCCGCAAACGCGGTGCGGCACGTTTGAGCAGCCGCGCCATCGGCGCGCGGATCATGTCGGGCACCAGCAGACAGGCCGGCAGACCCAGGTCTTCCTGGCGCTTGGCGGAATCGGCGGCACTGCGCGCCAGCGTGTCGGCCACACCCGGGTCGAGTGCGGCGCCGTGCGGCGAATTCAGGGCTTGCGTGACCAGGCGTTCGAGCTCGGGCTCGAGGGCGATCACATCGAGCTCTTTGGTCGGGCCGTAGATCTGCTGCACGATGCTCGGCGCCAGGTGAATGCGGATGCGCCGTGCCAGTTCGGCCGGGTCGGTGACAGTGGCGGCGTGTTCGGCCAGGCTCTCGACGATCGAGCGCATGTCGCGGATGTGCACGCCTTCTTCCAGAAGAAGCTGCAGAACCTTTTGCAGTGCGGCGATGACAACCATCTTGGGGACCACGTCTTCGATCAGTTTGGGGGCCAGTTTCGTCACATGCTCGACGAGCTGCTGGGTCTCCACACGGCCCAGCAACTTGGCTGCGTGCAGTTGCATCAAGTGTGAAAGATGGGTTGCCACCACAGTCGAGCAATCAACGACCGTAAACCCGGCCATTTGGGCCGACTCGCGCTGGCGCTCTTCGATCCACACCGCCGGCAGGCCGAAGGCCGGGTCGGTTGTGCTCGTGCCAATCAGCTGGGTGCTGGCGCCACCGGGGTTGATGGCGAGCAACATGCCCGGGAAAGCCTCGCCTTCGCCGACCACGGCGCCACGCAGCGTCAGGCGGTAGGCGCTGGGCTTGAGCTCCAGGTTGTCGCGGATGTGCACCGGCGGCGGCAGAAAGCCGACGTCTTGTGCGAATTTCTTGCGCACGCCCTTGATGCGGCCGAGCAGGTCACCCTGGCGCGCTTTGTCGACCAGCGCGATCAACCGGTAGCCGACTTCCAGGCCGAGCGTGTCGACCGGCAGCAGATCGTCCCAGCTCGCTTCGGCGTTCGGTTCGGCCACAGGTGCGGGCGGCGGCGGTGCGTTCTTCTCGAGCGTCTGTCGTTGCTTGAGCGACCACGCGGCCCAACCCAGGCCGCCGGCAATCAGCAGGAACACGATGTGCGGCATGCCGGGGATCAGGCCGAGACCGCCCATCACGCCGGCCGTGATCGAAAGCGACCTCGGCGAATTGAAAACCTGCTTGGTGATCTGGCTGCCCACATCGGTGTCTTTACCGACCCTTGACACCACCATCGCCGCGGCCACCGAGATCAGCAGCGCCGGAATCTGCGCCACCAGCGCATCGCCGACCGCCAGCAGGATGTAGCTGTTGGCGGCCTGCGAAGCGCTCAGGTCGTGCTGCGCCACGCCGATGACGAAGCCGCCGATGATGTTGATGAAGAGGATCAGCAGGCCCGCCATCGCGTCGCCGCGCACGTATTTGCTGGCACCGTCCATCGAGCCGAAGAACTCGGCCTCTTCGCCCACTTCGGCGCGGCGGCGCTTGGCTTCCTTCTCGTCGATCAGGCCGGCGTTCATGTCGGCGTCGATCGCCATCTGCTTGCCGGGCATCGCGTCGAGCGTGAAGCGCGCGCCCACCTCGGCGATCCGCTCGGCGCCCTTGGTGACGACGACGAAGTTGATGACGACGAGGATCGCGAACACGATCAGGCCGACCGCGAAGTTGCCGCCGATCAGGAAGTGCCCGAAGGATTCGATCACCGCACCGGCGGCGCCCGCGCCGGTGTGGCCTTCGAGCAGCACGACGCGGGTTGACGCCACGTTCAGCGACAGGCGCAGCAGCGTCGTCAGCAGGATCACCGAAGGGAAGGCCGCGAAGTCGAGCGGCCGGGTCATGTAGGCCGCGACCATCATCACCATCAGCGCCATCGCGATGTTGAAGGTGAACAGCAGGTCGAGCGCGAAGGGCGGCAGCGGCAGCACCATCATCGCCAGGATCATCACGACCACCAGCGGCGCGGCCAGTGCGCGGATCGCCTTGGCGTTCGGGCCAAGCCAGCCTTGCATCTGCTGCATCAGGGGGTTCATGTCGGTCGGGGCTCCGGAAACGGGGGCGATGGCGCACCGCGAGGTGCTGCGCCATTGTTCCGGGGCGGCGGCAAAACTTGAGCCGGATAAGCAGGGTGAAGGGGGGGCAGTTCGGGGGCTGGAGCCGTCGACAAGGTAGGACGCGCCCTCTTGACGGGAGCGCCGACCCTTCAACCCAAAAGGAGTTCAGTCATGTCCTACATCGACGGCTTTGTGATCGCGGTTCCCACCGCGAACAAGCAGAAATTCATTGAGCACGCGCATCATTTCGATGCGTTGTTCATCGAACTGGGCGCGATCCGCGTCATCGAAAGCTGGGGCGACGACGTGCCCGACGGCAAAGTCACCGACTTTCGCCGCGCGGTGCAGGCGACGGCCGAAGAAACGGTGGCCTTCTCGTGGGTCGAGTGGCCGGACAAGGCCACCCGCGACGCCGCCATGAAGAAGATGATGGAGGACCCCCGCATGGACCCGTCCACACCCGGCAACCCTCCTATACCCTTCGACGGCAAGCGCATGATCTTCGGCGGCTTCGAACAGGTGGTCGAAGTGACTCAGCGACGATAGGGGTCGTTGGGCCTGCGGTCATGGCGGTTGGGCACCCCGTCGCCATCGCGGTCGCGGTCATGGCGATTGCGCACGCCGTCGTGGTCCCGGTCGTGAACGTAGCGCGGCGAATTGGCAAGCGGTGGCACCACCACGCAGGCGCTGAGGGTGCTTATTGCCATCGTGCCGATGAGGGCGAGGTAAAGACGCTTGAGCATGATTCATTCTCCTGTTGTTCCGTAGCCGTGTGGTCCAACGCGCGCTCGACAGAGCGCAGCGCTTCTTCCAGGCGATCAACACGCCCGCTGTGCCAGCCTTCGAACGAGGCGGCCAGCTTGCGCTGAAGCCGCTCGCGGCATTGAGACAGTTCGCTTGGGTTCACGTCGGCTTTCATTTGCCTGGGACACGCGACTGCTGCGATCAGTTGTGCCCGTGACGCTCGCCATGCGGCGACCGGTGCCCGCCTTGATGACGACGTTCCCATTCGCGGCGTTGCCATTCACGCTGACGCAACTCCCTGGCACGCCAGGTCTCGTGGCGATACGCCGGCTGCCAGGGTTGCTGGTAGACCACCACCGGAGCTGCCCGGTAAACCGGCCGCGGTTGAACGTAGACCGGCTCGGCCCGGACGGACAGACGCGGCAGCGGAGGCTGCAAGAAGACCGGCAAGCCCGGCAGGCCCGGCAGGGCGATCGACACGTGCACATCGGGCCTGGCTTGCGCCACCGATGCCGTGCCGAGCACGGCGCCGATCAGGACGGTGGAGGCGACGAGTTTCTGGAGGAAGGTGCGCTTCATGGTGGCTCCTTGAGTTAGGGTGAAGTCATCTTGCGCGACCCCCCGTGAACGCCACCTGAACGAACGCGAGATTTTTAGGCACCCCGCAGAATGATGTCCACCCGGGGCACCGCCGAGCTCCGAGCGGGTCAGGGGCAGTTCACCGTCGTGACTGGCCACCAGGTCGTTGACGACCGTCAGGCCCACGCCGTGACCCGGCACTCACCAAGCAGGAGTTGTCCGACTATCTGTATCCGCACGACGAAGACCGCGACAGCAACGCGCCAAACGGCGCCCGATCTCTGGGCGGAAGCACAGCCATAACTCGGGCTATGGCGAGCATTTGCAACGACGAGCGGGCGTCGTTT
>JBDTTU010000192.1:0-4432 GCA_039930465.1 Burkholderiales bacterium
CGGCGCCATGCCGGCGGTGGGCTCGTCCATCAGCAGCAGCTTGGGCGCGTTGGCCATCGCGATGGCCAGCTCCACGCGCTTCACGTCGCCGTACGCGAGCACGCTGCACGGGCGCTCGGCCTGGGCCTTCATGCCGACCTGGTCGAGCAGTGCGAGCGCCTCGTCGCGTTTGTATTCGGTGGCGCGCTTCCAGAGTTGATAGAGTTTCGCGTCGGCCGAGATCAGCGCCATCTGCACGTTCTCGACCACCGTGAGCGAAGCGAAGGTCTCGGCGATCTGGAAGGTGCGGCCCACGCCCTGGTGCCAGATGTCGCGCGGCTTGCGGCCGATGAGTTCATGCCCGTCGAGCACGACCGAGCCGGTGTCGGCACGCAGCTGGCCGTTGACCATGTTGAAGGTGGTGGTCTTGCCGGCCCCGTTCGGGCCGATCAACGCCAGCAGTTCACCGGCCGCCACTTCGAAACTCACACCGTCGACGGCGCGGTTGCCGCCGAAGGACTTGCCGAGATCGGTGACTTTCAGCAGGCTCACGCATTCACCTTTCTCAAACGATCGAACAAGCCACCGACGAAGCCCGCGATGCCCTGCGGGAACACCAAGACCAGCAGCAGGATGATGCCGCCGAGCAGCGCGCGCCAGTAGTCGGTGTTGCGCGCCACGGCGTCTTGCAGCCAGGTGAAAGTGACCGCACCGACGATCGGCCCGGCCAAGGTTTGAAGCCCGCCGAGCAGGACCATCACCAGGCCATCGACCGAGCGGCCCACGGCCACGGTGTCGGGCGAGATGCTGCCTTTCGAATACGCATACAACGCCCCGGCCAACCCGGCGAACACCGCCGCGATCACGAACGCGACCCACTGGATGCGCTTCACGTCGATGCCGATCGCATCGGCTCGAAGCGGCGAGTCGCGCCCCGCGCGCATCGCGTAGCCGAACGGCGCAAAGAGGGCACGGCGAATCAGCAGCACACCGCCCACCACGAGCGCGAGCGTGAGGTAGTAGTAGGTCTGCTTGTCGCTCAGCCACTCGGCCGGCCAGACGCCGGTGAGGCCGTTGCTGCCGCCGGTGAATTCGTCCCACTGGAACACGACCGACCAGACGATCTGCGAGAACGCGAGCGTCAGCATCGCCAGGTACACGCCCGACAGGCGCACGCAGAACCAGCCGAACAGCAGCGCGCCGAGCGCCGCCACGAAAGGCGAGAGCACGAGCGCCACTTCCATCGGCAGGCCAAGCGAGCGCACCAGCAGCGCCGCACCGTAGGCCCCGAGCCCGAAGTACGCGGCGTGGCCGAAAGAGTGCATGCCGGCCGGGCCCATGATGAAGTGCAGGCTGGCGGCGAAGAGCACGGCCGTCAGCAGGTCGATGGCAAGAACGGTGAGGTAGGGCGAACCGGCGGTGGCCACCGGCCACGCGAGCAGCGCGACCAGCAGCAGCGCGCCGGCGATCTTCAAGGCCTTGTCGGCCTTGCGCAAGGGCGCCTCCGCCGGTGCCGAGTTGCGGCTCACGGCCTGTGGCTTGCCCAGCAGGCCCCACGGTCTGACGACCAGCACGATCGCCATCACCAGGAATTCGACCACCAGCGTGAGCTTCGAGAACGCGAAGCTGATGCCGCCGATATCGACCGTACCGATGCCGATGCAGATCGCCTTGATCTCGGCGATCAGCAAGGCGGCCACATAAGCACCGGGGATCGAGCCCATGCCACCGACCACGACGACGACGAACGCGTCGCCGATGGTCAGCAGGTCGAGCCCCAGATTCGCCGGCTCGCGCGGCAATTGCAGCGCACCACCGAGGCCCGCGAGCATCGTGCCGAGCGCGAACACTGCGGTGAACAACCAGGCCTGGTTCACGCCCAGCGCACCGAGCATTTCGCGGTCTTGGGTGGCCGCGCGCACCAGCGTTCCCCAGCGGGTGCGCGTGAGCAGCAGCCACAGCAGGCCGAGCACGAGCGGGCCGACGACGATCAGGAACAGGTCGTAGGTGGGGAACATGCGACCGAGGATCGGTACGGCGTGCGCAAGGCCGGGAGCGCGCGGGCCGAGCAAATCTTCCGGGCCCCAGAGCCACAGCGCCGCGTCTTTGATGACGAGCATCAATGCGAAGGTGGCGAGCAGCTGGAACAGCTCTGGTGCGCGGTACACACGCCGCAAGAGCAGCATCTCGACCAATGCACCGACCACGCCGACCGCCACCGCCGCAACCAGCAGCGCCGGCCAGAACCAGACACCGCCGCCGAGCTTGTCCACCAATGCGTAGGCCATGTAGATGCCCAGCATGTAGAACGAGCCATGCGCAAAGTTGACGATGCGGGTCACGCCGAAGATCAGCGACAACCCGGCACCGACCAAAAACAACGATGAAGCACCGGCCAGCCCGTTGAGAAGCTGGACGGCGAGGCCGGAAAGATTCATTTCAACAGCAGAACAATTGAGGCCGTCGTCGCGCCACTCCAAGGCGACCGGGTGGCCCCTCGGTAGGGCGACGCCGCAGGCGTCTTGGGGCTTGTCATTCCGCGGGGCGCAGCTTCTTCACCTGCGCGTTGCTCGGCAGGTACTTGGCACCGTCAAGGTACTTGTAATCGACCATCACGCCCTTGCCACCTTCGTTCTTCGTCTTGCCGACGAAGGCGCCCATGGTCGACTGGTGGTCTTCGGCACGGTAGATGAACTTGCCAAACGGCGAATCGACGGCCATGCCCTCGAACGCGGCGACGAGTTTGTCGGTCTCGGTGCTCTTGGCTTTCTTCACGCCGGCAGCGATCGACTTGATCATCGTGTAGCCCACCACCGAGCCGAGGCGCGGGTAGTCGTTGTACTTGGCGTGGTAGGCGAGGAAGAAGGCCTTGTGCTCGGGCGTCTGGATGCCGTACCACGGGTAGCCGGTGACGAGCCAGCCGTTCGGTGACTCGTCTTTCAGCGGGTCGAGGTATTCCGGCTCGCCAGTCAATACGCTCACCACCTCGCGGCCCTGGAACAAGCCACGCGTGTTGCCCTCGCGCACGAACTTCGCCAGGTCGGCACCGAAGAGCACGTTGAAGATCGCGTCGGGCTTGGCATCCGCCAGGGCCTGCACCACGCTGCCGGCGTCGAGCTTGCCGAGTGGCGGCGCCTGTTCGGCCACGAACTCCACGTCGGGCTGCGCGGCCTTCAGCAATTCCTTGAACGCGGCCACGGCCGACTGACCGTATTCGTAGTTGGGGTAGACCACGGCCCAGCGTTTTTTCTTCAGCTTGGCCGCTTCGGGCACGAGCATCGCGGCCTGCATGTAGGTGCCGGGGCGCAGGCGGAAGGTGTACTTGTTGCCACTGGCCCAGATGATCTTGTCGGTGAGCGGCTCGCCGGCCAAATAGAAGAACTTCTTCTGCTTCGCGAAGTCGGTCAGCGCCAGGCCGGTGTTCGACAGGAAGGCTCCCGCCAGCACGTCGATCTTCTCGCGCGAGACCAGTTCTTCGGCGGCACGCACCGCGTCGCCGGGGCTGGCGTTGTCGTCGCGTGTGATCAGTTCGATCTTCTTGCCGTTCACGCCACCCGCGGCGTTGATTTCTTCGACGGCGAGTTCCATGCCCTTCTTGTAGGGCTCCAGGAACGCGGGCTGCGCCTTGTAGCTGTTGACTTCACCGATCTTGATCGTGCCTTGGGCGTGCGCCGCGAGCGGCAGCACCGAAAGGCCCATCACGAGGCTGGCGGCGGCCAGTGCGATCTGTCTGCGTTGGGTCATCAAAAGCTCCTTGGTGTTCGAGAGAGGAATGGATTGTGGAATGGGGCGAGTTCAGCGCAAGCCGTCTTCACCCTTGATTTCGCTGGCCTGCAAACCCCCGATGCGCGGCAGCGGCCGGCCACTGTCGGTGACCACGACGCAGACCACGATTTCGTTGGCGCGCGGCGCGTCGGCCACACGCGCTTCCATCGCGTCGAAGTGGCTGCGCACGAAGGCGGCGTCTTTGTGGCCAAGCGGCACGTCGATCGCCGTGCCGAGGCCACCGCGCTTCTTGGCCGACGGCACGAGCGCCGCGCCCTTTTCGACAGCCTTGCGCAAGGGCGCGCCGAGTTTCGGGTGGAGGATGGCGGCAGCGTGTTCGAGTTCGCCCGCCTCGCCGACGATCGCCGCCTTGCCGTAGCTCTGCGCTTGCCCGGGCTCGATGCCGAGCGCCTGCACGCACTTCTGCCCGAGCAGGCCGCCGAGTTCTTCGCCGACGCTGATGAGTGCTTCGAGGTTTTCTTCATAGCGCCCGGCGAACGGGTTGTCGATCACGGCCATCGCCAGCGCGCGGCGCGTCGGTGGCTCGATCGCCCGGCCCATCTCGATGCGGATTTCGTCCACCTGGACGACGATTTTTCTGATCTTCGCAAGCATGTCTCTGGTCCTCGTCTTTTTCAGCGCAGGCCGTTCGCTGCGCTCAGCGCAGCCCGTCCCATTTCGCGATGTC
>JBDTTU010000193.1:0-4408 GCA_039930465.1 Burkholderiales bacterium
TGACGCGCGAAGAGATCGGCAGCTACCTCGGGCTCAAGCTCGAAACCGTGAGCCGGGCGTTTTCGAAGTTTCAGGAAGACGGCGTGCTCGACGTCAAGCAGCGCCAGGTGCGTGTGCTCAACGAAGCGGCGCTGCGCCAGCTCGTCAACGGCAGCAACGGCTGCTGAAACGGCGGCCAGGCCGTTTTCAGTGTTCCGGCGGCATCGCCGTGCGGTGGTTGATCTCGTCGGGTTCGAGCCAGAGCAGCGCCGTGACGGCGCCGGCCGTTGCCACGGCGGCCCAGAAGATCAGGAACGTGACGGTGTAGATCGCCTGCGCCGACCAGCCGATCGCCGGCCCGCCGAACCAGTGCAGCTCGTTCGGGTCGACCACCGCGAACACCATCATCTCGAGCACACCGGCGGCCATGAAGGCGGGCCAGAGAATCCGTAACGCACGTTGTTTCATCATCGCAGCACCCTAAGGTCGGGCCACCGGCGGTGTGGCCGCATGGTTGCGGCCCTGCAGCGCCGGCGTGCTGGCCGAGGTGCCGACGGGCCGCCCCGATGGCAGGCTGTCGAGCACCACGGTGTCGGCTCCGCTCCACGCGGTGAAGGCCAGCGCAAAGCTGCCCGCCACCACCACAGCCAGGCCGCCGACCACGAGCCACATGGTGCCGACACGCCACCAGGGCAACGCGGCCAAAATTGGATTCGATGGGTGCATGGTTCGTCCTTCCAAACGACGCAGATCAACGCGGGACCACGAAGGTCGACTTCTCATTCAGCGCCACGCCTTCGTTCGCGGCCGAACGCAGCGTGATGCGCACCTGCATCGGGTGCGCGCCCGGCCCGAGTGCGCGCGCGGCCTGCGGCGGCAACTGCACCGACAGCGCGACCCAGCGCGCCTGCGTGGCGCCCACGTCGACGTCGGCGCGCGAGGTGACCACGGCTTCGGGCAGGCCCGCCACCTCGATGTGGAAACGCTGTGCGGTTTCAGTCGAATTCATCAGCTGCACGCGGTAGACGTTCTCGATGCGGCCGTCTTCGACCATGCGCGCGAGCGCCGCGCGGTCGCGCACCACGTCGGCCTTGAAGGGCGAGCGCAGCGCCAGGCTGGCCACGAAAGCCACGCCGATCGCCAGCAGCACGGCGCTGTAGACGAGCACCCGCGGGCGCAACACGCGGCGCCACATCTGCGCCGCCGACCAGCCACTTTCCATGCCGTTCTGCGTGGCGTAGCGGATCAGGCCGCGCGGGTAGTTCATCTTGTCCATCACGCTGTCGCACACGTCGATGCAGGCGGCGCAGCCGATGCACTCGTACTGCAGGCCTTCGCGGATGTCGATGCCGGTCGGGCAGACCTGCACGCACAGCGTGCAGTTGATGCAGTCGCCCTTGCCCACCGTGGCCGGCGCCACGCCGCGCGCACGCGAGCCGCGCGGCTCGCCGCGCGCCGTGTCGTAGCTGATGATCAGCGTGTCGCGGTCGAACATCGCACTCTGGAAGCGTGCATACGGGCACATGTACTTGCAGACCTGCTCGCGCATGTAGCCGGCGTTGCCGTAGGTCGCAAAACCGTAGAACAGGATCCAGAAGGTTTCCCACGGGCCGAGCGCAAAGCCGCCGCCACCGAAGACTTCTGCGACGAGTGAATGCACCGGCGTGAAGTAGCCGACGAAGGTGAAGCCGGTCCACAGGCCGATGGCAAGCCACACGGCCTGCTTGCCAAGCTTGCGCCAGAACTTGTTGAAGCTCCAGGCCGAAGCGTCGAGCTTGATGCGCGCCTGGCGGTCGCCCTCGAAGCGCCGCTCGACCCACATGAAGATCTCGGTGTAGACGGTTTGCGGGCAGGCGAAGCCGCACCACAGCCGCCCGGCCACGGCGGTGAACAGAAAGAGCGAAAAGGCCGAGAGGATCAACAGCCCCGCGAGGTAGATCACGTCTTGCGGGTGCAGCACCATTCCGAAGATGTAGAAGCGCCGCGCGGCCAGGTCGAAGAGCACCGCCTGGCGGCCGTTCCACTGCAGCCACGGCAGGCCATAGAACAGGATTTGCGTGAACCACACCAGCGCCCAGCGCCAGCCGGCGAACCAGCCGCTGACCGAGCGCATCTGGATCTTGCCCTCGCTCTGGTAGAGCGAGACCATCTCTGCCGAGCTCTCAGCCGCAGCGATGGGAATGATCTTGTGGGTCGTCATCGGGTTCCGCCGGTGCCGAGCGGCTTAAGGTGGCAGGCCACTCTGCGAGAGGCCCCACACGTAAGCCGCGAGCACATGAATCTGCTCCGGCAGCAAGCGCCCGCCTTGCGCCGGCATCACGTTCTGCTTGCCCTTGTTCACCATCTCGACGATGGCGTCTTCACCCCAGCCGTGCAGCCAGATCTTGTCGGACAGGTTCGGTGCACCCAGGGCTTGCGTGCCCTTGCCGCCCGGCCCGTGGCAGGCGGCGCAAACGCCGAACTTCGACTGCCCGGCCGCCGCCTTGATGTTGTCGTGCGGGCTGCCCGACAGGCTCAGCACGTAGTTGGCCACGTTGCGCACGTCGTCGCCCGAGCCCACCGCTGCGGCCATCGGCGGCATGTTGCCCTGGCGGCCGAGCGTGATGCTCTCTTCGATCTTTTCGGGCGTGCCGCCGTGGATCCAGTCGGTGTCGGTCAGGTTCGGAAAACCTTTGCTGCCGCGCGCGTCAGAGCCGTGGCAGGTGGCGCAGTTGTTGATGAACAGGCGCTCGCCGATGGCCATGGCCTCGGGGCTCTTGCGCAACTCGGCCGCGGGCTGGTCCTTGAACTTCGCGTAGACCTGCGTCATCAGCACGCCGGCCCTCTGCTGCTCGGCCTCCCACTGGTTCACGCTGGTCCAGCCGAACTGGCCGGGCAGGCTGCCCAGGCCGGGGTAGACGATCACGTAGCCGAAGGCGAACACGACCGTCAGCACAAACAGACCCGCCCACCAGCGTGGTAGCGGGTTGTTCATCTCGACCAGGTCGACGTCGTACACGTGGCCGGTGGTGTTGTCGCCCGCCATGACCTCACGCGTGCTGGCGACCTTCAGCAACCACAGGCACCACAGCAGCCCCACCACGGTGGCGGCGCCGACGAACCAGGCCCAGCCATTGTTGAAAAAGTCGCTCATGGCTGGGGGCCTCGACCGTTGGCTTGTTCACCGTCTTGAAACGGCAGTTGGGCCGCCTCGTCAAAGGCCGCGGCATTCTTGCGCGAGCAGGCCCAGCGCACGATGCCGACAAATGTGATGAAGGACAGCAGCGTCACCAAGATTCGAAGGGCGTTCACGTCGAGCGTCATGGCTTCCTCACTTCACGGCGGTGCCGAGCACCTGCAGGTAGGCCACCAGCGCGTCGAACTCGTTCTTGCCCGCGAGCGCGGCGGCGCCCGCGCTGATCTCGGCGTCGGTGTAGGGCGCGCCGAGCAGGCGCATGGCACGCATGCGGGGCTCTGAATCGGCCGGGTCGAGCGCGGCCTTCTGCAGCCACGGGTAGGCCGGCATGTTCGACTCGGGCACCAGGTCGCGCGGGTTGTTCATGTGGATGCGGTGCCACTCGTCGCTGTACTTGCCGCCCACGCGGTGCAGGTCGGGGCCGGTGCGTTTGCTGCCCCACTGGAACGGGTGGTCGTAGACGAACTCGCCGGCCATCGAGTAGTGGCCGTAGCGCAGCGTCTCGGCGCGCAATGGGCGAATCATTTGCGAGTGGCAGTTGTAGCAACCTTCGCGCACGTAGATGTCGCGCCCGGCGAGCTGCAGCGCGGTGTAGGGCTTGAGGCCCGGCACCGGCTCGGTGGTGGAGCGCTGGAAGAACAGCGGCACGATCTCGACGATGCCGCCAACCGCCACCACGAGCAGGATCAGCACGATCATCAGGAAATTGTTGGTCTCGATCTTCTCGTGCGAGAAGCCGCTCGATTTTTCTTTGGGCTGGGCCATGGCTGTGCTCCGAGGTTCAGGCCGCGCTCGGCAGGGCCGCGTGCGCCGCCGGAATGCGCAGCGGCACGTACTTCCCGGCCTGCGCGGTCTTGACCGTGTTCCACACCATCACGCCCATGCCGCTCAGGTAGAGCAGGCCACCGATCAGGCGGATCAGGTAGAACGGGTAGGTCGCTTTCACGCTCTCGACAAAGCTGTAGACCAGCGTGCCGTCGGCGTTGACCGCACGCCACATCAGGCCCTGCATCACGCCGGCCATCCACATCGCGGCGATGTAGAGCACGATGCCCAGGGTGCTGATCCAGAAGTGCAGCTCGATCGCTCGAACGCTGTACATCTTGGTCTGCCCGAACATGCGCGGAATCATGTAGTACAGCGAGCCGATGGTGATCAAGCCCACCCAGCCGAGCGCACCGGCGTGCACGTGGCCGATGGTCCAGTCGGTGTAGTGGCTGAGCGCGTTGACCGTCTTGATCGACATCATCGGCC
>JBDTTU010000194.1:0-4362 GCA_039930465.1 Burkholderiales bacterium
ACAGCCGCAGCCGCTCCCAGAGGTTGAACTCGGGGTCATCGTCCAGCGTCTCGGTGCGACCCTCGCCCAGCAGCGCGACCCATTGCAGGCTGCGGCCGTCGGGCTTGAGGACGATTTGGTAGGAGCCGCGCACGTCGGCGCGTTCCTTCGAGTTGAACGACGTCAGGATCTCAAGCGCCAGCTCGGGGCTGCGGATCAGCAGCACCATCTCGGTGTTGGTGGTGGCCGAGCGCTGGTCCAGGTTCATCGAGCCGAGGAGCACCATGCGGCGGTCGATCAGGGCCAGCTTGGCGTGCAGCTGCGCCCTCGACGATCCGAAGGCGCGGCGGGTCGCCGCGTCGCGCCGCATCTGCGCTGAACTGAGCTCGTAGAGTTCGACGCCCATCTGCAGCAAAGGCACGCGATAGCGCTCGTAGGCCAGGCTGGCCTGCGGCTCGTCGGTGGCCCCCAGCGAGTTGGTGATCACGCGCACGGCGATACCGTGCTTTCGCGCCTCGCGCAACCCAGCCAGACCGCTCTCGCCGGGGATGAAGTACGGGGAGAACAGCATCAGCTCTTTGCGCGTTTCGCGAAAGCTCTGGATCGCGAAAGCGTACGTCGTGCCGGCCATGCTGCCGGGCACGCGATCGAGCTTGGACGGCGAGTCGGCGAAGACCGTGGCCTCGGCGCCGATCAGGTCGGCCAGGCCGTCGGCCAGCACCCGTTCGAACCGGGGCGTGGGGCGGCCGCGCCAGTAGGGCGCTGCGAACGGTGAATCGGTGCTCAGCGTTGCGGACTCGAATCGTGCTCGCAGCACGGACGCCGGCTCGTCGGTGGAGGCCAATGACGCAATGTCACGCACTTGAGCGCTGTTCCAGTATTGGTCGAACACGGTAGCCAGGTCAGGCAGCACGGCGCCGACGGCCAGCATGTCGAAGTCGATGAAGTTGGCGCCGGCGTCGCGCTGGAAATAGCCCTCGGCCAGATTGCGCCCGCCGACGATCGCCATGGCGCCGTCCACGATGAACAACTTGTTGTGCATGCGATGGTTCAGGCGCCGGAAGTCTCCAGCCATCTGCATCCAACGGCCGAGCCTGCTGCCGCGCGCCCCGGCAAAGGGGTTGAACAGGCGCACCTGCGCACCGTCGTGTGCCGCCATGCCGAGCAGGAGCCCGTCCATGCCTGCGGTGTAGAAGTCATCGACCAGCAAGCGCACGCGCACGCCACGCTGTGCGGCGTCTCTCAACGCGCGCAGCACCTGGCGGCCCACAGTGTCGTCAGCCAGTTGATAGACCTGAAGATCGATCGAGGCCCGGGCCTGGCGGATCAGGCTCAGGCGGGCATCGAGCGCAGTGAAGGGGTTGGCCAGGCCCAGCACCCCGGTCGCGCTCTGGCCCCGCTGGCGTCCGAGTGCCCGGGCCGCGATGGCGCCAAGCGGCGTGTCCACGCTGGCTGCGATGGACAGGGTCGGCGGCGGGGGCTCCGGGAGCGGCGGCAGGCTTGCGCATCCGCCGAGCAGCAGGGCCAGCAGCGGTGGTGCCAGAACACGGCGAAGCATCGAGGGCGAACCGAACAGCATGGTCAAAGATTCTCTGTGCTACCGGGCTGGCCGGCAATTGATTTCCCGGTGGCATCCGGAACGTGGTGCGTTGCTTCAAAGAACGAGGAAAGCGCCGAGGCGACTCTGTGCGGGGCAAACTGGTTGTTCGCCGGAACTGGTGCGCTGGTGTACGGCCACCAATCATTTGATTGCCGCATCCGCTCACACCCAACGAACCAGATCTCGACTTCAAGGTGCTCGGCCGAACACTCGCGATGCGAGGCAGTGAGCACGGCTTCTCCGAGATCGTGAAATCACTCAGCTCACCGCATAGAGGCGCGACGAGCGCAACCAGTCGGCGCCACGACATGGCGTCAAACGCAAGTTCTGAATGCAGACGCTGCGCCTTCCGCCGCCTCGGGTGAATGACTATCTTCTGGCCACGCGCTCGAACAGTTTTCGTGCGACTGAAACCAAAGGAAGAAGCATGGACAGCAACACTCTCGACGCATCGATGAAGGGCATCAAGTCGGTCTGGGGACTTCTTAGCACCGAAGTGGTCGCTGGGTGCCGCAAGCACTTGGAAGATCTGGTCAAAGCGCCTGCCACGGAAGAATGGTTGGCGGCCCTGCGCAGAGAAGGCCCAGCCAACAAGGAGCTTCACCGCGACCCGTCGCATGGCTACGTGCTCCTGGCGCACACGGAATACGCAGGGCTGTACAGGCCGCCTCACGACCACGGACGGGGGTGGGTCATTTATGCCATCCAGCAAGGTGAAATCGAGATGGGAACGTTTGCCCGCATCGAGGAGCCGGACGGCAGCATTCGGCTCGTGAAAAGGAATTCAACCTTGGTGCGGCCCGGGCAGGTTCAGGTCTATCTGCCAGGAGACATTCATGACACACGCTGCGTGACCGGGCCTGCGCTGTTGTTCCGTTTCACTGAAAGAGACCTGAAGAAGGAAGACCAGGAAGAACACCTCGTGACGCGTTACTTCGAGCGGGACGGCACATGGACGGTGGATTGACCCGGGCCGACGACCCCGGCTTCGGGCTGGCCGAGCCGCGACGCTCGCTCGCGATTGCCGCGGTGCTGGCGGCCGTGGTGCTCGCGGTGCTCGACGCGGCGATCGCCAACGTGGCGCTGCCAGGGATCGCGCACTCCCTGCAGGTGACGCCTGGCGCATCGGTGTGGATCATCACCGCCTACCAGACGGCCCTCGTGATGGGCTTGCTGCCCTGCGCAGCCCTGGGGGAAAGCTTGGGATATCGCCGCGTGTTTACGCTGGGCGTTGGGCTGTTCACGGTCGCTTCGGTGTTGTGCGCCATCTCACCGTCGCTGCCGTGGCTTGTCGCAGCGCGCTTTCTTCAAGGGCTTGGGGCCGCTGCGATCATGGCTCTTGGTATCGCGCTGCTGCGCCTCGTGGTTCCCGAGCGCCAACTCGGCGCGGCCATTGCCTGGAACGCCTTGGCCGTCGCTCTGTCGTCGGCGGCAGGTCCGACGATAGGTGCGGTGATCTTGTCTGGCGCGGGCTGGCCCTGGCTGTTCGCGGTCAACCTTCCTTTGGGTGCGATAGTGCTCTGCGCGGCCCGTGCGCTGCCCGAGTGCCCAGGCTCGAGGCGCCGGCTCGACCGGCTCAGCGTGGCCCTGAACGTCGCCGCCCTTGCATCGCTGGTGGTTGGCGCGGAGGTTCTGGTGACCAACCCGGCACTCGCTGCCGCATTGCTCGCCGCGGCAGCGATAGGTCTGACTTTGCTCGTTCGCCGCGAGATGCAAAGCGAAGCGCCCTTGATTCCGCTCGACCTTCTGCGAGCGACTTCATTTCGCACTTCGGTGATTGCGTCGGTATGCTGTTTCGCTGGCGTGACCATGGCCTTGTTGGCGCTGCCCTTTTACTTGCAGCACAGCCTCGGACAGGACACCCTCACGACCGGGCTTTACATGACACCCTGGCCGCTGACAGTTGCCATCGTGGCACCGTTGGCGGGCCGCCTCGCCACGCGCGTGTCGACAGCCTGGCTTTGCGCCACCGGCGGCGTCTGTCTTGCGGCGGGGCTCACTGCAACCTCGTTCTGGCCGCTGCAAGGAAACCCGTTGCCGCTGGTGCCGCTCGCCATCTTGTGTGGCCTGGGATTTGGCCTTTTCCAGGTGCCGAACAACCGCAACATGTTCCTCTCGACACCTCGCGAAAGAAGCGGCGCAGCGGGGGGAATGCAGGCCAGCGCCAGGTTGGCGGGCCAGACCGCCGGTGGGGTCGCAATGAGCCTGTTATTCAATGCAGCCTCTGCCGAAGCGGCACCACGAATCGGCCTTGCGGCAGGAGCGCTTCTGACTTTGGTGGCGGGACTCGTCAGCATCTCGCGGATCACCGCAAATGCGGATCCGCAAGCGATTCAAGCATCGGCATCCAAACCTGCGGCTCTTTCGCCATGACAGTTCCTATGCACGATTTGCCACCCTCCCGGACCGAGGCCGTGTCCCGGTGGCGCCGGGTGGTGCGCCACCCGCTCGCACGGATGCTGACCGCATCGCTCGCGATGTTCATGGCGCTGGCGCTGAGTTTTGCGGTGACCGAAGCCTTGCTGCCCAAGCACATGCCCATCGCGTGGCCGAACGCGGTGGCGGCACTGGCCTGTGCGCTGGGCTACTGGGCTTACGTGAAGTGGGTCGAACGTCGAGTGGTCACCGAGCTGGGCGGCTCCGGCGCTTTGACCGGCTGGGCGGGCGGCGCGGCGCTGGGCGTGCTGCTGGGCTTGCTCACTCTCGCGCCGCTGTGGGGCTTGGGCATCTACTGTAGTGTTGCACTCTTGTGGGAACGTTTATGAGTCCTGCCGCACCAATGG
>JBDTTU010000195.1:0-4186 GCA_039930465.1 Burkholderiales bacterium
CCACCGACGTGACCGGTGCGGTCGAGCTGCCGAAGGACAAGGAAATGGTCATGCCCGGCGACAACGTCAGCATCACCGTGAAGCTGATCAACCCGATCGCGATGGAAGAGGGCCTGCGCTTTGCCATCCGTGAAGGTGGCAGAACCGTCGGCGCCGGCGTTGTTGCCAAGATCATCGCGTAATCTGGAATCAAGAGGGGCGTAGCTCAATTGGCAGAGCGCTGGTCTCCAAAACCAGAGGTTGGGGGTTCGATGCCCTCCGCCCCTGCCAGATTCAGGGTCTGAAGAGCCCAGCGTCTGGCGAGAAAAGCAGCCCGCGAACGCACAAAGCGCTTGCGGGCTTTGCTGTCAGAGATGCCGCAACTTCCGGGTTGCGCGACTCGGCAGATTGAAACAGTGAACACCATGGCGAACCCACCACAAGTCGAAACCATCTCCACCGGCGCTGACAAGGCCAAGCTCGCAGTCGCTGCGCTGCTGGTCGTTGCCGCCGTGGGGGTGTTCTACGCACTCGGCAAGCAAGACCTTTGGGTTCGGGTGGTGGCCTTGATCGTGCTGTTCGCCGCCGCCGTGGTCACGTTCTTCACGTCCGAGGCCGGCAAGCAGCTCATCGCCTACGGCCGCGATTCCGTCAAGGAAGTGCGCAAGGTCGTATGGCCGACGCGCAAGGAAGCGCTGCAGATGACGGGTTACGTCTTCGCCTTCGTGTTCGTGATGGCGCTGTTTCTGTGGCTGACCGACAAGACGCTCGAGTGGTTGCTGTACGACCTGATCCTGGGCTGGAAGCGTTGAGGCGCGTTGGGGAAAATGGCCATGACTGAAGAACTCAACACTTCCGAAGTGACCGCAGCGACGGTGGCTCCGGCCACCAACAAGCGCTGGTACGTGGTGCACGCCTATTCCGGCATGGAAAAGGCCGTCGAGCGCAACCTGCGCGAGCGGATCGACCGCTCCGAGATGCAGGACAAGTTCGGCCGCATCCTGGTGCCGATGGAAGAAGTGGTCGAGCTGAAGAACGGCAAGAAGTCGGTCAGTGAGCGGCGGTTCTTCCCGGGCTACGTGCTGGTGGAAATGGAAATGGCCGACGACACCTGGCACCTGGTGAAACACACCAGCAAGGTCACGGGTTTCGTGGGCGGCGCGAAGAACCGGCCGTCGCCGATCTCCGAAGCCGAAGTGCTGAAGATCGTGCACCAGATGCAAGAAGGCGTCGAGAAACCGCGGCCCAAGGTGCAGTGGGAAGTGGGCGAGCTGGTGCGCATCAAGGAAGGCCCGTTCACCGACTTCAACGGCGCCGTCGAAGACGTCAACTACGACAAGTCGAAGGTGCGGGTGGCGGTCACGATCTTCGGTCGCGCCACGCCGGTCGAACTCGACTTCGCGCAGGTCGAAAAAGTCTGACGAACATTGGTTCGACAGACTTTTCGCCGATCACTTGTTGTTGTGTGAGTGTTGAGGCAAGAGGTCTGAGCAGAAAGATTCGGCCCTGGTGATGGGGCCGGGCACCGCAAGGTGTTCGTTCATCACCCGTTGCTGCCGGTGACGAGACACCGGAAAGAGGAGCCAAGGTAACCAGCCCTTGGCGTTTGAACTCAACAACCTTCGACGCGAGTTGATCGCAGAGCGGGTTGCATTGGAGAGTGAAGATGGCAAAGAAAATTGTCGGCTACATCAAGCTGCAAGTCCCGGCGGGCAAAGCAAACCCGTCGCCCCCGATCGGCCCGGCCCTCGGCCAGCGCGGTCTGAACATCATGGAGTTCTGCAAGGCGTTCAACGCCCAGACCTCCAGCATGGAACCCGGCCTCGTGCTGCCGGTCGTGATCACCGCGTTCGCGGACAAGTCGTTCACGTTCATCCTGAAGACGCCGCCGGCCACCGTGCTGATCAAGAAGGCGCTCAAGCTCGAGAAGGGCTCGCCGAAGCCGCACACCGACAAGGTCGGCAAGCTGACACGCGCGCAGGTTGAAGACATCGCCAAGATCAAGCTGAAAGACCTGACCGGCGCCGACCTTGACGCCGCTGTTCGCACCATCGCCGGCACCGCCCGCTCGATGGGCATCACCGTGGAAGGAGTGGTCTGACATGGCTGCTTTGACAAAACGCCAGAAGGCTGTCGCCGGCAAAGTCGACAGCAACAAGCTCTACCCGGTCGACAACGCCCTGGCCATCGTCAAGGAATGCGCGACCGCGAAGTTCGATGAGTCGATCGACGTGTCGGTGCAACTCGGCATCGACGCGAAGAAGTCCGACCAGGTGGTTCGTGGCGCCGTCGTGCTGCCCAACGGCACCGGCAAGACCAAGCGCGTGGCCGTGTTCGCCCAGGGCGCCAAGGCCGAAGAAGCCAAGGCCGCCGGTGCCGACATCGTCGGCATGGAAGACCTGGCCGAGCAGATCAAGGCCGGCAAGATGGACTTCGACGTCGTGATCGCTTCGCCCGACACGATGCGCGTGGTCGGTACGCTGGGCCAGATCCTGGGCCCGCGCGGCCTGATGCCGAACCCGAAGGTCGGCACCGTGACGCCCGACGTGGCACAAGCCGTGCGCAACGCCAAGGCCGGCCAGGTGCAGTTCCGCGTCGACAAGGGCGGGATCATCCACGCCACCATCGGCCGCCGTTCGTTCGAGTCCGACAAGCTGGTCGGCAACCTGCGCGCGCTGATCGAGGCCCTGAACAAGGCCAAGCCGGCGTCGAGCAAGGGCATCTATCTGCGCAAGGTGGCGCTGTCTTCGACGATGGGCGTGGGCGCCCGGGTCGAAATCGCGTCGATCAATGCGTCGGCAACGGCCGCCTGAATTCGAT
Organism: Burkholderiales bacterium; assembly: GCA_039930465.1. GTDB lineage: Bacteria > Pseudomonadota > Gammaproteobacteria > Burkholderiales > Burkholderiaceae_C > LMDS01. The sequence continues at coordinate 2,800 of JBDTTU010000195.1, forward strand.
TGAAGGCCGGCACGAGTCTGGTGCCGGTCGAGAAGAGTTTGGTGGACTGCGCCAGCCGCAAGGCAGGCGCAGGTCATCCAAGACCGCTGGTGCGGCCCTTCGTGGTCGCTTAATGGAAGGCCAGGCACGGCGTCAAAACCGTGCCGGCAACAAGCCAGCGCAGATGGCGGCTCCATCGAAAAGGAATGATGAATTCCAGTTCGGTTGTTTCGCTGAACCCCTAGGGTGTTCGGAGGTCGGCAACGACCGAAGAGCACATGTTGTGAGGAGTAGACCTTGAGTCTCAACAAAAGCGAGAAGCAGACCGTGGTGGCGGATGTGTCGGCCCAAGTGGCCCGTTCACAGACGCTCGCGCTGGCTGAATACCGTGGCCTCACCGTGGAACACTTGAACGTGCTGCGCAAGCAGGCGCGCGACAAGGGTGTGTACCTTCATGTCCTGAAGAACACGCTCGCCCGTCGCGCCGTTGCCGGCACACCGTTCGAAGTGGCCTCGGAGAGCATGGTCGGCCCGCTGATCTACGGTTTTTCCGAAGACGCTGTCGCCGCGGCCAAAGTCATTGCCGACTTTGCCAAGGGCAACGACAAGCTGGTCATCACGGGTGGCGCCTACGCAGGCAAGGCTCTGAACGCTGACGGGGTGAAGGCCCTGGCCGCGATTCCGAGCAAGGAAGTGCTGCTGGCGCAATTGCTCGGCCTGATGCAGTCACCGGTTTCGCGTATCGCGCGTGTGCTGGCGGCCATCGCCGAGAAGCGTGCCGAAGCGGCTCCTGCTGCAGAAGCCGCACCGGCCGCTGAGGCAGCGCCCGCTGCCGAAGCGCCTGCGGCTGAAGCCCCGGCCGCCTGATCGACCGATCTTTGTAATCAATCTATTGAACTGGAAATCAAAATGGCATTCGATAAAGACGCATTCCTGACCGCACTCGACAGCATGTCGGTGATGGACCTCAACGACCTGGTCAAGGCGATCGAAGTGAAGTTCGGCGTGTCCGCCGCTGCGATGTCGGCTCCGGCCGGCGCCGGTGGTGGCGCTGCCGCTGCGGTCGTCGAAGAGCAGACCGAATTCAACGTGATGCTGCTCGAAGCTGGCGCCAACAAGGTGTCGGTCATCAAGGCCGTGCGCGAACTGACGGGCCTGGGCCTGAAGGAAGCCAAGGACCTGGTCGACGGCGCTCCGAAGGCTGTCAAGGAAGCCGTGGCCAAGGCCGATGCCGACGCTGCGCTGAAGAAGCTGGTCGACGCCGGCGCGAAGGCCGAGATCAAGTAATTCGGCTTGCCGCACAGGGCTGGGAGCCGGTTTCGGCCCCCAGCCTTTTGTGCTTTTCTCGGGTCATCGCTCGCGATTGGCCCTATGAGAGCACTTGAAAGCACGAACCTCGACAATCGAG
>JBDTTU010000196.1:0-4167 GCA_039930465.1 Burkholderiales bacterium
CCCAATGGAAGTGGCGCGACAAGAACGGCGTGCAGTACAGCGACCTGCCGCCGCCCTCGGGCGTGGCCGAAGCCGACATCCTGCAGCGCCCCAGCGCCGCAACGCGCAAGAGCAACGCACCGCTGGCTGCTGCGCCCGCGTCTGCGGCCTCGGGCGCTCCGGTGCTCGCACCCAAGACGGTCGATTCCGAGCTGGAAGCCAAGCACAAGAAGGCCGAAGAAGAGGCCGCGGCGAAGAGAAAGGCCGACGAGAAAGCCGAAGAAACCCGCGTGGCTGCCGCCAAAGCCGACAACTGCACCCGCGCCCAAGCCCAGTTGCGCACCCTCGACAGCGGCGTGCGGCTGGCGCAGTTGAACGAAAAGGGCGAGCGCATCGTGATGGACGACACCGCCCGCGCCTCCGAGTCCAAGCGGGCGCGCGACATGATCGCGCAGAACTGCGCCAGGTAGTCTGCTGGCGCCGGGCCTTCGGCTCAGCCTTTGAGCCGGCCGCGCTGCTTCTGCTGCCGCAACCGGCGCGCTTCTTTCGGGTCGACCAGCAAGGGTCGGTAAAGCTCCACACGGTCGCGGTCGCGCAGGCGGTCGCCCTGCGCCGCAATCACCCCCCAGACACCGACGGCAAGTTGGCTCGTGTCATGACGTGCGGCCACGCCGCTCGCGCGCAGCGCATCGGCCACCGTGGCGCCTTCCTCAAGTGCCAGCAACACCTCGTCGATTTCGCCGGAACGCGGGCTGTAGACGACCGTCACCGACAACACCTCAGCGCGCCCCATGCACCTGCTCGGCGCGCTTGACGAACGATTCGACGAAGGTGTTGGCGATGCGGTCGAACACCGGGCTGACCACCGCTTCGAGCGCGGCATTGGCAAAGGTGTAGCGCAGATCGAACTCGATCTTGCAGCCCTTGGCCTGCGGCCCGTCGCCCGCGGGCAAGGGCACAAAACGCCAGGTGCCGGCCAGCTCAGAGAACGGCCCGTCGACCAGTTGGAGTTCGACACTGGCGCCGTCCACATGAAGGTTGCGCGTGGTGAACGACTGGCGCACGCCGAGATAAGACAGGTGCAGCCGCGCCGTCACATCCGACTCGTTCCGTTCTAGAACCTCGGCCCGCTCACACCACGGCAGGAAGCGCGGATAGTCTTCGACCGCGGTCACCAATGTGTACATCTCGTGCGGCGAGTACCACAGCAATACCGACTTGTTGACGTGCTTCATACAATGCAGAAATTGTAGAGGCGCACTTCGCCCCCATCTGAGTTTCCATGTCCATCGCCGAAAACCGCCGCGCCAATTTTGACTATCACATCGAAGAACGCCACGAGGCAGGCATGGTGCTGCAAGGCTGGGAGATCAAGGCCGTGCGTGCCGGCCAGGTGCAGCTGACCGACGGCTACGTGGTGATCAAGGGCGGCGAGCTCTACCTGATCGGCTGCCGCATCAACGCCCTGCGCAGCGCCTCTACCCACATCAGCCCCGAAGCCGACCGCACCAAGAAGCTGCTGATGCACAAGGAAGAGATCAAGCGCCTGATCGGCAAGGTCGAACAAAAAGGCTTCACGCTGGTGCCGATGAACCTGCACTACAAGGGCGGGCTGGTAAAGGCCGAGATCGCGTTGGCCAAGGGCAAGGCCGAGCACGACAAACGCAACACCGAGAAGAAACGTGATTGGGAGAGAGAAAAGGGGCGCTTGATGAGACACAAGGTCTCTTCGAAGCCGAGCAAAGACTGAGCCAAGGAACGCGCATGCAAGTGGAATCACCGCCTCTGGCCCCCGCGCAACGCTTGCGCGAAATCGCCGAACTGCCCGGCCCGCGCGGCCTGCCGGTGCTGGGCAACCTGTTGCAGGTCAAGCGCAGCGCGATCCACCAGAACGTGGAACGCTGGAGCCGCGAGCACGGCCCATACTTTCGCTTCAGCCTGGGCGGGCGGCAACTGCTCGGCGTGGCCGACCACGAAGCCTTGCACACGCTGTTGCGCGACCGGCCCGAGGGCTTTCGGCGTACCCGCCTGCTCGAGTCCATCGGCACCGAGATGGGCCTCAAACCCGGCGTCTTCGGCGCCAACGGCGACGCCTGGAAGCGCCAGCGCCGCATGGTGATGGCGGGGTTCGATCCGAGCCATGTCAAGGCCTACTTCCCGTCTTTGCTGAAGGTCACGCAGCGGTTGCGCGGGCGCTGGCAGACCGCCGCGCGCAGCGGCGCCGCGATCGACCTGCAGGCCGACCTGATGCGCTTCACCGTCGACGCGATCGCGGGCCTGGCCTTCGGCACCGACATCAACACGCTCGAGTCTGATGCCGACGTGATCCAGCGCCACCTCGACAAGATTTTCCCGGCCTTCTTCAAGCGCCTGTTCTCCTTTTTCCCAACCTGGCGTTACGTGCGCAGCGCCGCCGACCGCGAACTGGCGCAGAGCATCGAAGCGGTGAACGTGCAGATCGACATCTTCATCAAGGAAGCGAGAGCGCGGCTGCAGGCCGACCCTGCACGGCGCGAACACCCGCCGAACCTGCTCGAAGCGATGATCGTTTCGGCCAGCGCGGGCGACGCGGCGGTGGTCAGCGACGCCGAAGTCGCCGGCAACGTGATGACGATGCTGCTCGCCGGAGAAGACACCACCGCGAACACGCTCGCGTGGATGATCTACCTGCTGCAGCGCCACCCCGAAGCGCTGCGGCGCGCGCAGGCCGAAGTGCGAACCCTCGCGCCCGACGCAGCCACTTTCACGACCGAACAGATGGCGTCGCTCGACTTCCTCGAAGCCTGCGCCCACGAGACCATGCGCTTGAAGCCGGTCGCACCGTTCCAGGTGACCGAGGCGCTGCGCGAGACCGTCATCGCTGACATTCGCGTGCCGGCCGGAACGATGGTGTGGTGCGTGATGCGGGGCGACACGATGGACGAACGCTACTTTCCGAACGCTGAAACCTTCGAGCCGCAGCGTTGGCTCGCCACCGGCAGTGCGGGAGAAATCGCGAACTCGGCCAAGCGGGTGTCGATTCCCTTCGGGGCCGGGCCTCGGGTGTGCCCGGGACGTTACCTGGCGCTGCTCGAAATCAAGATGGCGGCGGCGATGCTGCTGGCCCATTTCGACATCGAATCGGTCGCCACGCCCAGTGGCGCCGACGCTGCGGAGTTGATGTCGTTCACGATGACGCCGGTGGGCTTGCAGATGCGCCTGCGCGAGCGCGCCTGAGCTTCAGCGCAGCAATGCGGCCAGGGCCTGTTCCGAATCGGCGATCAGGTCTTCCACCGCTTCGAGCCCGAGCGAAAAGCGCACCAGCGTGCCGCGTGCCGCTGCACCCGGCCGCAACATCGCCATGTCGTAAGGCACGACCAGGCTCACCGGGCCGGCCCACGAGAAGCCGATCTTGAAGAGCTTCAGCGCGTCGACAAAAGCGTCGACCTGCGCTGTGCTGTAGCGCTCGTCGAAGACCACCGAGAACAAGCCAGCCGCCTGCGTGCACAGGCGCGCCCAGTGCGCGTGGCCGGGCGAGCCTGGCAACGCGGGGTGCAGCACCTGCGTCACCTCGGGCCGCTGCGCCCACCAGTGCGCGAGCCTGCGGCCGGCCGCATCGTGCGCGGCGTAGCGCAGCGCAAGCGAGGGCAGCGAGCGCAGCACCGTCTCGGCGTCGTTCGCCGACACGCCCCAGCCCATGCGCATGTGAGCGCCGTTGAGCTTCAGGTGCAGCACCGGGTCGCATGTGGTCACCGAACCCATCAGGATGTCGCCGCCACCCGACGGGTACTTGGTCAATGCGTGAACCGAGATGTCGGCCCCGACGCCCCCGCCCAGGTCGAACGCGTTGAAGGCGATGCCCGCGCCCCAGGTGTTGTCGAGCGCCACCATCGCGCCCTTCGAGCGCGCTGCGAGCACGAGCGCCAGCAGGTCGGGGAACTCCATCGTCACCGACCCGGGCGCTTCGAGCCACACCAGCTTCGTCGCCGGCCTGAGCATCGCCGCCAGCGCTTCCGGATTCGCCGGGTCGTAAAGACGGTGCTTCACGCCCCAGCGCGCCAGTTCGTGGCGTGCGAGTTCCTTGCCGGGGTTGTAGGCGTTGTCGGGAATCAAGACCTCGTCGCCCGACTGCAGCAAGGCCGCATCGACGAGCGTGATCGCCGCCAGCCCGCTCGGCACCAGCACGCAGTGCGCACCGCCTTCGAGCGA
>JBDTTU010000197.1:0-4014 GCA_039930465.1 Burkholderiales bacterium
GCTGCGACAGGCGCTGCAGCATTTCGTCGGAGGTCTTGATGGCCTTCGAGTTGAGTTCGTAGGCGCGCTGCGTCTGGATCATGCCGACCAGCTCTTCGACCACGTTCACGTTCGAGGTTTCAACGAAGCCCTGCTGAATCAAGCCCAGGCCGTTCTGCCCGGCGGTGCCGGTGTTTGGCGTGCCGGAAGCAGCCGTCTCGGTGTAGATGTTCTGGCCCTTCGGGTCGAGCCCGGCCGGGTTCACGAAACTGGTGAGTGTGAGCCGGCCCACGTTCTGCGGCGTGGCCTGGCCCGGCAGCACGGCGCTCACGGTGCCGTCGGAGCCGATCGTCACGCTCTGCGCGGTCGCAGGAATGGTGATGCCGGGTTGCACGGTGTAGCCGTTGTTGGTGACGAGCTGGCCGGTGGCGCTCACCTGGAACGAGCCATCGCGCGTGAAGCCGGTGGTGCCGTCGGGCATCTGCACCTCGAAGAAACCCTGGCCGCTCACGGCCACGTCGAGCGGCCCGCTGCTCTGCTGCAGGTTGCCCTGGCTGAAGCTGCGCGACGTGGCCACGGCACGCGTGCCCAGGCCGACCTGCAGGCCGGTGGGCAGCGTGGTCTGGTCGCTGCTGTTGGCGCCGGCCTGGCGCAGGTTCTGGTACATCAGGTCTTCGAACACGGCATGCGAGCGCTTGTAGCCGTTGGTCGAGGCGTTGGCCAGGTTGTTGGAGATGGTGTCCAGCTGGGTCTGCTGGGCTTCCATGCCGGTCTTCGAAATCCACAGGGAACGCATCATGGTAGGGCTCCGGTCAATGGTGCCGATGATGTCGGGCGGAGCGCCGGGTGGATGCGTTGAAAAGAGCGGGGTTGTGGGTGTTTTTTTCGGCTGACGGTGGATCTCGCTTCTGTGTCAACCCGGGATGTCAGGCTCGACCAACGCGGCGAGTTGCACCAGAGATTCCTGCCAGCCCAGGTAGCACATCTCGAGCGCAATGGCCTCCGGAATGCCCGCCTGCGTGACGCTCAGTTCGGATCCACAACGCACCGGCAGCAAGTCAGAAGTCATCCTGCATGGGCGAGCGACTTGCTCGGCAAACGAAGCTTTGAGAAGGCCCGGTTTCTCCGCGCTTTTGAAACTGCCATTCACGGCGGCATCGGTGAACACTGCGGGTGTGCGCCCAGGCGCTGCCGAAGCGCGCCCACTCCATGAACACAGACCACGTTCCAGCATTCACCCTCGTGTCGCCAAAGCGCGTGGCCGAGCCCAATCAAGCCGTTGCCAACCCCACGCCGCGCTTCATCGACGATGTGGCCGCCGGCCGCGTCGAGTTGCCCACGATTCCGGGTGTGGTGCAGCGCCTCATGGCCGCACTGCGTGACCCGAACGTCGACACCCGCAAGATCGGCGAGGCGCTGTCGAAAGACCCGGTGTTGAGCGCGAAGGTGCTGCGCGTGGCGAACTCGGCCTACTTTGGCGGCCAGCGCTCGATGGCGTCGATCGACGCGGCTGTCGGGATGATCGGCACCCAGGCGCTCAACCGACTCGTCGTGGCCTGCGGCGTCGCGTCTGGCTTCAACAGCATCGAAGGCATCGACCTGCCCGTCTTCTGGCGTGACGCGCTCGTCGCCGCCACGGCCGCCAACCGGCTGGCGTCAATACTCTCGGCCGACCCGGAAGAGGCCTACGTCTGCGGGCTGATGCATGCCACCGGGCACCTGATTCTTTGCCGCAGCTACCCCGACATTGCGAGCGCCATGTTCACCGGCTTCGCCGTGGTGCGCGGCGCCGAGCTGGCCGCCATCGAGCTCGAAGCTTTCGGCATCGACCACCCGACGGTGGGTGCTTTCTGGGCCGAATCGCTCGGCTTCCCGCAGTCGGTGACGGATGCGATCGGCAAGCTCGCACAGCCTCTGGGCGACACACACAGCCCGCTCGAACTGGCCTTGCTCAGCGCCCGCGCGTTGGCGGCTGCGGTTGCGCAGGAACACAGCGCCGAAGTGGCACTGCCCACCTTGCCACCCGCCGTGCAGATGCGCTTGGCCGGAGCCGATGGCCAGCCCAACGCCGCATTCAGCAAGCTCTACGAAGCATTGCAAGCGGTCGAAGCGGGTTTCTGATCCGCCGCGCACGCCAGCACGCCGGCGGCAGCGCAGAAACCGCACCGGAGCGAACGGCAGCGCGAAAGGCTCGGCCAGAATAGCCCGTTGCCGACCGGCTGTTTCAGGAGTCTCTCGATGAAGTGCGTCTTGGTGGGTTCCCGCTATTTCGGGGCCACGGTTCTGGAAGCCTTGCGCAAGGAAGGTGTGGCCGAGTTCACGCGTGTCGTGGTGCCGGCCGCCGACGACCGGCTCGCGCTCGCGGCGAGCGCCGCCGGGCTCGACGTGCACGTGATGGCGAACCCGAAGATCGTGCCGGGCGAGGCCATCCCCGAAGGCACCGAACTCATCCTCGCCGCACACACGCACGCCCGGGTGAGCAACGAAGCGCTGGCGCGCTCGCGCCTCGGCGGCGTCGGCTACCATCCTTCGCTGCTGCCGCGCCACCGCGGCATCGCGGCGGTGGAATGGACGATCCTCGAAGGCGACGCTGTGGCCGGCGGTTCGATCTACCACCTGGCCGACGGCTGGGACGCAGGCGCCGTGGCGGCGCAAGACTGGTGCTTCGTCGCCAAGGGCGAAACGGCGCGCGAGCTGTGGGAACGTGCGCTCGCGCCGATGGGCCTGGCGCTGCTCGCGCAAGTGGTGCGCCACGCCAGCGAACACGGCACACTGCCGGCCCACACCCAAGACCAGCGCTTCGCCACGCGCGCGCCGATGATCCGCCGCTCGGTTGTGCTGACCGAAGACGCGCCGCAGACCACCACCTCGCTGGTTGTCACCGTGATGGGCCCCGACCGCCCCGGCATCGTCAGCTTGCTGTCGGACCGCGCGCAACGTTTCGGTGCCAGCTGGGCCGCGAGCCGCCTGGCCAAGCTGGCGGGCGAGTTCGCCGGCATGGTGCACTTCGAGGTGCCGCGCGAAAACGCCGATGCGCTGGCGGCGGCGCTGAAAGGCCTGGAATCGTCGGGCTTGCGGCTCGTGGTGGCGAAGAGCGACGGCAACGAAGCCCCCGCCGGGCTGCGAGGTATCGACCTCGAACTGGTGGGCGAAGACCGGCTGGGCATCGTCAGCAACCTGACGCGCATCCTCGCCGAAAGTGGCATCAGCATCGAGCACATCCACACCGAAATTGCCGGTGGCAAGGGGCCGGGCAAGCCCACCTTCAAGGTCGCAGCGCATCTGCTGGTGCCAAAGCTGCTGTCGTCGGAGGCGCTGCGCTCCAGGCTCGAAGGGCTGGCCAACGAGATGATGCTTGACATCAACCTCGGCGAGCGGGGCGGCGCATGATCGAAACGCGGCAGATCGACGGCGTCGACGTCTTCATCGAAGGCCCGGACGCCGCCGCGACGATCGTGATGATCCACGGCTGGCCAGACACCTACCGCCTGTGGGACGCCACGGTCGATGCGCTGAAGAACACCTACCGCTGCGTGCGCTTCACGCTGCCGGGGTTCGACATCGGCAAACCGCCGCGTGCGTCTTCCGTCGCACGACTGACTGCCAGCTTCAAGAACATCATCGATCAGGCCTGCCCCGGCCGGCAGGTGATCTTGATGCTGCACGATTGGGGCTGCGTGTTCGGCTACGCATTCGCCACGCAGCACCCGGCGCTGGTCGCGAAGATCGTGGCCGTGGACATCGGCGATGCCGGTTCGCGCGCGCACCTGCGTGAGCTGCGCTTCATCGACAAACTGTCGATCGCCGCGTACCAGGGCTGGCTCGCGGTGGCGTGGCGCGTCGGTGGTGGCGCGGGCCGGTGGATGACACGCTGGATGGCACGCGCGCTGCGTTGCCCTTCAGACGAACAGTTCATCGGCTCGCAGATGAACTACCCGTACTACCAACAATGGACCGGCGGCGGTGCGCGGCCGAGCGCAGCGGCGTTCGTGCCGGCCTGCCCGATGCTCTACGTGTATGGAACGAAGAAGCCCT
>JBDTTU010000198.1:0-3985 GCA_039930465.1 Burkholderiales bacterium
GATCGGCCAGCGGATAGTTCCCCAGCCACGTGTCGGCGCTGAAGGCCGGCTCGAGGCTGCGGATCTCGCCCGCCTGCCACGTGGCGGCGTCGCGGTCGCCGGATTCCTAGTCCACCGCCGCCAGGTAGATCCGCGCTTCCAGACTCCTGCGGGTTTCGCTTGAGCGCCCGGTGCAGGTTGCGGCAACGCCCGACCCAGAAGCGACGCCAGATCAGTTCGAATGCCGCCACGCTGCCCATCGCGCCCAGCCCGATGATCGCGATGTCGTGCGGGCGTTCGCAGGTCATGGCCAAGCTACCCGGAGGGTGCGCCGCATTCAGCGGCGCCGCTCACCTGCACAGGGCGTGAGCGGCCCAGGCTGCCGTGATATCTCGATGCAATGGCGGCGCCGTGAGGATGCGATCGCGCACCGCCGGGTCACGGATTTGCGATACGGTTTGATCGAGATCTGCCTTGACCCATTCGAGCTGCTGCGTCGCGCGCCGGTCCGCGGCCGCCGCGAGCACGCGCCAGGCTGCCATGCGGGCGGTCACGCGGCGGTTCGAGGTGCCCAAGGCGTCGCGCGCTTCGAGGGCCGCCATTTCCGGCTCGAGCTGTGCCAGCGCGCGCGCCACGTTGCCTTCTGCGCGCCAGGTGTCGGCGATCAGCAGGCGGTTGGCGAGCCTCTCGAAATCCTGCTCGGCGCGCGCATGGGAATCGTGCGACAGCTGATGCATCTCGCGCGCCAACGCGGTCTGACCGTTCGCGGCATACGCCTCGCCCGCGATGCCGAGCGCGAAGCCGGCCATCTTCGGATCGCCCTGTTTCTGCGCCGCCTCGGCGCACGCCTGCGCCAGGACCGCGGCCTCAGCGTGCCGGCCCGCGCGCAGCGCGATCTCGGCCCGCCAAACCCTCGCCTGAACGATCAGGGCTGCGGAGCCGACCTGCTGGGCCGCTTCAGCCAGCGCGTCGGTGTGCGCCTGGGCCAGCGGCAGATCGAACAGCTTAAGCGCCACGTCGACCAACCAATCGTGACACCCGCACAACGTACGCACCCGATGACGGGCCTGCGCCAGGGCAAGACCCTCGCGAAGCGCGGACAGCGCCCCCTCATAGTCGTGCTTCGCGGACAGCGCGGTTGCCGTCATCGTAAGCAGCATCGGTTCGTAGGTGTCGTCGGTGGCCTGCTTCATCTCGAGCGCTGCCCGGCGCGCCCAGCGTAGCCCGGACCTGAACGACGCTTCGGCCTCGCCGATGGCTCCGCGCTGCAGGTGCAGCCAGCCGAGCTCGCCGTAGCCCAGCGCAGCAGGTACGGCGTTGCCGCTGCCCTCGGCGATTGCGGCGGCGCGTTCGGCCAGATCGTACGCTTCGCTGAGGTGCCCCAGGCGGTCGGAGAGCAGTGCGCGCAATGCCATCACATGGGCGCGCAGCGCGTCGTCGTCGAGCGCCTCGGCGATCTGCCATCGAATGTCCAGGGCGCTGGCCTGCAAGACACGATCGCCAACCAGGTCGGCAATGTTGCTCTGCTTGCCGAGCAGCGCGAAGCGCCGGCGCGGGTCGTCGAGTTCGGGCATCGCCAGCAGGCGCGCCAACGTGGCCAGCGCCATCGTGTTGGCGAAACGCTCCTCGGCGGCGACGGCGGCGCGCTCGAGCCAATCGATCGCGCGCGCGGCGTCGCCGGCGCGCTCATAGTGTTCGCCCGTCAGCGCCAGATATTCGGCCATGCGGTCGCCCACACGCTCGGCCAGCCACCGCGCCGCCTGTGCGTGCCCGGCGCGGCGCTCGGCCTTGAGCAAAGTGTCATAGGTCACCTGATGGAGTAGGTGATGGTGGAAGCCTTCTTCACGCGTACCTTCGAAGGCGCTCACGGGCCGCAGGTGCACCATGGCCTTACGCTGCAGCTCGGGCAGTGCCTCGGTGGCGGCGGCGTCCAGCGCGCGCAGCGCGTCGTCCCAGAACACCGGCCCCACGATGCTCGCGGCCTGCATCGCATGGCGCTCGGTGGCGGCCAGCGCATCCAGCCGCGCCTGCAGCACGCCCACCAGCGTGCCGGGGACGCGGGCCCCCGCCAGCCGGTCGGTTCGCACGCGCCACGGCTCGCCGGCGGTGTCGATGGCGCCGATGTCGATGAACATCTGCACCAGCTCTTCGGCGTAGTAGGGGTTGCCCTCTGCCTGGTTGTCGATCATCGCCAGCAGCTCGGCAGGCGCGTCCTGCACACGCTGCAGCAGGGTGCGCAGCAACACGCGTCGATCGGCCGCATTCAGTGGCGCCAGCGCGAGCGTCTCGTGTCGTTCCCAGCCCTGGCCCCATCCGGCACGCCGCTCCACCAGCGCGGGGCGTGCGGCCAACACCACCGTCAGCGGCAGCTCGGTGCGCAAGCGCAGTTGTTCCAACAGGTCCAACGACGCATCGTCGCTCCATTGCAGGTCGTCGAGCAGCAGCACCACCGGCGAGCCGTCACTGGCGGCCAGGCGTTGCAGGTAGGTGGCCAGCGCAGCGATGGCGCCGTCGCGCAGCAGCCGGGGATCGCGCATCACCGCGGCCAAGCGCGGGCTGGCGGAGAAATCCATGCCGATCAACTGACCCAGCAATTCGGCCTGGCGCAGCGCGGCGGCTTCGCCATCGGCAGCGAAGAAGGGAAGCAGGCCCTGCACCAGTCGGCCCCGGGCCACTTCGCCGCTGTCGCTGTCGGCGATCTGCAGGCGCCCGGCGAGCACATCGCGCAGCAGCGCATAGGGCTGCTGCAAGCTGCCGGGTTGCGACCGCGCCTGCAGCAGCCAACAGCGTTGCGTGTGGGCAGCCAGACGAAGCTGAAGCTCGTGGAGCAGCCGGCTCTTGCCGAGGCCGGCCTCGGCCAGCAACGTCATCGCCTGCAAGCCATCGCCAGCAGCCGTGCGCTCGAAGGCCGCCAGCAGCCGTGCGAGCTCGGCATCGCGGCCAATGAAGGCCCCCGCCACGCCTTCGATGCCGCGCCCGGGCGTGCGCCCCGCGAGTGGCCGCGCCCCGGATACGAGATAGGTGACCAGTGTCTCGTCGTGGCCCTTCACCCGCAGCGGCGGCTGCGCCTGCGCATCGAACACACCGCGCACCTGGCGCCAGGTGTCTTGGCTGATGCGCAGCATGCCTGCCGGGGCGCTCTGCTCCAGGCGCGCGGCGATGTTCACGGTGTAGCCGCGTATCGTGCCGTCTTCGTCGACACCGCCGCCAAGCAGCACGTGGCCGGTGTGCACGCCGACGCGGATGTCGAAGCCGCCAAGCCCGTGGTCTCGCCGCACCTGGGCGGCATGCATGCGCGCCGCGGCGAGCATGTCCAGGCCCGCGTGAACAGCGCGCTCTGCATCGTCCTCGCGCGCGTGGTCGGCGCCGAAAGCGGCCAGCAGGCTGTCACCTGCGTACTGCAGCACCCGCCCACCGCGCGCCTGAACAACTTCGGAGAATCGCCGCAGCGCGCCGTCCATGACCTCGGACACGTCTTCGGGATCGAGCTGGCCGATCAGCGCGGTGGAGCCCACGATGTCGAGAAACAGCACCGAGACCTGGCGCCGCTGGGGCGGCCGCCCGGGTGCAGGGGCATCGCTCATCGGCACATTGTCGCCCCATGGACTCGAGGCCCGCGATCAGATCCGCATCGTCTCGGCCGACCAGCCTGCGGCCGCCCCACGCCCGGTGACAAGTTCGAACATCGACGCCCTCACCAGACCCTACCGATTCGGCGGCTTCAGACAGACCGCATGGCCGGGCGTGGCCGATGGATACTATTGCGGCGACGCGGCTCGCCGATACGCGAGTTCGAACGCGTGCTTGTGGGTCGGCAGCGCCACTTCGGGCCGTTGACGAACGGTCAATCGGCCGAGGTTCGTCTCCGCAAGTCATTGGTTGTCGCCGATTGACCGCTTTGGAGGTTTCGTCGCCGCGGGCTGGGCTTTGCGCTACGTCCGCTGCACCTTCGAAAGCGGTCATCGCCGACGTCGATTTCCCCTCACCTGAGCGACTGGAAGTGGCC
>JBDTTU010000199.1:0-3979 GCA_039930465.1 Burkholderiales bacterium
TCGACGAATCCTGCGCACCGGTCTCGACCATCCTCGACGAAACGTACAAGGTGGCTGTCACGCGCTTCGACCGGCGCATCCGGGTCGGCGGCATGGCCGAGCTCGCAGGCTTCGACCTGTCGTTGCGGGATGGAGCGCGCCAGACGCTGCAGATGGTGATCGAGGACCTGTTCCCGGGTGCCAGCGACATGGCCCGCGGCGAATTCTGGACGGGCCTGCGGCCGATGACGCCCGACGGCACGCCGGTGGTCGGCGCAACTTCCGTGCAGCAGCTCTTCATCGATACCGGTCATGGCACGCTGGGCTGGACGATGGCTGCGGGGTCGGGGCGCCTGATTGCCGATCTGGTCACCGGCCGCAAGCCTGACATCGATCCGGACGGGTTCGGCATCGAGCGCTATCGCCCGGCAGTGCGTCCGCAGCGGCAGCCGCGCCCCGCCACGAGAGCGGTCTGAGGTTGCCTTATGAGCAGGCCGGCGCGCATTGAGATCGACGTCGCCGCGTTGCGCCACAACTACCGGTTGCTGCGCCGGGTGCATGGCGGGCGCGTGCTCGCGGTGCTGAAGGCCGACGCCTACGGCCATGGTGCCGAGTGCTGCGCGAACGTCCTGGCCGGCGAGGCCGATGGCTTCGCGGTCGCGTTCGGTGATGAGGCTGCCGCACTGCGCGCAGCCGGCGTGCGCGCAGCGCTGCTCGTTCTCGAGGGTGTGTTCGGGGCCAAGGAGCTCGATACGGCCGCGCGCGAATGCTGGTGGATCGTGGTTCATCACGAGGACCAGTTACGCATGATCGAGCGTTGCCCGGCGGCACAGCCGTTGCACGTGTGGTTGAAGGCCGACACCGGCATGCACCGCTGCGGCTTCGATCTGACCGCGGTGCGGGGCGCATACCAGCGGCTGCTCGCCAGCGGCAAAGTGGCCTCCATCACCCTGATGACGCACTTTGCCCGAGCGGACGAGGTCGAGCAGGACTTCACCGTGCAGCAGATCTCGCGCTTCGACCAGGCGACGGCGGGCCTGCCCGGGTTGCGAAGCCTGGCAAATTCCGCCGGCGTGCTGTGCTGGCCTGCAGCTCGGCGCGATTGGGCGCGCTGCGGCATCGCGCTGTACGGCGCCGATCCGCGAGGCGGGAACCCGTCCGGCGATGCATTGCGCCCGGTGATGAAGGCACGAAGCGAGATCATCGCGGTGCGCGACGTGGCCGCCGGCGAAGCGATCGGCTATGGGGCGCGCTTCGTGGCCGATCGCGCCACGCGTGTCGGCCTGGTCGCCTTCGGGTATGCGGACGGCTACCCGCGCGCGGCCGGCAACGGCACACCCGTCGCGGTCGACAAGCAGCGCACGGGGCTCGTCGGCCGCGTGTCGATGGACATGTTGACCGTCGACCTTACAGATCTGCCCGGCACGGGGATCGGCGGCGAAGTGGAGTTGTGGGGCCCCAACATCCCGGTCGGCGATGTCGCAGCTTCGGCGGGCACCATCGCGTATGAACTGCTGTGCAACGCCAAGCGTGCGCCCCGCGTGACCGAGTCGCATCTCCTCGAAGGCAGCGGGGTCGAATGGCGTCGGGGCGGGACGTCGTAGGCGAGCGCTTGGCATTTGTGTTTGTTGAGCCGGGCCGATCCAGCATGACGTCGCGATCCGGACGCCCGCGCAAGCGCAAGCTGCCGAACTGAGTGCGAACCCGGATTTCGACTGGCACAACGGTGCGATTGCGCACAACAATAACGGCAGAAATCAACAGGAGAATGACGCGATGGCTGCGACGACCGCCGCCCTGGGTTCCGATGGCGTGGCGCTGCGTGGGATGACCACGGCCGACCTGCCCGCCGCCCATGCGCTGACCGACGAATTGCGCTGGCCGCACCGTCCGGCCGACTGGGACCAGGCTTTCCGTCACGCCGAAGGTCTTGTCGCCGTGCGCGACGGCAAGATCGTCGGCACTGGGCTGCGCCTGCGCTGGGGGCCCGAGCACGCAACGATCGGCCTCATCGTCGTCGCCCCCGCCTGCCAGGGCCGGCGCGTCGGCCACCGCTTGATGACAGCGCTGTTGGAAGGGCTGGAGGGCTGCAGCGTGCTGCTGCAAGCCACCAGCGAAGGCCGCGGCCTCTATGAACGCCTGGGGTTCGTGCGCACGGGCGAAATCCGTCAGCACCAGGGCGTGGCCCGGCCGGCGCCGCTGATCGCACTGGGCCCCGAGCGGCGCCTGCGTCCGGCCACCGAGGCCGACCTGGAGACGCTGCGCGCGCTGGACACTGCGGCGTGCGGCATGCCGCGGCCGGCGCTGATTGACGAGCTGTTCCGTGACGCCGACGCCACGGTGGTGCTGGACGAGGCCGGCCGCGCGCGCGGCTTCGCGATGCTGCGCCGCTTCGGCCGCGGCCACGCCATCGGCCCGGTAGTTGCGCCCGAGGCCGAAGGCGCGCAGGCGCTGATCGCGCACCTGGTCGGGCTGAACGCAGGCCGTTTCACACGCGTCGACATCGATTTCGACAGTGGCTTCGGCGAGTGGCTGGAAAGCCTGGGCCTGCTGCGCGTGGACGCGCCAACGACCATGGTGCGCGGCACGCCGCTGGCGCGTGACCCCAACGGCCGGCTCTACGCCATCGTCACCCAGGCGCTGTGCTGATGCGACCGGTCTTCGTCTACAAGGCCGACGGGCAGCGCGGCCGGCAGTGGGCTGAAGTCTTCCGCCGCGAAGCGCCGGAGATCGACTTCCGGCTCTGGCCCGACACCGGCGACGCGCACGACTTGCGCTACCTTGCCGCCTGGGTGCCGCCGGCCGACCTGGGTGCGCAGTTCCCGAACCTGGAGCTGCTGTTCTCCACCGGCGCCGGCGTCGACCAGTTCGACTTCGCCGCGCTGCCGGCTCACCTGACCGTGGTGCGCATGGTGGAACCCGGAATCGTGCAAGGCATGGTCGAGTACGTGACGCACGCGGTGCTCGACCTGCACCGTGACATGCCAGCCTACCGCCGCGCGCAGCAGCGCCGGCAGTGGCAGCCGATCCAGGTGCGCACGGCGGCCGAATGCAGCGTGGGCGTGCTGGGCCTGGGCTCGCTCGGGCAGGCAGTGCTGGCGCAGCTGGTCGCGCTGGGCTTCGATGCCGCCGGCTGGAGCCGATCGCATCACGACCTGCCGGGCGTGCGCTGCCATGCCGGCGAAGGCCAACTGGACCCCTTCCTTGCGCGCACACAGATCCTCGTGTGCCTGCTGCCGCTGACCGACGCCACGCGTGGCCTGTTGAATATGGCGCTGTTCGCCAAGCTGCCACGCGGCGCGAGCCTGGTGCACGTGGGCCGCGGGCCCCAGCTCGCCGCCGCCGACCTGTTGTCCGCTCTCGACGCAGGCCAGCTTGCCGAGGCCGTGCTCGACGTGACCGACCCCGAGCCACTACCCGAAGCCGATCCGCTCTGGTTGCACCCGCGCGTTCGCATCACGCCGCACATCGCCAGCATGACGCAGCCGCACACTGCCGCGCGCGTCGTCATCGACAACCTGCACCGCCATGGCCGGGGCGAGCCCCTTGTGGGCCTGGTCGATCGTGCCCGAGGCTACTGACCCGGCGTCATCGCGCGGTCCTTCGCCTGGAAGGTGCCGGCGAAAGGGATTGGCGCAGCATGGCAGTCCGCATCGCACAAGCACAACTCGGAGCACGACATTGGGCCAATCAATAGCCATGAGACAGGAGCAAGCCGAACAGACCGCAACGACGCTGGGGGACCTGGCGACGCCTTGCCTCGTCCTTGACGCTGAGCGGATGGAGCGCAACATCGCACGCCTCAAAGCCAGGCTGGACCGGCTTGGCGTCACGTTGCGCCCCCACCTCAAGACCTCCAAGTCCGTCGACGTCGCGCGGCGCGTCATGACGTCGCCGTCGGGCCCCGCCACCGTTTCGACGCTTCTCGAAGCCGAGCAGTTCGCAGCAGCCGGCGTGCACGACATCGTCTACGCCGTCGGCATAACGCCATCAAAACTGC
>JBDTTU010000200.1:0-3940 GCA_039930465.1 Burkholderiales bacterium
ACCCGATCGTGATGCTGTTCGACGAGCCCACCTCGGCGCTCGACCCCGAGATGGTCGGCGAAGTGCTCGACGTGATGGTCAAGCTGGCGCAGGAAGGCATGACGATGATGGTCGTGACCCACGAGATGGGGTTTGCGAAGAAGGTCAGCCACCGCGTGATCTTCATGGACGCGGGCAAGATCGTCGAAGACTGCAAGCGTGACGACTTCTTCGGCAACCCCGACGCGCGCTCGCCGCGTGCGAAAGAGTTCCTGTCCAAGATCCTCGCGCACTGAGGACACGGGCCGGCGGGAGCCGGACCGTCAATCACTCTGTTGCGAACACGAAACTGACCATGTGTTCCCGGGGTTCCGGGATCGGCGCGTAGCGCCAGGCCCGCAGCGCCCGCAACACGGCGCGGTTCAGGCGCGAGTCGGTGGTCGAGGCGATCGACAGGTTCGTCACCTCGCCGCCGGCGGTCACCGTGAACGCGGCCACCACGTTGGCGGTGTTGAGTCGGTTGTCGAGCAGATCGGCCGAGAGCACCGGCTCGATGCGCTTGAGCAGCGTCAGTGGTGGCGGCTCTGCGACAACCACTCGCGCGGGCAGCGCGACGGCCGCCACAATCGGTGCCAGCGTGATTTCGGCGGGGGGCTGCGGCGCGGCGGCTGTCTCTGCCGCGGCTGACGCTGCCAAAAGTGGCGGCTCGGCAACCGGTGGTGCGGCAACCGGTGGTGCCGCGGCGGTGTTGGCAGCCAGCGCCGGGGCAGCCTTCTCGGGCTCTGCAACAATTGGCACTGTGGTCTTGACCGGCGTTTTCTTCGCCGCCGTTTTGCCACCGGCATCTTCCTTGGGGGCGACAGGTCTGGCCCTGACCGGGCTGCTGTCGATGATCACCTTGTACGGCGAGCGCGCTTGGCGTTTGACCCACTCCGGGATCTTGCTTTCGTCGATCTCGGGCTGCGCGGTGGCGGCTTGCGCCCACGCGGCGCAGCTCCAAAGCGCGCCCATCCCGCACAGACACCAACGATAAACAGGAAGCATGTTTCGCTCCGCGACTGCCAAGGCCCGTGTGTCCGTACGCGGCACTTGGGTGCATGTCGCGGCGACCCGTCGGCAGTGGCCGACGAACGGAACGCGCGAGTCTAATCCGGGCGCGTTGCGTGAAGGGCCGGGCCGTCGTGACGCTGTTAACGGCGGCACCGGCCAGTCGTTTCGCACGCGACAATGCGGGCCATGAAGCCGATCGAAACCCTCACTTTCACACGCCCCGACGACTGGCACCTGCACCTGCGCGACGGCGCCGCGCTGGTTGCGGTGGTGCCGCACACGGCGCGGCAGTTCGCCCGTGCCATCGTCATGCCCAACCTGAAGCCCCCAGTCACGACGGCAGCGCAGGCCGTTGCATACCGCGAGCGCATCCTGGCGGCCGTGCCGGCAGGCGTGAACTTCGAGCCTTTGATGACGTTGTACCTGACCGACATGCTGGCGCCAGAGGAGATCGGCCGCGCGAAGACGGCCGGTGTGGTCGCGCTCAAGCTTTACCCGGCCGGGGCCACCACCAACAGCGACGCCGGCGTGACCGAGCTGCGCAAGACCTACCCGACGCTGGAAGCCATGCAACGTGCCGGCCTGCCGTTGCTGGTGCACGGCGAAGTGACCGACCCGGCCATCGACCTGTTCGACCGCGAGAAGGTCTTCATCGACACCCAACTGATCCCGCTGCGCCGTGACTTCCCGGAGCTGAAGATCGTGTTCGAGCACATCACCACGCGCGAGGCCGCGCACTACGTGAACGAGGCCAGTGCCTTCACCGGCGCCACCATCACGGCCCACCACCTGCTCTACAACCGCAACGCGATCTTCCTCGGTGCTGGCGGCGGCGCTGCATTGCGCCCGCACTACTACTGCCTGCCCGTGCTGAAGCGCGAAGAACACCGGCGGGCGCTGGTCGATGCGGCCACCTCGGGCAGCACGAAGTTCTTTCTCGGCACCGACAGCGCACCGCACTCGGCGCAGCTGAAAGAACACGCCAGCGGCTGCGCCGGCTGTTATACGGCGCTGAGCGCGATCGAGCTGTATGCCGAAGCGTTCGACGCGGTTGGCGCGCTGGGCAAGCTCGAAGCATTTGCGAGCTTCCACGGCGCCGACTTCTACGGTCTGCCGCGCAACACCGGCAGCGTCACTTTGCGCCGCGAGCCCTGGGTCGTGCCCGAGACGCTGCCCTTCGGAGACGCAAAACTCAAGCCACTGCGCGGTGGCGAAACCCTGGCCTGGAGACTGGCATGAACAACGCGCCCACCGTGATGCTCTTCATCGACGCCGACAACGTCTCGGCCAGCG
This sequence comes from Burkholderiales bacterium, assembly GCA_039930465.1. Classification (GTDB taxonomy): domain Bacteria; phylum Pseudomonadota; class Gammaproteobacteria; order Burkholderiales; family Burkholderiaceae_C; genus LMDS01. The sequence goes on from JBDTTU010000200.1 coordinate 2,323, forward strand.
TGATCGAGCAGGCCATCGCGCGCGTGCTCGCCGACCACGGCGCCATCCACGTGCGGCGCGCCCACTGCACGGCAGAGGCGGCACTGAACCACCAGCAGCTCTTCAAGCGCCTGTCGATCCGCCCCATCGTCAACCTGTCGACCGGCAAGAATTCGACCGACATCGCGCTCGCGGTCGATGCGATCGACCTGGTCGCGGCCGAGCGGCCGCAGGTCGTCGTTATCGTTTCGTCGGATTCCGACTTTGCGCCCCTGGTGATCCGCTTGCGCGAAAAAGGCTGCCGCGTGCTGGGCATCGGCCAAATGGGCAAGACCGGCGACGATTCGCGCGGCGTCTACGACGGGTTTGTCGATCTCGAACACGTGAAAGCGCGCCCGGTGGCGCGCGCCGCACCCACCAAGGTGGCTGCTCCCCGAACCCGTGCCCAGCCGACACGCGCCCGCGCGTCGGAGCCCGTGGCCCCGCCCGCGCCGCCGAAAGTCATCGTGCCGGCTGAAGTGCTCAGCATCCTGAAAGCCGTGCCAGCCCTTCAGGGCGGGGCGCCGATGCAGTTGAACGAAGCCGGTGAGGGTCTTCGTCGGCACGGCCTGCTCAAGAGCAAGAGCGCGTCGCCCAGCCGATTCCTGAAGCGCCATGCAGCGCACTTCGAGCTGATGCCGACCGACAAGCCCCGCACGGTTCGTTATCTGGGCCCGACAAGCCCGTGACGCTGCGCGCCGCCAACGAGTGTTTCGAGATTGATTGGTCGCGACCGTGGCTCGCGCCCTTGCGCGAATGTGGCCAGCCCATTGCTCGGCAGGCCGAGCGTGGCGGCCTGCTCGAGGCTCTCAATGCCGCCAGCCATGCTGATGTGCGTGTCGCAGCAGGTCTTGTGCGTTTCGTCGACCCGGCGCAGCAGCCAGAAGGCGAGGCCTACGAAGCCTTCGTGGCGCGCACGGCCTGCGTGCCCACACGAAACAACCTGCATGACTTCTTCAACGCCCTCGTGTGGCTCAGCTTGCCAGCCTGGAAGCGCCGGCTCAACGAGTTGCAGGCCGGCCAGCTTGCACTCCGCGGTGCCGCCGCCACCCGCGGGCCGGTGCGTGACGCATTGACCCTGTTTGACGAGAATGCGGCCTTGCTGCAGGCCCCGCAGGCCCTGGTAGACGCCCTGCGCGCCCGCGACTGGACCACGCTGTTCGTGACCCGCCGTGCGCTCTGGGCCGATGCACGGTTCAGGCTATTCGGCCACGCGCTGATCGAAAAACTCAATGCTCCGCGAAAGGCGATCACCGCCCACGTGTGGGTGCTGCCCGAGTCGGCCGACGTGTCGCGGCCCGATCTGCTCACGCCGGAGCGGCTGGCGGCTCGGCCTTTTTTGCCCTTGCCGGTGCTGGGCGTGCCAGGCTGGTGGCCGGGCAACGAAAATGACAGCTTCTACGCCGACACCGCCGTTTTCCGGCCGGCCTGAGCCGCATTGACGGGCCACCAAAGAAAACAGCGGCCCATGGGCCGCTGTTTCGATTCGCAGCGCCGCGCACCCGAAGGTGCTGGCACATTCGAAATTACTTCGCCGGGGCGGCGGCTTCGCCAGCCGGGGTCAGCTTGCCTTCTTTGGCAGCAGCCTTGGTTTCGGCCT
>JBDTTU010000201.1:0-3876 GCA_039930465.1 Burkholderiales bacterium
AGCAGACCAAGATGGGCGACTGCAACAAGGAAGCCGGCGAGAAGAAGGGCGACGAGCGCAAGGCGTTCATGAAGACCTGCCTGTCGGCCAAGAAGCCCACGCAGCAAGACAAGATGAAGTCGTGCAACGCCGACCCGAAGGCGAAAGAAGCCAAGGGCGACGAGCGCAAAGCGTTCATGAAGGAATGCCTGAGCAAATAAGCCACCCGGCTTGCACTGAAGAAGCCCGCCACGTGCGGGCTTTTTTGCGCCCGTCAGGCGCTCGGCACGCGCGGGGCCGGTGCCTTGTTCCAGTAAGCACTGTCGCCGTAGCTGTGTTTCAGAAAGTCGATCCACAGCCGCACCCGCAGCGCCAGGTGCTTGGCATGCGGGAACACGGCGTAGATGCCGTTCGGCGGCGCAGCGAAGTCGTCGAGCACGCTGACGAGCTCGCCGCGCGCCAGCTCCTGTTCCACCTCCCAGGTCGAGCGCCAAGCCAGCCCCAGCCCGGCCGAGCACCAGGCGTGCAGCACCTGGCCGTCGCTGCAATCGAGCCGCCCGCGTGGCCGAAGGTGAACCAGCTCGCCGTCGACTGAAAAAGCCCAGCCGCGGGTCTGGCTGGCGTCGCTGCTCAGCGCCAGGCATTCGTGGCGTGACAGTTCGCCCGGGTGCTTCGGCGTGCCGGCGCGTTTCAGGTAGGCCGGCGTCGCCACGCACAAGCGCCGGTTGTCGGCCAGACGCACGCTCACCAGGCTGCTGTCGGGCAGGTCGCCCACGCGCACCGAGCAGTCGTAGCTTTCGCGGGCGATGTCGATGACACGGTCGCTCAGGTTCAGCGACAAGCTCACTTCCGGGTGCAGCGCGAGGAAGCGGGGCACCAGCGGCGCCACATAACGGCGCCCGAAACCGGCCGGTGCGGTGATGCGAAGGTGCCCGCTGGCCTTCACCCCGCCGGCGCTCACGCTCGCTTCAGCGTTGGCAATGTCGGAGAGCAAGCGCTGACAATCTTCGAGAAAGGCGCTGCCTTCGTGGGTCAGCGTGATGCGCCTCGTGGTGCGCACCAGCAGCTTCACGCCGAGGCGCTGCTCCAGCGCGTCGATGCGCCGGCCGATGACGGCGGGCGCCACGCCTTCGGCGCCGGCCACGGCGGTCAGGCTGCCCTTGGTAGCGACCGCCGCGAACGATTCCAGCTGTTTGAGTCGGTCCATGATTCAGTGCGTTTTTGTCACGAATTACAGGAGCCGATCGTACTTAATGCTGAACTGTGCATCGAATAAAGTAAGGATCATGGCAAAAACACCCGATGTTCCAACCCCCCGCGCGGTGCTCTTCGATGCCTACGGCACGCTGTTCGACGTCTACAGCGTGTCCCTTCTGGCCGAGCAACTGTTCCCCGGTTTTGGCGAACGCCTCAGCGTGTTGTGGCGCGACAAGCAGATCGAGTACACCCGTCTCACCTCGATGAGCGGCCAGTACAAACCGTTCTGGGACCTGACGCGCGCCGGCCTGCGCTTCGCGGCATTGCGCCTCGGCCTGGAACTGACGCCGGCGATCGAAGACCGGCTGATGAACCAGTATCGGCACCTGAGCAGCTTCCCCGAAAACCGCGAGGTGCTGGCCGAATTGAAGGCGCGCAACATTCCGGCCGGCATTCTCAGCAACGGCGACCCCGAGATGCTCGGCGTGGCCGTGAAGAGCGCCGGCTTTTCCGGCCTCTTGGCCCACGTGCTCAGCGTGCACGCGCTCCGCAAATTCAAGACCGACCCGGCCGCCTACGCGCTCGGCCCGCAGGCACTGAACTTGCCAGCGAAAGACATCCTGTTCGTGTCGAGCAACGGCTGGGACGCCATCGGCGCCACCTGGTTCGGCTACACCACGCTGTGGGTCAACCGCTCCTCGCTGCCACTCGAACAACTCGACACCCAGCCCACACGCACCGGCACCAGCCTGCGCGATGTGCTTGACTTCTTTCCCACCTGAACCAGGCCCACGACCATGACCCCACGCACCCCCGCCCACCGCCTCCAGGTTGCCACCGTTCTGCACAAATTCATCGAAGAACAGGTGCTGCCCGGCACCGGCGTCTCCAGCGCTGCTTTCTGGGCAGGCTTCGACGCCCTCGCTCACGACCTCGGCCCGAAGAACGCCGCATTGCTGAAAGAGCGTGACCGTCTGCAGCTTGAACTGGACGCCTGGCACCAGGCCCTCCCCGGGCCCATCGGCGACATGCCGGCCTACCGCGCCTTCCTCACGAAAATCGGCTACCTGGTCGAACCCACCGGCCCGGTGCAGTGCGACACCGCCAACGTCGACGACGAACTGGCCAAACTGGCCGGCCCGCAGCTGGTCGTGCCCATTCTCAACGCCCGCTACGCGCTCAACGCCGCCAACGCGCGCTGGGGTTCGTTGTACGACGCGCTCTACGGCACCGACGTGATCAGCGAAGCCGGCGGCGCCGAGAAGGGAGCCGGCTACAACCCGGCGCGCGGTGCCAAGGTCATCGAGTACGCCCGCTACGTGATGGACCGCATCGCGCCGCTGGCGCATGGCTCGCACATCGACAGCACGCGCTACTCGGTGGCGAAGGGTGCGCTGGCCGTCAAGCTCAAGGATGGTTCGACCACCGGCCTCGCGAAGCCGGCGCAGTTCACGGGTTACCAGGGCAGCGAGGCCGCGCCCTCGTCGGTGCTGCTGCGCAACCACGGCATCCACATCGACATCCAGATCGATCGCAGCACGCGCATCGGCAAGACCGACGCGGCCGGCGTGAGCGACCTGATGATCGAGGCCGCACTCACCACCATTCTCGATCTCGAGGATTCGGTCGCCGCGGTCGACGCCGAAGACAAGCTGCTGGGCTACGAAAACTGGCTCGGCATCCTGAAGGGCACGCTGACCGAAGAGGTCGGCAAGGGCGGCAAGACGTTCACACGCCGCCTCAACCCCGACCGCAGTTACCAGCGCCCCGGCGGTGGCAAGCTCACGCTGCCGGGCCGCTCGCTGCTGTTCGTGCGCAACGTCGGCCACCTGATGACGAACCCCGCCATTCTTTATGGCGACGGCACTGAGATTCACGAAGGCATCATGGACGCCGTCATCACGGTCGCCATCGCCATGCACGACCTCAAGCCCGCCAAGGGCCAGACCCTGCGCAACTCGCGCAAGGGCTCGATCTACATCGTCAAGCCGAAGATGCACGGCCCGGCCGAAGTGGCGTTCGCGACCGAACTCTTCGGTCGCGTCGAGGCCATGCTCGGGCTGAAGGCCGACACGGTCAAGCTCGGCATCATGGACGAAGAGCGCCGCACCAGCGTGAACCTGGCGGCCTGCATCGAGGCGGCGCAGCACCGCGTGGCCTTCATCAACACCGGCTTCCTCGACCGCACCGGCGACGAGATGCACACCGCCATGCAGGCCGGGCCGATGGTGCGCAAACCGCTGATGAAAAATTCGACCTGGCTGCGCGCCTACGAGTTCAACAACGTGCAGATCGGCCTGGCCTGCGGGCTGCGCGGCCGGGCTCAGATCGGCAAGGGCATGTGGGCCATGCCCGACCTGATGGGCGACATGATGAAGCAGAAACTCGCGCACCCGCAGGCCGGCGCCAACACCGCCTGGGTGCCCAGCCCGACGGCGGCCACGCTGCACGCGCTGCACTACCACCAGGTCGACGTGGCCGCGCTGCAGAAGAGCCTCGACGACTTCGCCCACGGGCCCAAGGCGAAGCTGCTCGAAGACAAGCTACTCGACGCGATCCTGCAAATCCCGGTGGCGCTGGTGCCGTTCTGGACCCCGGCCGAAGTGCAGCAGGAGCTCGACAACAACGTGCAGGGCATTCTGGGTTACGTGGTGCGCTGGATCGACCAGGGCGTGGGCTGCTCCAAGGTGCCCGACATCC
>JBDTTU010000202.1:0-3862 GCA_039930465.1 Burkholderiales bacterium
GTTGCACCAGCAGCGGGATGTTGCGAAAGACCTCGGTCCAGGCCTCGCCCAGGAATGCGACGGTCTTGTTCGGGACCGTGCGCAAGATTCCGACCAACGAACCGACGACGAGCGCGATGACCAGCGCCAGCAATGAGACCGAGAGCGTCCAGCCCCAGGCCGACATCAGCCAGTGCAGATAGGTCTCGCCGCCTCCCGTGTCATCGAGGAATACCTGCCAGTACCAGTTTCCCAAAACGTGCTCCCCGATGGTTCTTGTTGTTTCGCGTTCGATCCAGGCGCCGGCCGTCGAGTGCCAGCATCAGCGAATGCGCAGGCCAAAATGAAAAGGCGCGGCGCGGAAGGCTCCACACCGCGCCGCACGCTGTCTCAATGTAAGCAAACTCCGCGCCGGGTGGCGCTAGGGCTTACCTTCATGCCTGCGGCCGCGTTGCAGGGCGCGCACGCGCCCTGCACCACATCACTTCTTGTAGTCTTCGGCGGGCTTGTCGTTCGGGTGCGCGATCGCATCCTTCAGCGCGGCCGATTCCGGCATGCCCACGGTGGCATTGCGCGGCGCGATCGGAGACATGAACCACTTGGAGTAGATCTTGTTGATCTCGCCGCTCTTCATCAGGCCGATCACCGTGTCGTCGACCAGTTTCTTGTACGCCGGGTCGTCCTTCGGGATCATGATCGCGATCGGCTCCTCGGAGAGCGACTCGCCGACGATCTTGAAGTCGGCCGGGCTCTTCGAGTTGACGATCAGGCCGGCGAGGATGTTGTCGTCCATCACGAACGCATCGGCGCGGCCGGATTCGAGCAGCAGGAATGAATCGGCGTGGTCCTTGCCGAAGACTTCCTTGAAGTCGATCTTGGGGCCCTTCTCGGCCTTGCGCAGCAATTGCACCGAGGTTGTGCCGGTGGTGGTTGCGATGCTCTTGCCGTTCAGGTCGGCGATGTTGTTGATGCCCGACTTGGCCTTCACCGCCATGCGCACGTTGGTGACAAACGTGGTCGGAGCGAACGACACCTGCTTGGCACGTGCGGCATTGTTGGTGGTCGATCCGCATTCCATGTCGACGGTGCCGTTCTGCACCAGGGGCACGCGGTTGGCCGACGTCACCACGGTGTATTCCACCGGCAGTGTCGGCATCTTCAGATTCGCCTTGATCGCCTCGGCAATCTTCTGGCAGATCTCGACGTGGTAACCGACGTATTTGCCGTCACCCGTGGTGTAGGCGAGTGGTGCAGAGGAGTCACGGGTACCGATGTTGATCTTGCCGGCCGACTTGATCTTCGCCAGCGTGTCGGTTGCATGAACCACGCCGCAGGCCATCACGGCGGCCAATGCAAGTGCGAGCTTTTTCATTTGAGATCCTTCAAGACAGGGTTGCGACAAAAGCAAAACGAAATTCTAGGGTTGCAGGACGACCTGAACGATCGCTCGGCTCTCAAACCGAGGGTATTGCCTAGCCAAACCGAGCGACAAACGCCAGCGCAAGCTTTGTGCCACGCCGAAGGCTGCCGACACATTCACGAGACCAGACGCACGGGCTGCGTCAGGCGCTCGGGCACCAGCAACGCATTCATCTCGGCGCGGCTCATGATGCCCAGCGACTCGGCCACCTCGGCGATCGTGCCGCCGCCGGCCAATGCGGTCTTGGCGATCAGCGCCGCCTTCTCGTAGCCGATGATCGGGTTCAACGCCGTCACCAGCGTCACCGACTCGGCCACACGTTTGGCCAGCAGGGCGTGGTTGGCTTCGATGCCTTCCACACAATTCACCTGCAGCGTCTTGCAGGCATTGGTCAGGTGACGCAGGCTCTTGTGCAGCGCGTAACCCATGATGGGCTCGAAGGCGTTGAGCTGCAGTTGCCCGGCTTCAGACGCCATCGTGATCGTCACGTCGTTGCCGATCACCTCAAACGCCACCTGGTTCATCACTTCCGGAATCACCGGGTTCACCTTGCCCGGCATGATCGACGAGCCCGCCTGGCGCGCCGGCAACTTGATGTCGCCGAAGCCGGCCTGCGGGCCGCTGGAAAGCAGGCGCAGGTCGTTGCAGACCTTGCTGAGCTTGCAGGCCACCCGCTTGAGCACGCCCGAGAGCTGCACGAAGGAGCCGGTGTCTTGCGTCGCTTCGACGAGGTTGGCGGCGCGCACCACCGGCACACCGCTCACGGCCGCCAGCAACGGCACCACCATCTCCGCGTACCCGGCCGGCGCATTGATGCCGGTGCCGATCGCGGTGGCGCCGAGGTTCACTTCGGTGATCAATGCGCGCGCTTCGCTCAAGCGCAGCTCGTCTTCGCCGATCATGATCGCGAAGGCGAGGAATTCCTGGCCGAGCGTCATCGGCACGGCGTCTTGCAGCTGGGTGCGACCGATCTTCAGCACATCCTTGAATTCCAGCGCTTTGGCCTCGAACGCGCCACGCAGATCGGCCATGGCCAGCAGCAGCGCCTCGATGCCGAACCACGCGGCCACGCGCAGCGCCGTGGGGTACACGTCATTCGTGCTCTGCGAAGCGTTCACGTGGTCGTTCGGGTGCAGCGCCAGGTACTGGCCCTTGGCATGGCCCATGTGCTCAAGTGCGCGGTTGGCGATGACCTCGTTGGCGTTCATGTTGGTCGAGGTGCCGGCCCCGCCCTGGATCACGTCGACCACGAACTGGTCGTGCAAGGCGCCGCCGATCACGTCGTCGCAGGCCTGCGTGATGGCGTCGGCGCGGGCCGCGTCGAGCACACCGAGTTGCAGGTTGGCCTGTGCCGCCGCCTTCTTCACGAAGGCCAGTGCGCGCACCAGTTCGGGCATTTGCGCCACGGTCTGGCCCGAGATCGGGAAATTGGCGACAGCACGGGCGCTGTGCACGCCCCAATAGGCGGCAGCAGGGATGTCCATGTCGCCGAGGAAGTCGTGTTCCCGGCGGGTTTCGAAGGGGGTCATGAAGGGTCTCGCGAGTTGAACAAGCCAGGGCGTCTGGCCGCGCCGCGAACTGTATGGGCGAGCCCGATTCCGCGCCAATGCTGATTCTCCGGCGCGATATGCAATCGATGCATACCGTATCAGGGCTAACCCGAAGCCTTGGCAGAGGCCTGCAAAAAGTCCCACAGCGCCTGCGCGCCCGGCTTGCTGTGTCGCGCCATCTCGGGCCGCTCGCGGTAGATGCGGATGTCCATCGTCAGCTCGTGAGCACCCGGCGGCCCGGCCCGCACCAGTCGTTTGCTCTTGAGTTCCTTCTTCACCGAGCTGGCCGGCAGAAAGGCCAGACCGTGGCCCTCGATCGCCATCGCCTTCAGCCCTTCGGCCATGTCGGTTTCGTAGATCGGCTCCAGGTTCAGCGGTGCGGGCGCCAGCTTGGTGATCTGCTCGACCAGCCGGCCCAGGTAGGCGCCTTCCGCATAACTCAAGAACGGCACGCCGCGCCCGGGCGGCCCGGGCAGGCGAAACAGCGGCTGGCCACTGTCGTCGGCCTTCGCGAACGCGATCAGGGTTTCGTGGCCCAGGCTCAGCATCTCGTAGCGGTCGGGGTTGAGCTGCAGCGGCTGCGACGGGTGGTGGTAGGCCATCAGCAGATCGCAACTGCCTTCAGTCAGGTGCATCACGGCGTCGTGCACGTTGAGCGCGATCAAGCGGCTCTTCATCGCGCCGAAGCGCTTGCGCAGGTCCATCACCCAATGCGGGAAGAAGGTGAACGCGAGCGAATGCGGTACGGCGAACTCGATCATGTCGTGCCCGGCCGACTTGTGGCCGCGCATCATGTTGCGGGTGGTCTGCAGCGAACCGAGAATTTCGAGCGCCTGCGAGTGCAGGGTTTGGCCAGCAGGGGTGAGGCGGGTCGGGTACGACGAGCGGTCGACCAGGTCGATGCCGGCCCAGG
>JBDTTU010000203.1:0-3859 GCA_039930465.1 Burkholderiales bacterium
CCCCGAGGGGACGCGGGCCGGCTTGGGGCGGCCCGGCGCTCGGCCCTGTCGCCCCCGTGACGTGTGCGGGTAAGGCCTCCGCCCTAAGATCTCAGCGCCGGCCGAAAGACCGGCACACGTCTTCAGGGCGGGGTGGAATTCCCCACCGGCGGTGTGTGGCGCAAGCCACGAGCCCGCGAGCGCTCTTCGCCTCCCGGCGAAGAGGTCAGCAGATTCGGTGAGATGCCGAGGCCGACGGTCCGCGTTGCAGTGAGTTCGCTCGCTGTGGCGTCACAGTCCGGATGAAAGAAGATGTGCCGATGCAGTTCGTCTGCGCTGGTCCCCCCGGCGTGGTTGAACCGCGTTTGCGCGCCCTGAAACGTTTTTCGCCAACCCGCTCCCTACTGAGCATCTTGCGAGGACGTTTCAACCATGTCTCAACTCTCACTCACCCAAGGCGGCATGCCGCCGCGTCTCAGGATTGCCCTGGACGCCATTCGCCACGGCCGCGCCGTGGTGTTGCTCGACGACGACGACCGCGAGAACGAGGGTGACCTCATCGTCGCTGCCGACCGCATCACCGTGCCGATGATGGCCACGCTGATCCGCGAGTGCTCGGGTATCGTCTGCCTGTGCATGACCGACGAGCACCTGCAGCGACTCGCGTTGCCGCCGATGGTCAGCCACAACGGCAGCCGCTACGGCACCGCTTTCACGGTGTCGATCGAAGCGCGCGAAGGTGTCACCACCGGCGTCAGCGCGGCCGACCGCGTGACGACGATCCGTACCGCCATTGCGGCCGGTGCCACGGCAGCCGACCTCGTCAGCCCCGGCCATGTGTTCCCGCTGCGCGCCGCACCCGGTGGCGTGCTGGAGCGGCGCGGCCACACCGAAGGCGCGGTCGAACTGGCGCGCCTGGCCGGTTTGCAGCCGGCGGCCGTGCTGTGCGAGCTGATGAACGAAGACGGCAGCATGATGAAGGGCGACGAGCTCGTGGCGTTCTCACGCCGGCACGGGTACCCGATGCTGACGATCGATGAGCTGGTGAGTTACAGGCGCCTCAGCGAAGCGGTGGTGGCATGAACCGGGTTCAGCGCTTGATTTCCGGCACGTAGACCGAGGCGTCGGTCGTGATCGTGTCGAGCGGGTAGCGCCGCCCGGCCAGGTAGTCTTCGATGCAGCCCAGCACATGCGGGCTGCGGTGGCGGGCGCGGCTTGCGCGCAGCTCGGGCAGCGTCATCCACAGCGTGCGCACGATGCCGTCGTCAAGTTGGCGCGTCGGGTCGGGTTCGCCCACGCTGCCACCGAAAGCGAAGCGCACGAAGGTCACGTCTTCGCCGCGCGCGGGGCGCTGGAAGCGCGACAGGTACACGCCGACCAACCGGTCGGGCGTGAACACACACGCGGTTTCTTCGAGCACCTCGCGCACCACGCCCTGCTGTGGCGACTCTTCGGGGTCGAGGTGGCCGGCCGGGTTGTTGAATCTCAGCCCTTCGGGCGTGTGCTCTTCGACGAGCAGGAACTGGCTCATGTTGCCTTCGCGGCGCTCGATGATCGCAGCGACGGTCACGCTCGGTTTCCAGCGGTCGGTCATGTGCTAGATGGTATCGCGCGGTCTTCGGTTTCAGCCCGCTTAAGGGGCGCTTGACCGCGGTCATTGGTGAGGAAGGGTCAAGGTACGGCAAAATCGGCCCTGTTCTGAAGTTCCAACATAAAAGCGCCTGAGGAGGCATCCATGCTGATAGGGGTACCGCTTGAGACAGCGGCCGGTGAAACGCGCGTGTCCGTCACGCCCGAAACGGCCAAGAAGCTGAAGGCGCAGGGACACACGATCCGCGTGCAATCGGGGGCTGGCCTGGCCGCCAGCGTGACCGACGCGGCGTATGAAGCCGCCGGCGCCGAGATCACCGACGCGGCCGGTGCGCTCGGCTGCGATCTGGTGCTGAAGGTGCGCGCGCCGCTGCACAGCGAACTCTCGCTGATGAAAACCGGCGCCAACCTGGTTGGCATGCTGAACCCGTTCGACACTGACGGCCTGCACCGCCTGGCGGGCGCCGGCGTCACCAGTTTCGCGCTCGAAGCCGCGCCGCGCACCACCCGCGCGCAGAGCATGGACGTGCTGTCGAGCCAGGCCAACATCGCCGGCTACAAGGCTGTGATGATCGCGGCCGACAAGTACCAGCGGTTCTTCCCCATGCTGATGACGGCGGCCGGCACGGTGAAAGCCGCGCGCGTCGTGATCCTCGGCGTGGGTGTCGCCGGTTTGCAGGCCATCGCCACCGCCAAGCGCCTGGGCGCGGTGATCGAAGCGAGCGACGTGCGTCCTTCGGTGAAAGAACAGGTCGAGTCGCTCGGCGCCAAGTTCATCGAAGTCTCGTACGACACGCCCGAAGAGAAGGAAGCGGCCGAAGGTGTGGGCGGTTACGCCAAGCCGATGCCGCCGAGCTGGCTGGCGCGCCAGGGCGTCGAAGTTGCCAAACGTGTGGCCGCGGCCGACATCGTGATCTCGACCGCGCTGATCCCGGGCCGGGCCGCGCCGGTGCTCGTCACCGAAGAGATGGTCAAGTCGATGAAACCCGGCTCGGTGATCGTCGACATCGCGGCCGGCAAGGGCGCGAACGGTGTCGGCGGCAACTGCCCGCTTTCCGAAGCCGACAAGACGGTCGTGAAACACGGCGTCACGATCGTCGGCGAAACCAATCTCGCGGCGCTGGTGGCGGCCGACTCGAGCGCGCTCTACGCGCGCAACGTGCTCGACTTCCTCAAGCTCGTGCTCACCAAGGAAGGCACCTTCAACGTGCCGATGGACGACGACATCGTGGCGGCCTGCCTGATGACGCAGGCTGGCGAAGTGAAGAGGAAATAAGCACCATGGAACACGAAATCGTCTCCCACACCATCACCAACCTGATCATCTTCGTGCTGGCGATCTACGTCGGCTACCACGTGGTCTGGACTGTGACACCCGCCCTGCACACGCCGCTGATGGCGGTGACGAATGCCCTCTCGGCGGTCGTGATCGTCGGTGCGATGCTTGCCGCGGCGCTCACCGAAACCCACCTCGGCAAGACCATGGGCGTGCTCGCCGTGGCACTCGCTGCGGTCAATATCTTCGGCGGCTTCCTCGTGACGAAGCGAATGCTCGAGATGTTCAAGAAGAAGGAAAAGAAAGTCGTCGTGAAGGAGGAGGGCAAATGAGCCTGAACCTCGTCACGTTGCTCTACCTGATCGCCAGCGTCTGCTTCATCCAGGCGCTCAAGGGCCTGAGCCACCCGACCACCTCGATCCGCGGCAACATGTTCGGCATGACCGGCATGGCGATCGCCGCGGTCACCACCGGGGCGCTGATCGTCAAGCTCGCCGGCACGGCCAGCGGCCTGTCGTGGGTGCTGCTCGGGCTGGTGGCCGGCGGCGGCTACGGCGCCTACCGCGCCAAGACGGTCGAGATGACCAAGATGCCGGAGTTGGTGGCGTTCTTCCACAGCATGATCGGCCTGGCCGCGGTGTTCATCGCCGTGGCCGCTGTGGCCGAGCCGCACGCGTTCGCGATCGTCGCCAAAGGCGAGCCCATTCCGGGTGGCAACCGGCTCGAGCTGGCGCTGGGTGCGGCCATCGGCGCCATCACCTTCAGCGGCTCGGTGATCGCCTTCGGCAAGCTCAGTGGCACCTACAAGTTCCGCCTGTTCCAGGGCGCGCCGGTGCAGTTCAAGGGCCAGCACATCCTGAACCTCGTGCTCGGGCTGGCGCTGGTGTTCTTCATCTACAGCTTCGTGACCGACGCGAGCCCCACCCAGAACTGGACCAACTTCATCGCGCTGCTCGCGATCGCCTTCGTGCTGGGCGTGCTGATCATCATCCCGATCGGCGGCGCCGACATGCC
>JBDTTU010000204.1:0-3807 GCA_039930465.1 Burkholderiales bacterium
ACGACGTGGTCTCGATCAACAGCTTCTCGAAGTACTTCAGCATGACCGGCTGGCGGCTGGGCTGGCTGGTCGTGCCCGACGACTTGGTCGCACCCATCGAGAAGCTCGCACAGAACCTGTACATCTGCCCGTCTACCGTGGCGCAGCATGCGGCGCTGGCCTGTTTCGAGCCTGATTCGATCACTGAGTACGAGCGCCGGCGCGAAGAGTTTCGCGCCCGCCGCGACTTTCTGGTGCCGGCCCTGAATCAGCTCGGCCTCACCGTGCCGGTGATGCCCGACGGCGCTTTCTACGCCTGGGCCGACTGTTCCGCGCACAACACCAGCAGCTGGGACTTCTGCTTCGACATGATGAAACGGGCTCACGTGGCGATCACACCCGGCCGCGACTTCGGCCACTTCGGCACGGAGCGTTTTGTGCGCCTGTCGTATGCCAGCTCGATGGCACAACTGCACGAAGCGGTCGACCGGCTCGGGAGAGTGCTGCAGCACCACGCCTGAAACCGGTGCACTCTCCCCCACAGAATGGTGTGCGGTTGTGACGAAGCCAGCGTTCCAGGGCCATTTTGGTGCTTCAACGCACCGGCTGTCGGCTAAGCTGCCGGGCGTGACCGAAGCCAACCCACCGCCCGAGCCCTTGCCGAAAGATTCGGAGCCCGCGCCGCTGCCCAGCATGCCCGCCGAAATGGCGCTGTGGGGCGATTCAGACATCACAGCGATGCAGGGCCCGGCCGCGGCGTTCCAGACCAACGCGCCGAACCCGCAAGACGAGCAGATCCCGACCATCGGCCACATCGGCCGCTACGCGCTGAAGTACAAGCTCGGCGAGGGCGGCCTGGGCACGGTGTTCGCCGCGCACGACCCGCTGCTGTCGCGGCTGATCGCCGTGAAAACGCTGAACCTCGAGCGCGACGTGGGCGAGCGTGACGCTTTCAACGCGTTGTTCCTGAACGAAGCACGCGCTGCCGGTGGCCTGAGCCACCCGCACATCGTGACGGTGTTCGACGCCGGCGTCAGCGACAACCGCGTCTACATCGCGATGGAGCTGCTCAAGGGCCGCGACCTGCGCCAGCTGCGCCAGGAAGGCTGGCGCGCCACGCCGGCCCAGGCCGCACTCATCGTGCGGCGCGTGGCCGACGCACTGGCCTACGCCCACAGCAAGGGCGTGGTGCACCGCGACATCAAGCCCGCCAACATCTTCATGGTCGGCCGGGCCCAGCCGCGCGTGCTCGATTTCGGCATCGCGCGTGTGGCGCACCAGCACGAAGCCAGCACCAGCGGCGAGGTGGCGGCTGGTTCGCCCTACTACATGGCGCCCGAGCAGGCGCGCTTCGAGACGGTCGACCGACGCGCCGACGTGTTCTCGCTCGGGGTCGTGCTCTACGAACTGCTGACTGACCTGAAACCCTTCCGCGGCGCCACGCTGAGCGAGATCACCAACGCCGTGCTCAAGCACGACCCGCCGCTGGCGAACAAGATCGACCCGAACATTCCCGAAGCGCTGGCGTTGATCACCGCGCGGGCGATGGAAAAGAACCCCGACAACCGCTTCCGCTCGGCGCGTTCGTTCTCGCGCGAGCTGCGCCACTGGCTCGACGAGAACACCGTCACCTCGGAAGGTGAAGTGCCTTCGGAACCGCCCCCGCGCGCGCGTCGGCGGTGGCTGATGGCTGGCGGTGCTGCAGTGGTTCTCGCCGGGGCATTTGCCTGGTTCCATTGGGCGCCTGGCCATGTGGACGCTCCCGCATCTGCACCCGAGTTGGCAGCGCCGACAAGCGCCGCTCCGGCGCCTGTCGCGGCCGCACCTGCCCCGGTGGTCGCTGCCAGGCCCGAAGCGCCAGCGTCGGTGCCTGCCGCTGAAGTGGCGCCAGCGCCGGCTGCGGCGGCTGCGCCCGAGGTGGTGGCCGCGCCGCCGGCAGTGGTCGCGGTGCCCGCGCCCGTTGCAGCGGCCCCGGCCAAGACAGCAGGGGTCACGCCCAAGGCCGTGCCGAAAGAATCCCCGAAAGAAAAGCGCCTGCGCGAAGCGCGTGAGCGCGAATCGGTACGGGCAGCAGCCACCGCAGCGGCCGCGCCGCTGCGCAATGGCCTCGTGCGGATCGCCGTCAGTCCCTGGGGCGAAATCGAGGTCGATGGCCGCGCCGTCGGCACCTCGCCGCCGATCAACGAGCTGACGCTGCCCGAAGGCAAACATCAGATCGTGATCCGCAACACCGACTTCCCGGCCCTGTCGACGAGCGTGATCGTCACGCCCGGGCAACCCTATTCACTCAAGCACAAGTTCTGATGGCTGCTCTGCGACTCGCACACCCCTTGGCACTCGTTTTGGCGCTGACTGTGGCGGGCTGCGCCACGCCACCGCCTGTGCCCACGGGCCTGATGGACGTCATCGAGCGCCCGGCCGAGAAGGCCCTGCTCGGTGGCTGGCGCGCCTATGAAGACGCGCAATACGCGCAAGCCGAGAAGCTGCTCGCCCAGGCGCTGCAGACCGGCTTGGTGTCGCCGAAAGACCGCGTCACCGCGCACAAGCTGCTGGCCTTCATCTTCTGCACCAGCGACCGCACCGCGGCCTGCGAAGTGGAGTTCCGCCGCGCCCGCGCCGACGATCCTGGCTTCGCACTCAGCAAGTCGGAAGCCGGACACCCTCAGTGGGGCCCGGTGTACCAGCGCGTGCAGCCATAATCCGCGCTGGCGCAGCTCGCTGGCGCCGCCCCGATCACTGCAGATGCCCGATATCACAACGCCGCCCTTCAGCTTCCCGCTGCGGGTGTACTGGGAAGACACCGATGCCGGCGGCATCGTCTTCTACGCCAACTACCTGAAGTACTTCGAGCGCGCCCGCACCGAGTGGCTGCGTTCGCTCGGCCACGAGCAAGAACGCTTGCGCGTTGAAACAGGGGTGATGTTCGTCGTGACCGATACTGCGGTCAGCTACCGCAGCCCGGCCCGGCTCGACGACCTGCTCGACGTGACCGTTCAGGTCAAGCATGCCGGCCTGGCGCAGATGACGATCGCCCAGCAGGCATGGCGCTCGCATGCACAGGGCAAGGTGCTGCTGGCCGAAGGCACGATCCGCATCGCCTGCGTGAACGCCGGAACCTTTCGGCCGCAGCGGGTTCCGATTTCCATCCTCCGATCCTTGGACAACAACAACGAATGAACCAGGACCTCTCGATCTTCTCGCTCGTGCTTCATGCGAGTTTCGTCGTGCAGCTCGTGATGGCGGGGCTGATGATCGCCTCGCTCGCCAGCTGGACCGTGATCTTCGGCAAGCTCTTCGGACTGAAACGCACGCGCGCCGCCAACGAAGAATTCGAGCGCGAGTTCTGGGTCGGCAAGAACCTCAACGAGCTTTACGCCGACGCCGCCAAGCGCCCCGACGGCGCGCCGATGGAACGCATCTTTGCCTCGGGCATGCGCGAGTTCATGAAGCTGCGCGAGCGCCGCGTGACCGACGCCGGCGCCCTGCTCGACGGCGCACGGCGAGCCATGCGCGCCAGCTTTCAGCGCGAGCTCGACACGATCGAAGCCAACCTGTCGTTCCTGGCGACCGTGGGTTCGGTGTCGCCCTACGTCGGCTTGTTCGGCACCGTGTGGGGCATCATGCATGCGTTCATCGGCCTGTCGAACATGACGCAGGTGACGTTGGCCACCGTGGCGCCGGGCATCGCCGAAGCGCTGGTCGCCACCGCGATCGGCCTGTTCGCCGCCATTCCCGCGGTGATCGCCTACAACCGTTTCGCACGCGACATCGATCGCATCGCGATCCAGCTCGAGACCTTCATCGAAGAGTTCTCGAACATCCTGCAGC
>JBDTTU010000205.1:0-3797 GCA_039930465.1 Burkholderiales bacterium
CCGAGATTCAACATCAATCGATTGGCCCACGCGAAGATGGCCACGGCGTGCACCAGGTCCAGCGTTTCCAGTGCCGACAGGCCTGCCGCGCGCACGCCGGCCAGGTCTGCCGCAGCGAAGCGCGCTGGCTCGCGCGTCAGCGCCACGGCCAGTTGCACGACAGCCCGTTCGCGTGCGCTGGTGCCGGCGGTCAGCGGGTCGGTGAAGAGCTGGTGGATCACGTCGTTGCGCTTGGCCAGCTGCTCGAAACGCTGGGCGTGCACCGAAGCGCAGTAGACGCAGCCGTTGATGCGCGAGACCGCCGCGCTGGCCAGTTCGCGCTCGGCCCGCGACAGCCCGCCCGGCGCGTACATGATGGCGTTGAAGACCAGCGAGCGCTCGTTCAGGATGCGCGGCTGGTGCGCCAGCAGACGGTAGTAGTCGGAGGTCTTGGCCTTCGGGTGGCTGCTCTCGAGCACGGCCAGTTGTGCCGGCGTGGCCAGCGTCAGATCGACCACCGGCAGCCAGGCGCGCCACTCGAGGCTTTCGCTGGTGAAGCCGTTGACGCGCAGCGGCTCGCCGGGCTTGGGCAGGTGGGCCGGATGCACGAAGGGTGCTTCATCGCTCGTGGTTGCCAACGCCACAGGCGCCTCCTCGGCGAGTGCCGCAGCCATCGCCTGCAGGCCGGCCAGCACGCGCACCTGGTAGGCGACGAAGGCGATCAGCTGGGCCAGGGCGACCACCTCGGCCGTGGCCAGCCCGGCCGCCGGCAGCGTCAGCAGCGCGGTACGGTCGCCGTCCACCGGGTGCTCGGTCAAGGTGCGGGAAAAGGCGAGGATGGTTTGCAGCCGCTCATCACCCATCAGCGGCTCGCCGTTCAGCGCGGCGTGTTGCGTCGGTGTGAGTCCGTCGCCGACGAGAAGACGCTCGCGGTAGTGCGCCTGCAACGCCGCGCTGCCCGAAAGACGCGCCACCTGGTGCGCCGCGAGCAGCCGCTCGGTCATCGACGGGCCGGTCAGCGCGGCATCGAAAATCGCAGCGTAGCTGCCCTGCGTCGCGGCCACGACCTTGTCGCGCTGGTGGCGGACGGCGAACACCGGACTGGACGCGGCCAGCGGCACCAGGGCATCGACGAGGTCGGGGCTTGCATCGATCTCAGGCATGGCGGTCACTCTGGTTTGTGGCTTGTTCGAGGAAACGCAGCACGCCGGCCCATGACGCTTCATCGGCATGGGCGTTCGCGGCTGCACTGCCACCGGTCGTGCTGAGCCGCCCCGACACGGGGTGGGCATAGACGAGCTGCGTGGTCGGTACGTAGGGGAAGACGATGGAATGGCCCGCCGCGTCGAAGTCGAGGTGCTGGACAGCATGCGGATGCTGGAACTGCGCCAGCCGCTCGGTCACCATGCGGCTGTAGAGGCTGGAGGGCCACGAGCCGTCGTCGCCGGCCGACAGCAGCAGCACCGGCCCGCGGATGCGCTCGACGCGAATGCGTGCACGCTCCACCGCGTCGGCGTCCTGCAGCGCCGTCAACAAGGCGTCGGCGTGGCGGCGAGGCGGTGCGCCCTCGTCCCACGGCGCCCAACTGGCACTGCGATTGTTCTGCCACAGGTGCGGCAGCGGCTGGCCGCGGAAGATCCACGCGGGACCGTCACGGCTGTCGGGGCCGAAGGCTGGGTCGCTGGCGTTCTGCGCGCTGTGCACGAGCGCAGCAGGCACGTAGCCGATGACGGCAGACACCCATTGCGGGAACAACGAAGCCAGCAGCAGCACCAGTTCGCCGCCGCGCGACTGGCCGCTCAGCGCGACGAAGCCGTCGGGCGGCTTCAGGTTGCGGTGCACCCATTGCAGCGCCATCTCGAAATACTCGATGCGGGTGTTCGAGATGTAGTCCGACAGGCCAGGCGCCTTGAAGTAGGCCAGCGCCAGGGCGGCGTAGCCGTGCGACGCGTACAGCGCCGCGCGCGGTTCGTTGATGCCGCCGCCCGAGCCGTTGAGCACCATGACCGCCGGCGCGGCGCGACCGTCGGCCCGCGGCGCGGGCAGGAACAGCGTGCCGACAAGGCCGTCTTCGCGCAGTTCGTGGCGCGTCACCGCGGGGCCTGCCAGCCGCTGCACGAAGTGACCGTGCAAGGTCGGTGCCGCGAGGCGCCGCACTTCGACCTCGGTGCGCAGCGCCTCCGCGCCTTCGGCAGCGAACACCTCGCGCGACGCACCGTCGACCTCGGGCACCTGCGACCAGATCAGTCCCATCGCCGACACCCCGGCATAGCTGCCGGAGACCGGCGCATCGCGCTGCAGGTCGACCACGCCTTCGGCGTCGGCACGAAAGCCGGCGCAGGAACGCCAGGCCACATCCCGACCGCGCTGCGTGCGGGTATGCACGCTGACCTCTTCGCCCGGCGCCAGCCGCGACACGACGATGCGCCGCGGCACGTCGATCAGCGCATCGGCGGGCGTGATGTCGAGCATGGCGGCGCGGCGGCTACTTCCCGACGCGCGTCACCTGCATCGCCGTCGTGCGGTCGCTCAGCAGCGGCACCACCTTCAGGCCCTTCTTCGCGGCCCAGATGTTCTGGTAGTGGAACAACGGGATGTGGCCGACATCGTCGGTGACGAGCTTGACGGCGTGGCGGAAGATCGCCTCGCGCCGGTGTGCGTCGAATTCGACCGTGGCGGCGTCCAGCGCCTTGTCGACCGACTCGTTCGAGTAGCGGCCCCAGTTGTTGTTGCCGCGACCGCGCTTGGGATCGTTGGTCGCCAGCGTCTGCAGCAGGCCGTAGCCGGCCTCGCCCGTGCCGTTGCCCCAGGCGATCACGCTGACCGCGTATTCGTTTTTCGTCGCCCGGCTCGAATACACCGACCAGGGCACGACCTCGACCTTGGTCTTGACGCCGATGCGGGTCCAGAACTGGGCCACCGCCTGCACCGTTTCCGGCGCTTGCGGATAGCGGTCGCCGGGCACGTGGATCGTGACCTGGAAGCCCTGCGGGAACCCGGCAGCCGCCAGCAGCTTCTTCGCCTGCTCGACGTTGTACGGGATCTCCGGGATGTCCGGGTTGTAGCCGAACGTGTCCTTGGGCATCCACTGGTTGGCGACCGTCACCGTGCCTTGCAGCACGCGGTCGGCGATCGTCTTGCGGTTGATGGCCAACGACAGCGCCTGGCGCACACGCTGGTCCTGCAGCGGGTTCTTCGCCAGCGGCTTGCCGTCGTTGTCGGTGATGAACTCGTTCGGCCCCGGCCGCTGGCTCGGCTGCAGCAGCAGCACACGCAGGCCCGGGTAGGTGTAGACGCTGACCGATGGCGTCTTGCGCAGCTTCTCGACGTCGGTCACCGCCACCTTGTCGATCACGTCGACGTCGCCGGCCAGCAGCGCCGCCGTGCGTGCGGCGCCGTTGTTGATGAAGCGGTAGTTGACCTTCTCCCACAGCGGCTTCGGGCCGTAGTACGAGGAGCTGCGCTCGAACACCGTGCGGTCGCCCGGGCTGTACGAGATGAACTTGTACGGCCCGGTGCCGACCACCGCGCGGCCGGCGTTGTAGTCCTCGGTCTTGGCGCCTTCGCCGACATGGCGGCTGACGATGTAGATCGAGGCGATGTCCAGCGGCAACATCGGGTTCGGCGTGTTGGTCTTGACGATGACGGTGTGCGCGTCCTTCGCGGTCGTCGATTCCACGGTGCGCAACGCGCCGGTGTACGAGGCCACGGTGCCGGGCACGCTGCGTGCGCGCTGGAACGAGAACACGATGTCGTCGGCGGTGAACGGCTTGCCGTCCTGCCACTGGATGTCGTTGCGCAGCTTGAATTCCCAGGTC
>JBDTTU010000206.1:0-3715 GCA_039930465.1 Burkholderiales bacterium
TCCTGATTGCTCTTCATCGCGCCTTCTCCTGGAGCTGGAGGGCGCTGCTGCGCTCGATCCATTCGCCCGCTGCATCCTGAACAATTTCCCTGAGCGAAAGCTGGGTCTCGGAAATCTTGGTGATCTTTCCGTAGTTCTGCCCGAGGTAGTCGCCCTGTTTCACCTGATAAAGCAGGTTGTCGACCCGCAGCAAGGCGTAGGGCCGGCCGGCCTTCGACACGCTGCCCACCATGCTCATGCTGTCGAGCGGGTAAGCCTCGAGCGGCTCCTTGCGGCGGTTGATCTCCGCGGCAAGCAGCGAATTGGGCTGGCGCGCCTCTTGTTTGAGCGCCACGCTCAGCTTCTGGGTGCTGAAGGGCTCCACGCCGGTCAGCGCCACATAGGCTTGCGGAATGAACTTCTTGGGCGGCGACAAGGGCTGCACGCTGGGCTTGACTTCGCGCTGCTGCTGGTCCATCCATTGCGTGAGTTCGTCCTGTTCGCCGCCGCAACCGGCTGCGGCGGCCGCCACGACCCCGATCGACATGAGCAGTCTTGCTCGTGCTGGCATCACCATCATTTTTTCGCCCCCGGCGCAGCTGCAGTTTTCGCTTTCGCCTTGGCCGCGTTCTTCCTGATTTCCTCGAGTTCGTTGGGGTCGAGGTAGCGGTAAGTGCGCGCAGTGGCCTCCATAGACAGTGCGCCGCCCGTGTCCTTGGGTGAAGTGATCACGAGGTTGTGCAAGGTCACGATGCGCGACAGATTGGCGATGTCGCCTGCAAATGCGCCGATGTCGTGGTAGCGGCCCGACACCTTGATGGCGATCGGCAACTCGGCGTAGTAGTCCTTCACGACCACCGAGCCCGGGCGGAACAGCTCGAACTGCAGGCCGCGGCCCAGGCCGGCCTGGTTGATGTCGGACAGCAGCGCGTCCATCTCGGCCTTGCCGGGCAGTTGCTTCTCAAGCTGGGTCACGTACTCTTCGACCTGCAGCTTCTGCTTGCGCAGTTCGGCCAGGTTGACGGCCTGCCCGAGCTTCGAGCGGTAGTCGGCCTTGAGCACCGGCTCGCGCGCACGCTGCGCATCGAGTTCTTCGTGAGCAGGTGACAGCAGGAAGAACCAGCCGAGCACGACCATCACGATGGCCACGGCCACCCAGGCCAGCAGCTTGGGAAGAATCGGCCATTGGCCCGGTTGCTGCGGGTTCAGCGCGCGGAACTGCGAGGCCGCGCCCTCGAACACCGAGTTCAGGTCGACGTTGATCGCTTTTGCTTTGGTCGCCATGTCGATCAGGCCTTCTTAGCGGCAGGGGCGCTCGCCGGTTTCGGCGCTGCGGCACTGGCCGACTTGGCGGGGGACGGCGGCGCCACGGGCACCAGCGCCGGTTTGTCCTGCGGGCGATTCACGCTCAGGCGGAAGGTGAAGTCGAACAAGCGCTTCTGTTCCTTGTTGGCCGCAGTAAGAGTCATCGCCTTGCTTTCGACGAGTTCAGGGCGCACGAGCCATTCCGAGCTGTATGCCGTGTTGCGCAACAGCTCGGACACCCGCTCCTGTGTCTGTGCGATGCCATTCAGCGCCAACACCTGACCGTCTTGCTTGACAGTGGTGAAGTAAATGCCCTCGGGGGTCTGCTTGACGAGTTCGTTGAGCAAGTGAACCGGGAGGTTGCGGTCGATCTGCAAGTCTTCGACTGCCTTCTGACGCGCCGTCAACGATGCGATCTCGGCCCGCAACGCCGCGATGTCTTTGATCTGCTCGTCGAGCTTGGCGATTTCGGTCGACAGGAACTGGTTGCGCTCTTGCTGCGAGGTTGTCAGCTGCTGAACGATCAGGTACCAACCACCCACGATGGCCAGGCCGGCAATCGCGGCCACACCCAAGCCGGCGAAGAAGGCGATCTTGCGGCGCTTGCGGCGCTCCTCCCGGTGCGGGAGCAGGTTGATCAGGATCACTGCACGAACCTCCGCATGGCCAGGCCACAGGCCGTGAGATACGACGGGGCCTCGCGGCGCAGCTTGCTCTCGCGAACGGCCGAACCCAGCTTCATGTTCTCGAACGGGTTGACCACCATCGAGGCAAAGCCCGTCAGCTCGGTCACGCGATCCTTCAAGCCCGGCAGCGTGGCCGTGCCGCCGGCAAGCATCACGTAGTGAACCTTGTGGTGTGGCGTGCTGGTAAAGAAGTACTGCAGCGCGCGGCCGATTTCCTGCGAGAGACTGTCGACGAAGGGCGCGAGCAAGGAGGTTTCGTAGTCGTCGGGCAGGTCGGCAGCGAGCTTCTTCTGCTCGGCTTCTTCATACGAGAAGCCGTACTGTCGCGAGATCAGCTGCGTGAGCTGCGAACCACCGAAGGCCTGATCGCGGTCATAGAGCATTTCGTCGTCGCGCAGCACCTTCAGGCTGGTGGTGTCGGCGCCGATCTCGAACAGCGCCACCAGCGCATCCTTGCCCTCGTTCGGCAGCCCGGAAACGATACGGCTCATGGCCAGGCGGGAAGCGTGCGATTCGATGTCGAGCACGGCCGGCTTCAAGCCAGCGGCTTCCGCCAGGCCCTGGCGGTCCTGCACGCGGTCTTTGCGGGATGCGGCGATGAGCACTTCCACATCGCCCACCGATGTGGCGCTGGGGCCGATGACGCAGAAATCGAGGCTCACCTCGTCGAGCGAAAAAGGGATGTACTGGTTGGCTTCGGTCTCGACCTGCAACTCGAGTTCTTCCTCGCGCAGGCCGGCCGGCAGCATGATCTTCTTGGTGATGACCGCCGACTGCGGCATCGCCATCACGACCTGGCGGGTCCGGGTGCCACTCTTGGAGACGACACGCTTGACGGCTTCGGCCACTTCGTCGAATTTTTCGATCTGGCCGTCGGCGATCCAGCCCTTTTCGAAGCTTTCAACCCCGAAACGCTCCAACACGTATTCACCGGTGGCGGTCTGCGCGAGCTCAACGAGCTTGACGCTGGACGAGCTGATATCCAGGCCGATCATCGGTGGATGCTTGCGACCCAACAACGTGTCTAGAAAGCTCACGACGCCTTTCCCCCAGCGGTCAACTTAGCGTGCTGGATTGTTAATAAGTTACTTCAATGCTAGCAGTAAAGCCCTTGAGTCTCAAAGCATTTTCCGGATTCGCAGCCCTGATCTCGTTGCAAAACTCACACGTGGCACGGGGTTCAAACAAGCACTCGGGGACAACCCTGCAAACTTGCTTCGGGCACCCTCATGGGCACCGCACAGCCCACGTTGCATCACTATCGGTCTGCGGTGCCGTTTCTATAATGCGGTCGTCAATCGTTGGAGTCTCATGAGCGAATCCGAGCGCGCGGCCGAGCGGCCCGCCGATGCATCTTCGGCCCTTCCGACCTGGGCCCGCTGGCTGACGCGAAGCGCTTTCTGGTTGCTGGGGCTGGCGGCGGCGGCGGTGTTTTCGGTGCTGCTGCTGGTCGGCATTGCGCTCGCGGTGGCCTACCCCAACCTGCCCGAGATCAGCGGGCTGATGGACTACCGCCCGAAGCTGCCGATGCGCATCTTCTCTGCCGACGGCGTGCAGCTTGGTGAGTACGGCGAAGAGCGGCGCACCTTCACGCCGCTGGCGCAGATCCCGAAAGTGATGCAGGAGGCAGTGCTCGCTTCGGAGGACGCGCGCTTCTATCAACACAGCGGCGTGGACATCAAGGGCGTGTTGCGGGCCGGCCTGGCGCAGTTCAACCGTTCGCGCAGCCAGGGTGCCTCGACCAT
>JBDTTU010000207.1:0-3663 GCA_039930465.1 Burkholderiales bacterium
TGCAGAAGATGATCGGCGCGATGATCATCTTGATCAGCTTGATGAAACCGTCGCCCAGTGGTTTCATGGCCTCGCCGGTCTGCGGGAAGAAATGCCCGAGCAACACCCCGATCACGATCGCGGTGATGACCTGGAAATAGAGCGATCGGTAGAACGGCTTCTTGACGGGGTCGTTGTCCATGGCGGGCTCGGGAGGCGACTTTTCGGTTTCTGGTGCTGCGGCAGTGCCGCAATCGGCATGGTTCGTAGTGTTACGCCGCTGCTGGTCAATCCGCAAGGGGTTCTCTCCTACGTCATGTTTCACGCTCTCGCAGCGAACCTCCCCCTGGCCGCTCGCGAGATCGGTTGATCTGTGTCATTCCCGCGCGCCGCGCTCCGGGTTAGCCTGCCGGGATGCACCCGGACTTCGCGCTCCACCCCGCCAGCCCCGGGCCGGTGATCGACGACCCGGTCGAGCAGGCCGGCTTCACCTCGTGGCAACAAGACGCTGCCGGGCAGCGTGTTGCCGAGTCGCACTTCGCGCTGACCGGCCTGTACTGCGCCGCCTGCGCCGACGTGATCGAAACTGTGCTGCGCGTCGAGCCCGGCGTGCTCGGCGCCAACGTCAACTACGCCACCCGCCGAGCCAGCGTGCGCTGGCACGCTGCGCTCACCAGGCCTTCGCTGATCGTGGCCGCCGTGGGCCGTGCCGGTTATGCCGCCGCGCCCGACCTGGCGGAACCCGCCCGCGCGTTGCGCCAGCGCGCGTGGCGCGACGCGCTCTGGCGCCTCTTCGCCGCCGCCTTCTGCATGATGCAGGTGATGATGTACGCGGCGCCCGCCTACGTGGCGGCGCCCGGCACGTTGGCACCCGACCTGCTGCGCCTGCTGCAATGGGCCAGCTGGCTGCTGAGCCTGCCGGTCGTGCTGTTCTCGGCCGCGCCGATCTTTCGTGAGGCGGGGCAAGGTCTGCGGCAGGGCCAGGTGCGCATGGACCTGCCGGTGGCCATCGGCATCGCGGTCACCTTCGTCGTCAGTTCGGTCGCCACTTTTGCGCCCGACGCCGGCTTCGGCCACGAGGTCTACTTCGACTCGCTGACGATGTTCGTGTGTTTCCTGCTCGCCGGGCGCACGCTGGCGCTGCGGGCGCAGACGCGGGTGGCGGCGTCGCTGGAAGCGGCGCTGGCACGCCAGCCGCAGGCGGTGCAGCGCATCGAGGCCGACGGCGGCGTCACGATGGTGGCCTTGCGCAGCCTGCGCGTCGGCGATCTCGTGCGCGTGGCGGTCGGCGAAGCCTTCCCTGCCGACGGCCGTGTGACCGAAGGCAGCAGCCATGCCGACGAGGCCTTGCTGACCGGCGAGTCGCGCCCGGTACCCAAACAACCCGGCGACGCGGTGATCGCCGGCAGCCTGAACCTCGGCGCGCCGCTCACGTTGCGGGTCGAGCGGCTCGGTGCCGACACACGCTACGAGGCGGTGGTGGCGCTGATGCGCAGCGCGCTCACCCAGCGCCCCGCACTGGTGCGGGCCGCCGACCGCGTGGCCGTGCCGTTCCTGTGGGGCGTGCTGCTGCTCGCCGCCGCCGCGGGCGGCGTCTGGTCGTTCATCGACCCGGCGCGTGCGGTCTGGGTGATGGTGTCGGTATTGATCGTCACCTGCCCGTGCGCGCTCTCGCTGGCCGCGCCTTCGGCCTTGCTGGCCGCCGCTGGCACGCTGGCGCGGCGCGGCGTGCTGGTGCAGCGGCTCGATGCGCTCGAAGCGCTGGCGCGCCTGCAATGCCTCTATCTCGACAAGACCGGCACACTGACCGAAGACCGGCTCGAGTTGCGCGAAGTGCATGTGCTGCCCGCTGCACGGCGCGCCGGGCTCGATGCCGAGGCCGTGCTGGCGCAGGCCGCCGCACTCGCCGCGTTTTCTTCGCACCCCCTGTCGCGCGCACTCGCTGCCCAGCCCATCGGTGAGGCGCGAACGCCTTGGCGTGACGTGACCGAGACCGCGGGCTCCGGCCTGCAGGGCATGGCGCCCGGGGAGCGCATGGTCCGGCTCGGCGCCCGCGAATGGGTCGATGCATCGTCGCCCGCGCTGCCGGGCGACAGCGGCGCGCAGGTCTGGTTCGGCGACGAGCGCGGTGCGCTCGCTTGCTTCGAGTTCGACGAAGCGCTGCGCGCCGACGCGGCCGAGACGGTCGAGCAACTGCGCGCTGCCGGCCTGGGCCTGGCGCTGCTGTCGGGAGATGCGCCGGCTCGTGTGCAACGCGTGGCCGAGCGCTTGGGCCTCAGCGACGCCGAAGGCCACGCCAGCCCCGAGCGCAAGCTCGCGCGCATGGCGGCAGCGCAGCGGGGCGGGCACCGCGTCGGCATGGTTGGCGACGGCCTCAACGATGCACCCGTGATTGCGCGCGCCGACGTCTCGTTCGCTTTTGCGCAGGGCACCGCCATCACACGCTCGAAGGCCGACTTCATTTTGATGTCGGGCCGGCTTTCCGACGTGCTGTTCGCGCGCGACACCGCACGCCTGGCGATGCGCGTGGTGCGCCAGAACCTCGGCTGGGCACTGGCCTACAACCTCACCTGCGTGCCGCTCGCGCTGTTCGGCCTGTTCCCGCCCTGGGCCGCGGGCCTGGGCATGGCAGTGAGTTCGCTGGTCGTGGTGCTCAACGCGATGCGCATCGCGCGCTGAAGCCCATGGACATCCTCTACCTGCTGGTGCCGATGTCGGTGCTGCTCGTGTTCGCGTTGATGGGCTTGTTCCGCTGGGCGCTCGGCGCAGGCCAGTTCGACGATCTCGAGCGCGAAGGCGAACGCATCTTGCTCGAAGACTCACCGAAGCTTGACACCGATCAAACGCCGGACCGTGACGCGGCTTGAAACTTCCGCATGCCGTCTGACCGGCCCAGAAGGAGTTTCAACATGCCCGACCCGAGATCTTCCGCACACGCTGTCTACGACGATGGCGTGGTGCGCCTGTTCACGCTCGCAGCCGTGCTGTGGGGCGTGGTCGGCATGCTGGTCGGGGTGGTGATCGCCGCGCAGCTCACCTGGCCAGAACTCAATTTCGGCATTGCCTGGCTCAGCTACGGGCGGCTGCGGCCGCTGCACACCAACGCGGTGATCTTCGCGTTCGGCGGCTGCGCGCTGATGGCCAGCAGCCTCTACGTGGTGCAGCGCACTTCGCAGGTCGCGCTCTTCATGCCGCGCCTCGCGGCCTTCGTGTTCTGGGGCTGGCAGCTGGTGATCGTGTCGGCCGTCATCACACTGCCGATGGGCCTCACACAGGCCAAGGAATACGCCGAACTCGAATGGCCGATCGACATCCTGATCGCGATCGTATGGGTGGCCTATGCAGTCGTCTTCTTCGGCACCATCGGCATCCGAAAGGTGCGCCACATCTACGTCGCGAACTGGTTTTTTGGCAGCTTCATTCTCGCGGTGGCATTGCTGCACATCGTCAACAGCGCGGTGATTCCGGTGAGCCTGACCAAGAGTTACTCGGCCTACGCTGGTGTGCAAGACGCGATGGTGCAGTGGTGGTACGGCCACAACGCAGTCGGCTTCTTCCTGACGGCCGGTTTCCTCGGAATGATGTATTACTTCATTCCCAAGCAGGCCGAGCGCCCGGTGTATTCGTACCGGCTGTCGATCGTGCACTTCTGGGCCCTGATCTTCACCTACATGTGGGCCGGCC
>JBDTTU010000208.1:0-3651 GCA_039930465.1 Burkholderiales bacterium
CCACCTGCTGCTACGTGGTGGACTCCGGCGGCGCACTCAACATGAACGAGGTCCGCGACCGCTTCCGTGCGTTCAAGGACGTGCTGAAGCCGGAAACGCAAACCGGTATGCATGCCCACCACAACCTGAGCCTGGGCGTGGCCAACAGCATCGTTGCCGTCGAAGAAGGCTGCGATCGTGTGGACGCCAGCTTGGCCGGCATGGGTGCCGGCGCCGGCAACGCGCCACTCGAAGTATTCATCGCTGCGGCGGCCCGTATGGGCTGGAGCCACGGGACCGACCTGTACAAGCTGATGGACGCCGCCGATGACATCGTGCGCCCGCTGCAGGACCGTCCGGTGCGTGTCGATCGCGAGACACTCGCTCTCGGCTATGCCGGCGTGTACAGCAGCTTCCTGCGGCATGCCGAGGTGGCATCGAAAAAATATGGATTGAAAACGGTCGACATCTTGGTGGAACTGGGCCGCCGCAAAATGGTCGGCGGACAGGAAGACATGATCGTCGATGTGGCGCTGGACCTGGCTCGCTCGGGCAATTCGCTCTCGGCAAACTGACTGGAGATCGCCAAAGTGACCACTACCACCGACTCTGCCATTCGCGACGCCGCGCTCGCCCTTCGCGAGGCGCGCGCCGCCCGGCGGCCCATCGCACCGATCTCTGCCACCTACGGCATCGCGAGCGCTGATGCCGCCTACGCCATCGCGGAGATCAACGTCCAGGCCGCCGTGGCCTCGGGCATGCGCATTGTGGGCAAGAAGGTCGGGCTGACATCCAAGGTCGTGCAAGCCCAGCTCGGGGTCGACCAGCCGGACTTCGGCGTGCTGTTCGACAACATGGAGTATCTCGATGGTCAGGATATCCCGACCGCGCGGCTGATGCAGCCCAAGATCGAAGCCGAGGTGGCCTTCGTCATAGGCGCCGATCTGACAGGCGAGCGTCCCACCTGGGCCGAATTCCTGCGCTGCGTCGCCTACGCGCTCCCAGCTCTCGAGATCGTCGACAGCGCCATCGCGGACTGGAAGATCGGCTTTGTCGACACCGTCGCGGACAACGCCTCAAGCAGCCTCTACGTGCTCGGCGACCAGCCGGTGGCCATTGGATCCCTGTCCCTCGGCGAACTCGGCATGCTGATGACCCGCAACGGCGCGGCCGCATCGGTCGGCGCCGGCGCGGCATGCCTGGGCCACCCTCTGCGCGCCGCCTATTGGCTCGCCCAGACCATGGGAGAGCGCAGGCAGCCGCTGCGCGCGGGCGAGGTCATCCTGTCGGGCGCGCTGGGCCCCATGGTGCCAGTCGTCGCTGGTGACATGATCAGCGCGAATATCGGCGCGCTGGGTAGCGTGTCGTGCCGCCTGGTGTGAGCGGGGAACATTCGAGATGACCTTACCTATCAAGGAGCCCGTACTGGTGCTGGGCGGCGGGCTCGCCGCCGTATCGTTCGTCGGAACGCTGCGCTCCCAAGGCTGGAGCGGGCAGATCTGCGTCGTCACGGAAGAGGACGAGGCGCCTTACGATCGTCCGCCGCTGTCGAAGGAATTTCAGCGCGACGGCGACGAGGAGAAAATTCGTCTGGACCTCCGGATGGCGAAAGACGTGGAGTGGATTCGAAACGCCCGTGCAGTTTCGCTCGATCTCCAAGGCCGACAGGTGACGTTGGCCGATGGCCGCCAGCTTTCATGGGGAACGCTTGTCTTCGCAACCGGTGCCTCGCCCCGCACATTGCCGGCGCTCGCCAGCGGGCCAGCGCCGGTGCTGACGCTTCGCACGCTGGCCGATGCGCGGCAGATCCGCGACCGGCTGGTCCCCGGAGCCGCGTTGACCGTCGTTGGCGGTGGCGTGATCGGACTCGAGCTGGCTGCGACGGCCCGCGCCAAGGGCACGAATGTCACGTTGGTCGAGGCCACGCCGCGCGTGCTCAATCGCTGTGCGCCCTCGACGCTGGCCGAACTGGTCGAGCTGACCCATCGGACCCACGGTGTCGATCTCCGGCTGGATTGCACGATCTCGTCGTTCGATGGCGAGCAGCTTCGCCTGAGCGATGGCAGCACGCTGCGCACGGACCTCGTGGTCGTGGGCATCGGCGTGCTGGCCAACGACACTCTGGCGCGCGAGGCGGGTATCGCGGCGGATGACGGCATTTTCGTGGACGGGCATGGCCGCACCACATGTCCAGATGTCCTCGCCATCGGCGACGTCACGCGCCAGCGCAATCCGGTCAGTGGCCGCTTCGAACGCATCGAGACCTGGTCGAACGCGAACAAGCAATCGGCCACTGCCGCGCGTGCCCTGATCGATCCGTCGACCCCGCCCTACGCCGAGGTTCCGTGGTACTGGACGGACCAATACGACCTGAAGATACAAGTCGCAGGCTTGGCGGGAGGCAACCAAGAAGTGATACGGGGCGACCTGAACTCTGGCAAGGCCAGCATCGTGCAACTGCGAGACGGGCGCATTGTGGGAGCGAGCTGCATCAACAATGCGCGCGAATTCATGGCCCTCAAACGGTTGATAGCGGCCGGCGGGCGCCCCGACTTGGACCGGCTGCGCGATCCCGCCGTGGATGCCGGCAAGCTCGGCGCGCCGGCCTGACTGCGCCCCGCGCGCCCGGCGGCCGAGTCGAGGAGCGTGCAGCGCCGGGACGCATCACGAACCCTTCGCTGTGGAGAGTACGGCCGCGCCGCCTCCGCGCGGCTCGGTGAACACGCTGCCGGTGGCTTCGGTCCGCTCCATTCCTTGAAAGCGCGCAGCTGCAGTGAAAGCACGCATCGCGTTCGGGGAGAGCCTGTGACCTTTAGGCACAGGCTCCAGACTTAATCTGCATTGCGGCAACGAGGTTGCGACCTCACACTTTCAGGTCTGAACGTTGCTCGCGCTGTTCGTGCTCTGGATTCAATACGCGGCCGGCTCACACACCGCCTCATCACCATGTCCACGCCTGCCGCCTCGCCCATCCCCGTTCCGTTCCGCTACCGCAAACCTGGTTACGTGGCGCTCGCCGTCACCGACCTCGATCGTTCGATCGCGTTCTACCGCGACCTGGTCGGCCTCACCCTGCAAGAGCGGGACGGCGATGAGATCGCGTTCCTGCGTTGCGGCACGGATCACCACGACTTCGTGCTGTACAAGGCCGCCCAGCCCGGCTTGAAGCGCATGGCCTTCCAGCTCGAGTCCGCGCAGGACCTGGAGCTTGCGCACGGATGGCTCACCGAGCTCGGCTACCAGCCCGTCTGGGCGGCGCCGCAGGAATGCCAGACGCTGCGCCAAGGCCCGACCCTGCGATTCCGTTTTCCGGATTGCGGGTTGCTGTTCGAGTTCTATGCGCAGATGGAGTCGTGCGGTGAGTGGCAACCGACCGTTGCCAAGATTGAACGCCTGGGCCACGTGGTCGTCGGCATGCGCCATCCCGAGGCCGTGCTTGCCACGCTGCTGGACAAGCTCAACTTCCGGCTGTCCGACCAGTTCGGCACCCACACGTGGTTCCTGCGCTGCTTCCCCAACCCCTACCACCATTCCTTCGCGGTGGCACGGGCGGAATTCGATCGCCTGCACCACGTCAACTTCATGGTGACGGACGTGGACGACGTGGGCCGCGCCATTCAGAGGTGGCGCCGCAAAACCGAACACAGCGATAAGTGGAAACTCTGCGAGAAC
>JBDTTU010000209.1:0-3452 GCA_039930465.1 Burkholderiales bacterium
CCCCTGTAATCACCGTGAAAGGGTGGTGTCCTAGGCCTCTAGACGAAGGGGACTTAAAACTTCTTCGCTACTTGAACTGCGCTGTGCTGACCCGGCCATGTGGTGGAGGTAAGCGGGATCGAACCGCTGACCTCTTGCATGCCATGCAAGCGCTCTCCCAGCTGAGCTATACCCCCGATTTCTCTTGCACGAACCACCTGGAGTTACCCACTGAGTTCAAGCAAAAACATTCATCCGGTTCAGCCATCGCAGTTTCAAGCGAGATTGCGATTATAGCCAGCTTTTCAGGCCCTCTGCAAACGCAGAAGCACGGTCTCGCGTGTGAACAGCTCAAGCACCGCATCGAGCGACGGGGTCTGTGCCCGACCGCACACAAGGACACGCGCGGCGTGCGCCAGCAGCGGCATTTTCAGACCGTGTGCGGACAGCGTTTCCTTGATCGCCTGGGCGATGCCGGCACGACTCCACTCCGCTGACGCGAGCTTGTCACGCAAGGTCGCGAGCGCAGGCCGCACCGCGTCGGCGACGTGCGCGGCGAGGTCTTCGGCCGATGCTTGCACGTCGACAAAGTACATGCTGACCCAGTCCGCCAGCTCGACCGTCGTGGCACAGCGATCTTTGAAGAGCGCGCACAAGCGCTTCAGGTGAGCGGGCTGCGCAGCTTCGATGCCACGGCGCTTCAACTGCCGCTCGACGAGCTGTGCGAGGCGCTCTTCATCGATCTGCTTGATGTAGTGCGCATTGACCCATCCGAGCTTGGCAGGGTCCCACTGTGCGGGGCTCTTCGAAAGGTGCTCGCCGTCGAACCACTGCACCAGTTGCTCGCGGCTGAAGAGCTCTTCGTCACCGTGGCTCCAGCCCAGGCGCGCGAGGTAGTTGAGCATCGCCTCGGGCAGGTAGCCGTTCTCTTCGTACGCGGTGACGCTCACCGCGCCGCGCCGCTTCGAGAGCTTCTGCCCGTCGTCACCGAGGATCACCGGCACGTGGCCGAACAGCGGCAGCGGCGCGCCGAGCGCATTGAAGATGTTGATCTGCCAAGGTGTGTTGTTGACATGCTCGTCGCCTCTAAACACGTGGCTGATGCGCATGTCCCAGTCGTCGACGACGACGCAGAAGTTGTAGGTGGGCACACCGTCGGGGCGCACGATGATGAGGTCGTCGATCTCGCGGTTGTTGATCGTGATCGGGCCCTTCACCAGATCGTTCCAGGTCACGTCGCCATCCGGCGGATTGCGGAAACGCACCACCGGTTGCACGCCGCCCGGCACCGCGGGCAACACCTTGCCCGGCTCGGGCCGCCAGCGGCCGTCGTAGTGTGTCTTCTTGCCGCGGGCACGCTGCGCTTCGCGCATCTCATCGAGTTCTTGCGGCGTGCAGTAGCACTTGTAGGCCGTGCCGGCCACCAGCATCTGCGCAATCACGGCGTTGTATCTCTCGAGCCGCTGCATCTGGTAGATCGGCCCTTCGTCGTAGCCTAGGCCGAGCCAGTTCATCGACGCCAGGATCTGATCGACGGAATCTTGCGTCGAGCGCACAACGTCGGTGTCTTCGATGCGCAGCACGAACTCGCCACCGAAGTGGCGCGCGTAAGCCCAAGAGAACAACGCAGTGCGCGCCGTGCCCAGGTGCAGAAAACCAGTCGGCGACGGTGCGATGCGGGTTCGTACTTTGGTGGTCATGTTCAAAGTGTGCCGAGGCCGCGCAGCAGATCGGCTTTGATGTCTTCCACGGCGTCCAGGCCGACCGCCACGCGGATCATTCCCTGCGTAATGCCTGCGGCCAGACGCTGATCTTCGGTGAGCCGCCCGTGCGACGTGCTCGCCGGATGCGTGATCGTGGTCTTGGTGTCGCCCAGGTTCGCTGTGATCGAGCAGACCTGCGTCTGATCGATGACATGGAACGCGTTCTTGCGTGCCAGCGCCACGCCTTCGGCAGCCCGCGACTTGACGACGAACGACACCACCGCGCCGCCACTGCCCGACTGTTGCGCCATCGCCAGCTCGTGCTGCGGATGCGACTTCAGGCCCGGGTAGTACACACGCTCGACCTGCGGCTGCGTTTCCAGCCAGGCCGCCAGCGTCAGCGCCCGCGAGCTCTGCGCCTGCATGCGGATCGACAAGGTCTCAAGCCCCTTCAACACCACCCACGCGTTGAACGGCGAGAGCGACATGCCGGCGCTGCGCATCACCGGCACGAACCTGTCGTTCACAAGTTGCTCGGTGGCGCACAAGGCACCCGCGATCACACGGCCCTGCCCGTCGAGGTACTTGGTTCCCGAGTGAATGACGATGTCGGCGCCGTATTCGATCGGCCGCTGCAACGCGGGCGAGCAGAAACAGTTGTCGACCGCAAGCCAGGCGCCAGCGTTCTTCGCGATCACCGAGAGCGCTCGGATGTCGCAGACCTCGGTCAGCGGGTTCGTCGGCGACTCGGCGAACAACAGCTTGGTGTTCGCCTTGACGGCTTTCTGCCACTCGCGCGGATCGGTTTGCGACACGAACGTGGTCTCGACGCCGAACTTGGCGAACTCGCGCCCGAACAACATGATCGTCGAGCCGAACACGCTGCGCGAGCAGATCACGTGGTCGCCGGCTTTCAGCAAACCCATGCCCAGCAGCAGGATCGCACTCATCCCGCTCGACGTGGCGATGCAGGCCTCGGCGCCTTCGAGCGCTGCGAGCCGGCGCTCCATCATCATCACCGTCGGGTTGGTGAAGCGCGAATAGATAAAGGCTTCTTCTTCGTTGGCGAAACGCGCCGCGGCTGTGGCCGCATCGGGCTGCACGAAGCTGCTGGTCAGGAACAGCGCCTCGGAGTTCTCGTTCCACGCGCTCGGCGGCAGGCCTTCGCGCACAGCCAGCGTGTCGAGCCGCGCATCGGCCGGCAGTTTCACTCGCGGTATTTTCTTGTCGTTCATCAACCCAGCTCCGTAGCGCTTTGCAATGCGAGGCGCGAACGATCGTCGCTCTCTTCTTCGCTGGCTTGTGACAGACGTTGCGCGGCCATCGCATCGAATTCCGCTGCGCTCACGTCGCCGGTGATGTACACCCCGTCGAAGCACGAGGCCTCAAAGCTCTTCACCGCAGGGTTGAGCGCCCCGACCACCCGCTTCATCGCGTTCACGTCCTGGTAGATCAGCGCATCGGCGCCGATGAATTCGCGAATCTCTTCGATGCTGCGGTTGTGCGCGATCAGCTCTTCGCTCGTCGGCATGTCGATGCCATAGACGTTGGGGTAACGCACCGGCGGCGCGGCCGAGGCCATGTAGACCTTGCGCGCGCCGGCCTCGCGCGCCATTTGCACGATCTCTTTCGAGGTGTTGCCACGAACGATCGAATCGTCGACCAGCAACACGTTTCGGCCCTTGAACTCGACGCCGATCGCATTGAGCTTCTGGCGCACCGATTTCTTGCGCACGCCCTGCCCCGGCATGATGAAGGTGCGGCCGACAT
>JBDTTU010000210.1:0-3420 GCA_039930465.1 Burkholderiales bacterium
GCGTGGCGATCGGCGCCTGCGCGAACACCTCTTCCGTGGCCGGGTTGATGACGCCCTGCGTGGCGGCCGCAGCCAGCGAGCGGCCATCGACGGTCATATGGAAGGCTGTCGCCTCGGGGGCTTCGACGTTTGACATGTTCGGCTTCCTTGGATGATGGGTGTCGGTGCGGCGTTTCAGATTTCGACCACGAGTCGAGGTGTGAGCGAGCGGGAACAGCAGGGCGTGAAGCAGTCGTTGCGAGCCCGGTCGGCTTCGGTGAGGTATTGGTCCCGATGGTCCGGTCGACCTTCGACCACGGCGGTGATGCAACTGCCGCACACGCCTTGCTCGCAAGACCACATGACGTCGATGCCGGCGCGCGTGAGTGCCTTCAGCGCCGTCTCGCCGGCCGACACCTGCACCGTGACGCCACGGTTGGCCACGACGATTTCGAACGGCGCGTCGCCCGCCACGACGAGCTCGCCGCTGGCCTGGAACAGTTCCTGGTGCAGTTGCCCGGCAGGCCAGCCCAAGGCTTCGGCCGTCTGCATCACGTGCGCGAGGTAACCGGCCGGCCCGCAGGCGTACAGGTGATCGCCAGCGCCGGGCGCGCCGATCACATGGGCGGCGTCGAACGCTTGCTCGGGCGGGCCGTCGTCATGGTGGATGTGGACGGAGTCCGCGAACGGTGCGCGTCGCAGCCGTTCGCCGAACGCGGCATGCGCGGCTGTGCGTGTCCCGTAGTGCAGCTCGAACGGCCGACCCTGCGCGCTGAGTTGCTCGGCCATCGCCAGCAGCGGCGTGATGCCGATGCCGCCGGCCAACAACAACACGCGGCCGTTTTCGTCTGCCAGCGGGAAGTGATTGCGCGGGCGCGAGACGCGCACCGTCTGGCCGACCTGCCAACGCTCGTGGACCGCTGCCGAGCCGCCGCGCGACTGCGGCTCGCGCAGCACGCCGATCAGGTAAGCCGAGCGCTGGGACGGCGCGTTGCAAAGCGAGTACGAGCGCACCACGCCGGGCGCGCATTCCACCAGCAGGTGGCTGCCCGCTTCGAACGGCGGCAGCGCCGCGCCGGCCGGGTCGATCAACTCGAACGCGACGATGCCGTGGGCCTCGTCATGCCGCGACTTCAGCCGCAATGCAAGTTCGAGCACGGTCGACGGACCGGAGGCGAGTGGGGGCGTGGGGGTGGACATGCGGATCGTTCTACTTGATATCGCGGCGGGGTCGACTCTAGGGGCCCGCGCGTTCCAAGACCATGACCGCAGCGGCCAGCGAAATTGGCAATTCAGTCCGCCGCGTGTGGGCCGGGCCGCCCTATCTAGCGCGGGTACTCGGTGATGGCGATGAAAGACATCGGCCTGGTGGCCTCGGGGCTGGCGGGATCGGCTGGCCGCTCGCGCCAGCGCAACGCAGCGCACGGGAGACTGCCCGCAATTGTGAGGAGGATTGCAAGCTCACTTGGTCTGCGCCGGCTCTGCGGCAAGGTTCACGAAGCCCGCTGCGACGCAGGCGGGATAGGTTCGGAGTGCGACAGTGCACGGTGGTGACACGCCAGCCCCCGTGCGGATGTCGAAGGCGCCGCCATGCAGCGGGCACTGCACGCGGTGGCCCTGCTGAGCTCCTTCAGTCAGCCAGGCCCGGCCGTGCGTGCACGCGGCATCGGTCACGTAGACCTCTTCACCGACCCGGAACACCGCCAGTTGACGCGACCCCGGCCCCACAACGCGCAGCGGAATGCCTTCGAGCACGGCTGACCACTGGCACAGGCGCACCGTCAGGTCCTTTCAACACAAGCGAATTCCGGCGGCTTTGGCGCAGGGCTGACGAAGCCGAGGAACATCACCTCGGCCTTCTCGAACCG
This sequence comes from Burkholderiales bacterium, assembly GCA_039930465.1. Taxonomy (GTDB): domain Bacteria; phylum Pseudomonadota; class Gammaproteobacteria; order Burkholderiales; family Burkholderiaceae_C; genus LMDS01. Next base: position 1,848 of record JBDTTU010000210.1, read on the forward strand.
AAAGAAGATGCGGCAGCAGTCGTTGAGACGTCGAAACAGTCGCTCGACTTCGCTGCGGCGTTTGTACATCCCGCGGTCCAGCTCCCAAGGTTCATTGGTGCGTTTATGAGGTCGGCTTGGGAGAAGCTTGCCCGTGGCACTCGCGCAGATGCGGCGTCAAGCAAGGCGTGATGGGGTTTGGCCACGGCTTCCTTTCGAGTCGGTCGGACTTTAATCTTGCGTTGTGCTATTTGCACCGCTGGTTTGCTGGTGCTGCTGTGAGTTTTTGTGGCTTGCCGGCACCGTTTGCGCCGCCCGAAACTCCGGACCATGATTGAAGTCGATACCTTGCGTGACCTGCGCGATCACGTGGGCCAGTCCGCTGGCCCTACGGAGTGGGTCAACGTAGACCGGGGGCTGATTGAAGGCTTCGGGCGCGCCACCCATGACCTGAACTGGTATCACTTCGACCACGAGCGAGCGGCCCGGGAATTGCCCGGCGGCAAGGTCATCGCGCATGGGCTCCTGCTGCTGGCGCTGATCCCTGGCCTGACGCCGCAGTTGATGCGGGTGTGCAACCACCATAGCGTTCTGAACTACGGGTTCGATCGCGTTCGCTTCACGTCGGTCGTGCCAATCGATTCGCGGGTGCGTCTGGTGATGAAGGTCAAGGCGGCGCGAGAGACCTCCAAGGGCACGTTGATCGAGCGCGAGTGCATCTTTGAACTCGAAGGCAGCGAACGGCCGGCTCTGGTCTGCGACTGGCTCGCGCTGATGCTTGCATGAGCGCCGGCGAGTTGCTGGAACTGTGCACCTGGCAGGCTCGCGTCGGCGGGCTCGACGCGGCGATTCAGGCACTGCAAGCCGCGCCCAGGCTGCCGGGTGACGACGGCGACGGATTGGCCGGTGCGTGGACTGCGGACGCTGGGCCCCTGAACCGGCTGATCCACCTGTGGCGATATCGAGGAGCCACCCAGCGTGCGCAACTGCATGCCTCCGCGGTACAAGGTCCGATGCCCCCGGCGGACGTCTGCGTCGGCTTTTCCAGCGAACTGCTCGAGCCTCTGCCTTTCTCTCCGCCGCTGCGGCCACGGGACCCCGGCGGATTCGACGAGTTTCGGATCTACACCTACCCGACCTCCGCCATTCCAGATCTCGTCGACCGCTGGTCGTCGGTCATTGAATGGCGCCAGACGCTTTCTCCTTTGGTGGGTGCGTGGATCACGCCGGCGGCAAGCGGCTCGGGTCTCACGCGGCTGGTGCATTGCTGGGCCTACCGCGACGCCAACGAGTGGCAGGCAGTCCGCGCTCTCGCTCGCCGTTCCGGTCGCTGGCCACCACCGTCCGGAGGCCGGCCGACCTCCATCCTGGAGCAATACAGCTACGTGGCGCTTCCCGTAGGTTTCGCGTCCCCATGCTGAGCGCGGATGCGTCAGCAAAGCTGGCAGGGCCGTGAGCATTCTCGTCTTGCACCGACTGGGCGCCGATTTGACACTCAGCTACTTCAATTTCACGACTCAACACCCATGACGCTCGAAATCGAAACCGGACAATTCGTTCAGGCCAACGGCCTGAAGATCCACTACCACGCGCT
>JBDTTU010000211.1:0-3154 GCA_039930465.1 Burkholderiales bacterium
CGCGGCCGTTCATGGTGCTGATCCCGCAATGGGACTTTCTCGACTTCATCGCCGACCAGGCCCGCCTGCTGCCCAATTTTTCACTGCGCATGGGCGCGAAGGCGACAGGCGTGATCGAAGAAGGCACTGCGGTTGTCGGCGTGAACGTGCAGACCACCGAAGGCGGCTTCACGGTGCGCGCCGACCTGGTGGTCGCAGCCGACGGCCGCCACACCACGTTGCGCGAGAGCGCGGGCCTGGCCAGCGACGACCTCGGCGCGCCGATCGACGTGCTGTGGTTCAGCCTGGCACGCGACCGGCTGCACGACCGCTCGCAGACCGGTGGCTACATCCGCCCCGGTGCGATGCTGGTCACGCTGAACCGCGACGAGTACTGGCAATGCGCTTACGTCATTCCGAAAGGCACGCTGCCCGCCTTGCAGGCGCAAGGCATCGAAGCCTTTCGCGAGCGCGTCGCCACGGTCGCCCCGTTTCTTGCAGCAGCCTTGCCGGCGCTCGCGGGCTGGGGCGACGTGAAGCTGCTCAGCGTGCAGATCAGCCGCTTGCCACGCTGGTACCGCGACGGCCTGCTGTGCATCGGCGACGCGGCACACGCGATGTCGCCGGTCGGTGGCGTGGGCATCAACCTCGCGATCCAGGACGCGGTAGCAGCATCGAACTTGCTGGCCGAAGCGCTGCGCGAGCGGCGCTTGAACACCGCTGATCTCGCTGCGGTGCAAAAGCGCCGCGAATGGCCGGCGCGGGTCACCCAACAAGCGCAGATCGCGGTGCAGAACGAACTGCTGGCGCCGGTGCTTTCGGGCGCAGCGGCTCCCGCCACGTTGCCGCTGCCGCTGCGCCTGCTGCAGCGCCTGCCGATGCTGCGCCGCCTGCCGGCGCGCCTGTTGGGCATCGGCGTGCGGCCCGAGCGTGTGCACACCCGCCCGCACCCACCGGTGCCCTGACGCCCCGGCCGGCAGATGTGGCGTCGGGTACCATGCGCGCCGCCCTCAACCACGCGCCTTGCGGAGACCGCCACCATGCAAATGATCTGCCTCGACCTCGAAGGTGTGCTCGTGCCCGAGATCTGGATCGAATTCTCCAAGCGCAGCGGCATTCCCGAACTCGCCCGCACCACCCGCGACGAACCCGACTACGACAAGCTGATGAACTTTCGCATCGGCCTGCTGGCGCAGCACAAGCTCAAGCTCGCCGACATCCAGAACGTGATCAAGGGCATGGGCCCGATGCAAGGCGCGCGCGAATTTCTCGACGACCTGCGCAGCCGCTACCAGGTGATCATCTTGTCTGACACCTTCTACGAGTTCGCGCAGCCGCTGATGCAGCAGCTGGCGTGGCCGACGTTGATGTGCCACAAGCTCGAGATCGACGACGCCGGCTTCGTGCGCCGCCACGTGTTGCGCCAACCCGACCAGAAACGCCACGCGGTCAACGCGCTGCGCGCGCTGAACTTCCAGGTGATCGCGGCCGGTGATTCGTACAACGACACCGGCATGTTGGGCGCGGCGCACGCCGGCTTCTTCATTCACCCGCCGGAAGCCATCACCAAGCAGTTTCCGCAGTACCCGGTGACGCGCAGCTACGCCGAGCTGAAGCTGCAGATCGACGCTGCCGCGCTGCGCTTGCGCACAAGCGCGGCGACCAAGTAAGCGCCGGGCGCGGTCTTCAGCGGCGGTGCCGCAGCGGTCGTGAACGAGGCAACGTTCGTGGCGGGCGATCAGGTGCCCGTCTTTGGTGGCCACGAGGTCTGGCCACAAGCTCAGCTCAGCGCAGCGCGGCCACCAGCATCAATATGCCGATGAACACCGGCTGGTGCAGCATGTAGAAGCTCAGGCTCCAGCGGCCGAGCACCGCGAGCGGTTGCAGCCTCACCGGCAGCACGCCGGTAACCCAGCGGCGCCGATGCACGAGCACCCATTGCCCGGCCGCGAACCCCCACCACACCACGCCCAACCAAGGCAGCACCGGCACGAAGTCTTCTGTGACTGGCTTGTGCGTGACCAGACCGACCCAGTTGGTCCAGCGGGTGTCGAACCAGGCGTCATGCACAAAACGTGGCAACAGCAACGCGATCAGCCCGAGCGGCCACAACCAGCGCCCGGCCCCGGCACTCAGGCGCAGCACGATCAGCATCAGCGCGATGCTGTGCAACACGCCAAAGCTTATGAAGCGGTTGCGAAACATCAGCCACGATCCGAAGCTGACCAGCACGGCACAGCCCGCCACCTGCGCCCAGCGGCGCCAGAAGCGCGGCCAGGCCTGGCCTTGTTCCATCGCGATCGCCTGGCCGAAGCCGGCACAGAACAGGAACAGGCTGACGATGCAGGTGCGCTGGCCGGTCCAGAACGGGTCGGTCTGGAAACTCTGGCTGATGAACCTGTAGTAATTCAGGTCGAAGCAGAAATGAAAGAGGGCCATCCACACGATGGCCACGGCGCGCAGCGCGTCGAGGCGATCGAAGCGCTGGCGGTCGGGGGCAGGAACAGGCGATCGTTGGGTCACGCAGCGACGATAGCGCAAGCCCGGCGCAGACCGATGACCTCGAGCTCGGCGATCTCCTGCACGGCAATGAAGGCGTGCGCCGCCGAGCCACGCAGGCGCCCGGCTCGGCCGAGCGGCCATTACCCGACAGGTCATCGAATACCACCATCGCCTGCGCTATCGTGCAGCGCATGAACCCTTCGGCCTCGCTCACCTTCGGCACCCAGTTGCGCGGCTGGCGCCAGCGGCGACGCCTCAGCCAGCTCGCTCTGGCGGTGGATGCCGAAGTCTCGACGCGCCACCTGAGTTTCGTAGAGACTGGCCGTGCGATGCCGAGCCGCGAGATGGTGCTGCGCCTGGCGAATCGGCTCGAAGTGCCCTTGCGCGAACGCAATCGCTTGCTCACCGCCGCGGGCTTCGCGCCGATGTACGTCGAACGGCCACTCGACGACCCGGCGCTGGCCGTGGCGCGCGCGGCGGTCGAACAGATCTTGAAGGCGCACGAGCCGTTCCCTGCGCTCGCGGTCGACCGGCACTGGAACCTCGTGTTCCACAACGCCGCCGCCGGCGCGCTGCTGCAGATCGGCATCGCGCGCGAGCTGCTGCAGCCACCGGTCAACGTGCTGCGCGTGAGCCTGCACCCGAAGGGCCTGGCGCCGCGCATCGTCAACCT
>JBDTTU010000212.1:0-3063 GCA_039930465.1 Burkholderiales bacterium
TCAGGCTTCGATGCAGCAATCGCCGGGCCAGGGGACTTGATCAGTCTTGCCCTAACGCGGACTGCGTCAATCAAGAGCGTTGCTAGTGCCGCTGCGTCGACGTGCCGCCTCTGCCTGTTGGAAGCGGGATCGTGCACAACCCGACGGACCGTGCGAATTCGTGCGTGGCTTGGCTGGCCATGCTCCACGAGTTCTTGCCGTGACTAAAGTCCCCTGCCGGTCTGCCGATCTAGTGTGTTGAGCCCGTTGAGCGCCACAGCAACGAACTGTTGCGAGCGCGCTGCCAGCGTTTTCCGATCACAGGATGCTTCGATATGCCCATGCACCGCTGGATGCCGAAATTGCGTGAGAGGCGCGAAGCATGGGCGTTTGTGCTTGTCAGTGTGCTGGCGCCGACGCTTCTCTGCGCCACCCTCGGCCCTTATGCGCTCTGGCAGAGCCGTATCCGACACGAACAGAGCGCCGAGCTGAACTCGCAGAACCTCACCTCGGCGATAAAACGCAGCGCCTCGGCGGACGTCGAAAAGATCGACACGATGCTCCGTGCTGTCGTCGCCGAACTCGAAGCCCAGCCCGCAACCGGTGCGCTCGACATGCGGCTGGCACAACGCCGGATCGATCATCAAGCTGCGCTGCGGCCAGAACTGGATGGCCTACTCGTCACCGATCCGACTGGCGTCGATATCACCGCGCCGGCGATCACGGGTCGCAGGCCGATCGACTTCTCTGACGGTGGGTGGTTCCGCGTCCAGCGGAACCGGCCAGATGCGGGTCTCATCATCGGCCCGGTCCTGACGCACGAGACGAGAGGCGAACGGATGTTGTCCTTCAGTCGCCGATACCGGCAGCCCGACGGTGCCTTCGGCGGCGTGGTGATTGCCACTGTCCGGCCGTCTAATCTGGCCAAGGGGCTGGTCGGTGTCGATCTGGGCGCGTATGGCATCGGCCCAGGCAGCGGAGAGGAGATGTCTGCATGGCGTGCGCAAGCACAAATGGTGATCGTGCTGTGCATCAGCGTGGTGACGGCCTGCATCGCCGGCACCTGGCTGCTACTGCGTGCGATGGGGCTGAACCGCGCGGCGCACCTGCGCACCGAACTGCTGGCCAAGATCTTCGAGTACAGCGGCGAAGCCATCGCGATCATGGACCGCAAGAATCGCATCGTCGAAGTCAACCCGGCTTTCGTTCGACGCACCGGCTATCAGCAGGAAGAGGCGCTCGGCCTCGCCGGCTCCGGGATGATGTCGCCGTCGATGACGACGGAACAGTTCGCAGCGATTGACGCAGGCCTGCGCAGCGAGGGCACTTGGCGAGGCGAACTGATCGAACGTGCCAAGGACGGGCGCGAGTTTCCAGTATGGATGGTCTTTACCACCGTGCGCGACGCAACCGGTCACGTTTCGCACGTGATGGCCAATTCGATTGGACTCTCCGAGCTCAAGCGCGCCGAGGCGCAGATCCACCACCTGGCCCACCACGACGCGTTGACGCGGCTGCCCAACCGAGTGCTGTTCCAGGCGCGACTCGAGCAGGCCATGGCATCGGCGCGACGCGAGGGCACCGAGTTGGCCATGCTGTTCATCGACATGGATCGCTTCAAGACCATCAACGACACGTTGGGGCATCCGGTGGGCGATGGTCTGCTCGTCGAGGTCGGTGCTCGCTTGCTGGCCATCGTGCGCCAGAGCGACATCGTGGCGCGCCTGGGTGGTGACGAGTTCGTTATCGTGCTGACGGGTGTAGCGGACGGCGGTGCGAGCGCCGCTTCAATAGTTGCATCAAAACTGATCAATGAACTGGGGCGCCCCTACCAAGTGGCCGGGCACGAGTTGCATTCCACCCCGAGCATCGGCATCGGCATCTTTCCTTCGGACGGCAATGACGCCAATGCGCTGATGAAGTGCGCCGACACGGCGATGTACCAGGCAAAGGCCGCCGGCCGCAACAACTTCCAGTTCTTCACGTGCGAGATGAAGCAGGCGAGCGCCGAGCGGCTCACCATCGAAAACGGCCTGCGCAACGCCGCCGGGCGAGGCGAACTGCTGTTGCACTACCAGCCGCAAGTGGATTTTTCCAGCGGACGTGTCGTGGGCCTGGAAGCGCTGGTGCGCTGGCGCCATCCCGAGCTGGGCCTCATCCCGCCGCTGAAGTTCATTCCGATCGCCGAGGAAACCGGCCAGATCGAGGCAATCGGCCTGTGGGTACTGGAAGAGGCGCTGGCGCAGATCGCCGTCTGGCGCACCCGGCTGGACCCGCGGTTGCGGGTGGCAGTAAACGTCTCGGCTCTGCAGTTGCGAACCGACGGTTTCGTTGCCGCGGTGGCGGCTGCGCTGCGGCGCCACGCGCTGAAGGGCGACGCTCTTGAGCTCGAAGTGACGGAAAGCACCGCGCTGCGCGACCCGGTGCGCACCGCATTGCGGCTGCGCGATCTGCGTGCGCTTGGGCTGGCACTGGCTCTCGACGACTTCGGCACCGGCTATTCGTCGATGATGCACCTCAAGCAACTGCCGCTGAACCGACTGAAGCTCGACCGCTCGTTCGTGATGGACATTGAACGTGACGCCAGTGACGTCGCGATCTGCAAGGCGACCATCCAGCTTGCAAACAGCCTGGGGCTCGAAGTCGTCGCCGAGGGTGTCGAGACGCAGGCTCAGCACGACCTTCTGCGTTCGCTGGGTTGTGACATCGCCCAGGGCTATCTCATTGCCAGACCGATGCCGGCCGACGAGTGCGAGGTCTTTCTGCGTCGCGCGCTGCCTGATGACCAGGTCGCTCTGCTGGCCTGACTGCGCAAGGGTTTCCCAACGCTGGCGCACCTCACATCCGCCGCTCGCGGGCGACGGCAAGGCCGCCTGTCGCCACGGGCGCTCGTGGCCGTTATGCAAGTCTTTCCACAACCCTGAGCAGCCGGTCACTCCTGCAAACGGAGCGCCCGAAACCTGCCATTCGAGCCGCGCAACGTCGAAATTCAGATCTCGAGCTTCCGCGATCGGTCCTACCACGTGATCAGCGGCGCTTTGCGCAGCCAGATATTCGTGGCAAGTTGCTGCACGACGAAGTCCG
>JBDTTU010000213.1:0-3054 GCA_039930465.1 Burkholderiales bacterium
CGCCCTTGGTCAGGCTGTTGGCGGCAGCCACATGCACCATCAGGCGCATGTCGACAAGATCGAAGTGCATGGACATGGGCCGCATTCTGCCTGCGGCCCGGTGGGCATTGATCTGCTACGCGACCCTGCCGAACCACCACACCGACAGGCCAGCCGCCAGCATCACCAGCAGCGCACCGAAGGCCGCGAACAGCGCGCTGACCTCGGTCTCTTTTTTCTCGACCACGAGGCGCGTGCTCAGCGACTGGTAGACCTTCTTCAGGTCGGCTGCCGTGCCGGCGTAGAAGTATTCGGCGCGGGTCATCGTGGCCACGCTCTTGAGGGTTTCTTCGTCGAGCCGAACGCGCATCGACCAGCCTTCGAAACCGATGGTCTCGCCGTCTTTGGTGCCCACGCCCACGGTGTAGACACGCACGCCGCGGTCGGCCGCCATCTTGGCGGCTTCCAGGGGGTCGGGCCCGGTCGTGCGCTGGCCGTCGGTCAGCATGATGATGGCCGCCGAGCCGTAGGAACCCGGCTGCACGGGGGTGAAGTCGGGCCGCGGTTTTTCATTCGGGCCGGGCGGCATGTTGCGCTGGCCGGTGATCTGCGAGAGGTCGATGCCGGCCTCGGGAAAGATCGTGGCCAGCGACAGCACGATGCCGCTGCCGGTCGCGGTGCCACGCTGCAACTGGAAGCGGTCGATCGCGGCGGTCACGTCGTCGCGGCTCAGCGTGGGCGCCTGTACCACCGCGGCGGTGCCGGCAAATTGCACGACTGCGATGCGCACACTGCGTGGCAGATCGGCGACGAAGGCCTTGGCCGCTTCCTGGGCGGCCGTGATGCGGTCGGGCAGAACGTCGGCGGCGCGCATGCTGCGCGACACGTCGATTGCCAGGACGATGGTTTCCTGCTGCGACGGCAGGCTGATGATCGCAGCCGGCCGTGCGGCTGCGAACAACAGCGCGCTCACTGCTACCAGCAGCAAGGCCGGTGGCAGGTGGCGGCGCCACGCCGCGGCCTTGCCCATTGCTTCTTTCACGAGTGTGAGATTCGCAAAGCGGATCGCGGTTTTCTTGCGCCGGCGCAGCAGCCACACGTAAAGCAGCACGAGCAGCGGCACGGCGATCAGGCCCCACAGCATCTCGGGCCAGATGAAGGTGAAGGCCGGATTCATGCGGCTGCGCCTTTCCACGAAGTGAGGTGATCCGGCGCCCCTCCGCGCCCGGCCTTGCCACTCCAGTTCGCCAAGCGGCTGCGCTGTTTGCGCAGGTCAGCAAAACGCAGGATCGTGCCCATCAGGTCACCGTCGGTCGCCAGCTCGAGCGTGTCGACACCGGCGCGGGCGAGCGCTTCCAGCAACTGAACTTCGCGCTTTTCTGCGGCCGCCACGAAACGCTTGCGAAAGCCGCTGTCGTGGGTATCGACGACGAGCTGCTCGCCGGTCTCGGCGTCGCGCATGGTCACGAGGCCGAGATCGGGCAGTTCCATTTCCAGCGGATCGAACAGACGCACCGCCGTTACTTCATGGCGCGTCGCGAGTTGTGCCAGCGCCTGCTCCCAGCCCGGCGCGCTGATGAAGTCGGAGATCACGAACACGGTGCTGCGCCGCTTGACGATGCGCTGCCCGGCGATCAGCAGGTCGCGCAACTTGGTGCTGCCGCCCGCCGATTCCGCTGGCCGCTGCGCCATGCGCTGCAGCAGGTTGAGCACGTGCAGGCGCCCGCCGCGCGCCGGGATCACGGTGTCGACCTCGGTGCCGTAGAGCAGCGCGCCCACGCGGTTGCCGTGGCGGGTGAGCAGCCGTGCGAGCACGCCGGTGAATTCGCGCGCCACGCTGCGCTTGTTGGTGTCGCCCGAGCCGAAATCGGCACTCGCGCTCAGGTCGACGAGGAACCAGGCGGCCAGCTCGCGGTCTTCGGTGAACTGGCGCACGTACGGGGTTTGCAAACGCGCCGTGACGTTCCAGTCGATGTGGCGCACGTCGTCGAAGTGCTGGTATTCGCGCAGGTCGGCCAGATCGAGGCCGGCGCCGCGCCACAGCGTGCGGTAGTCGCCCTGCAGCAGGCCGTCGAGGCGGCGGATGACCGTCCACTCCAGGCGCTTCAGCAGGGCTTCAGAGCCCTGCTCGCGTCGACCCCGCGCTTCGGTGTTCGGCGCAGCAACGCCAGCGGCGGCTTCGCTCATGGCTTCACGCGCCTTTCGCCTCGGGCGCCAGCGGTTTGTCGGGCACCGGGATCTTCTTCATCACCTTCTGCACGATCTGGTCGGCGCTCAGGCCGTCGGCCAGCGCCTCGTAGGACAGCACCAGGCGGTGCCGGAAGACGTCGCCGACGAGGCCGGTCATGTCTTCGGGCAGCGCATAACTGCGCCCGCGCATGAAGGCCAGCGCGCGCGCACCTTCGATCAGGCCGATGGTGGCGCGCGGGCTCGCGCCGTAGGTCAGGTACTTGGCCAGGTCGGCCAGGCCGTAGCGGTCGGGCCGGCGCGTGGCGCTGACGAGCTTCACCGCGTACTGCATCAGGGAAGGGTCGACATACACCTTGCGGCATTCCTGCTGCAGCTCGGCGAGCTGGTCCATGCTGGCCACGGCCGAGACGGCGGTCAGCGGGCCGGTGACACGCTGTGCGATCACGAACTCTTCTTCCTCGCTCGGGTAGTCGACCAGCACCTTCATCATGAAGCGGTCGACCTGCGCTTCGGGCAGCGGGTAGGTGCCTTCGGTCTCGATCGGGTTCTGCGTCGCCATCACCAGAAAGGGCTCGGGCACCTTGTGCGTTTCGCCGGCGATCGTGACCTGGCGTTCCTGCATCACTTCGAGCAGCGCGCTCTGCACCTTGGCCGGCGCGCGGTTGATCTCGTCGGCCAGCAGCAGGTGGGTGAACACCGGCCCCAGAGAGGTTGAAAATTCACCGGTGCGCGGGTTGAAGATGCGCGTGCCCACCAGGTCGGCCGGCACCAGGTCGGGCGTGAACTGGATGCGCTTGAAGCTGCCGCGCAAAGTCTGCGCCAGTGTCTTCACCGTCAGCGTCTTGGCCAGGCCCGGCACGCCTTCCACCAGCAGGTGGCCCTGCG
>JBDTTU010000214.1:0-2981 GCA_039930465.1 Burkholderiales bacterium
GTCGCGCGCAAGCGCTCCACCAAGGCATCACCGACGAACTGCATGAAGGCCCGCACGCGCGCGGTCTGGCGAAGATCGGGGTGGGTGACCATCCATACCGGCTGCGCGAGTTCGGGGACGGGATCCGACACCGCCACCAGCTCCGGATGTTTGGTTTCCATGAACGTCGGAAGAATGCCAACGCCGATGCCGGTGCGCAGCATTGCCGCCTTGGCATTGAAGATGTCCACCCGCACGCGCACGTTGGCCTGCACCAAGTGCTGGCGCAACCAGTGATCGTAGACACGGGTTGACGCGTCGCGTTCGAAGGCAACCCAGGGCGCATCGCGCACCAGGACGTCGAGCGCGGTCACGTGTTGCGGCAAGCCCGGCGCACCGCGCAAGGCATAGACACGGCATCGCGCGATGCCGAGCTGACGCCCCACGAGGTAATCGGCCACCTGGCCCGACAAACGCAATGCCACGTCGGCCTCGCGGCGCGTCCAGCCTTGGTCTGTGTCGGTATGCCGGCTCGCCAAGTCCACGAGGAAGGCGTTTTCGACGACCTCGACGTCTACGCCTGGATAGGCGCGCGCGAAGGCGGCGAGCGGTTCGGGCAAGAGATGCTCCATCACCACGAAGGCCGTCGTCACACGCAGCGTGCCGGTAAGTTCGCGGTCATGCCCTAGCACCTGGCGTTCGATCTCGTCGGCGCGCGCGGCCATGTGGCGCGCCTGCTCCAGGAACGCGCGGCCGGCTTCGGTGGGCTGGTAGCCGCTGCGCAGGCGGTCGAACAGGCGCGAACCGAGATACGTCTCCAATGCATCCAGCCGCCGCAACACGGTGGTGTGGCTGACCCCGAGCAGGCGGGCGGCGCCCGCCAGCGAGCCAGCCGTGCCTATGGCCATGGCATGCCGAAGATCGTCCCAGTCGAGAGATGGCATCTCGTGATGTGCGAATTTGCAAACTCAGTCTGCAATATGCCACGTTGTGTTCGCGGATGAACTGTCGCACAGTGCCTTCACTGCCAAGTCTTCTGCATCGGAATTCGATACAAAGACAGCAGACGGGAGTCGCCATGAACGCCCATATCGCTCACGAGGGATATGCCTTGACCGGCCTGCGCGCAGCGCTGCATGTGCCGCAGCGCCCGGTGTCGTGGATCTCGATTTCGTCCGCGACACGCACGGCTCAACTGGGCTGGATGGAGCGCTTGGCAATCTGGGCCGAGCGTCAGCCAATGCATCACAGACTTGGAAGCTACACGCAACTTCGCTAGCTGCGCACGGGTCAGAAGGCGGCCCTCGCAGGAACCTGCCTCTGCAATCACCCCGACACTGCATGCAGGGGGCAGAGCATAAGGATTTCAAACGCCCTCCATTCGGTCGATGGTCCGGGCGCGCAGGGCACCTGACGCACTGCGCGGGCGCAGCGTTTGGGGTCGACGGCGGTCCGTTGGACGGCGAAGCGCTTGCTGCCAGATCCCACTACTAGGATCGTCTGCAGGTGAACCCGCATGATCATGCTGCCTGCATGGACATGGCAGCGCCGAATTTCATCGACGCGAAGCCGCAGTAGCTGAAGCCCGAGCTGCGCGACGAGAAGCCGCCTCTCGAAGCCAAGCCGGCGGTGGCGATGACACTGGCGGCGGCGAAGAACGAGTCGGCTTCCTTGGTCGCTGAGTTGACTCAAGGATAATGCCTGACCGGCACTCGGCATGTGCGTATTGCCATTCGCGCGGACGCCGGCGCCCGGCCGGGACATCGCGCATCGCTCCCGACCCGATGCCGCTGACTTCTGTGCCCTTGAATCCACGCGAAGGCGAATCGGCGCCTGCACCGTCTTGAGCGTGCCCGATGACCGACGATGTGAAGGTCGACGTACGCCGCAGCGGCCGCCGCTTCGACGCCGAGGCGGTGCTCGACCTCGCTGCCGATGCGCAGACCGTGTGGGACACGATCACCGACTACGACGCCTTGTCGAGCTTCATGCCGGGCATCCACGCCTGCCGTGTGATCGAACGTCGGACGCTGACGAAGACGGCGGAACATCTGGTGGTCGAGCAGCATGGCGAGTTCCGCTTCCTGCTGTTCGCCCAGGCGATGACCGTACGGCTGAATATCGAGCATCAGCTGCTTCGAGTGGCAGAGGCGAAAGCCGTGAGGTTCGACCTCGGACTGTTCAAGCGTCGTGCGATCGACGTGTTCGAGGGTCGCTACGAGTTGACGCCGCAGGTCGGGCGCCGCGGCGCGCCGCGGACGCAGTTGCGCTACACGGCCGTGATCGGGCTTCACCTGCCTCCGCCGCCCGCCGTCGGCAGCATGGCGGTTCGAAAGAACCTCTCAACCCAGCTGGAGGCGGTTGTCCAGGAGGTAGGCCGCCGCAGCGGTCGAACGGAATCGACATCCATGGGCCGTTAGCGCAGAACCCTCGCGTGCCGTGATGCCGATTTCCCCGTCTCCCCCGGCCCTGTCCGCGGGTTCCTCACGCCTTGATCGAGGCGCGCTGGCGTTGGTGTTCGGCGCCAGCGGCTACATCGGCTCGCATCTCTTGCCGCGTTTGCTGCGCGAGGGTCATGCGGTGCGCGCCAGCGGGCGCAATCGCAAGGTGCTCGAGGCACGCGATTGGCCGGGCGTCGAACTGGTCGAGGCCGACGCGCTGAGGCCAGATTCGCTGCAGGGCGCGCTGGCAGGCGTCGATACGGCCTACTACCTCGTGCACTCGATGGCGGCCGGGCAGGACTTCGGGCGCCTGGACCTGCAGGCTGCCGACAACTTCGCGGCGGCGGCGGAACAGGCCGGTGTGCGTCGCATCGTCTATCTGGGAGGCCTGATTCCCGACAACGCCAATTCCGAGCACTTGGTGTCGCGGCGCGAGACGGGCGAGCGACTCCGCTCGGGCCGTGTTCCGGTGACCGAGATCCGTGCCGGCATCATCGTCGGTCCCGGGTCCGCCGCCTACGAAGTGGTCCGCGACCTCGTCAATCACTTGCCGCTGATGCT
>JBDTTU010000215.1:0-2939 GCA_039930465.1 Burkholderiales bacterium
GCTCTGGAGTTCGCGCAGTGCTTGCTTGTTGGCCATTCAGGTTCGTCCGTCGGGCATGCGGGTTCTTGTTTCGGGGCCGCGGCGCCGTCAGTCGAAGGCGTGGATCTTGGCGACGAGTTCGTCGGCATCGACCGGCTTGACGATGTAGTCGCGCGCGCCCTGGCGCATGCCCCAGACCTTGTCGGTCTCCTGGTTCTTGCTGGTGCACATGATCACCGGCACGTTGGCAAAACGCGGGTCGCGCGTGATCGCCCGGGTCAGCTGAAAGCCGTTCTGGCCCGGCATCACCACGTCCATCAGGATCAGGTCGGGGGTTTCTTCGCCGAGCCGCTTCATCGCTTCTTCGCCGTTTTCGGCGGTACGAATGGCGTAGCCGCGCTTGCCGAGCAGGTCGGACATGAAATGCAGTTCGGTCTTCGAATCGTCGACCAACAGAATCTTGCGGATCGTCATGATCTGGTCCTAAACATCAACGTTTGAGTCTCGGCGAAATGCAGCCACTTCGCATGCGGTTGCCCACCACACAGTCGCACCAGTCGTATCAAACAACACGCCGGTGCAGTTCGACCGCTTGCAGCAACTGGTCTTTGGTGAACGGCTTGGTCAGGTAGTCTTGCGAGCCCACCATGCGGCCGCGCGCCTTGTCGAACAGCCCATCCTTGCTGGACAGCATGATCACGGGCACATCAGCGAATTTCTGGTTGCGCTTGATGATCGCGCAGGTCTGGTAACCATCGAGGCGCGGCATCAGGATGTCGCAGAAGATCAGGTCGGGGTCGTGGTCGTTGACCTTCGACAATGCGTCGAAGCCGTCTTCGGCCAGCAGCACCACGTAGCCGCCCTGCTTGAGGAAGATTTCTGCGCTGCGCCGGATCGTGTTGCTGTCATCTATGACCAGCACCTTGATGCCTGCGGCGCTGGCTGGGGCCTGATTGCTCAACGAACATTCTCCTCAACGACGGTGCGCGGTTCAGCCCGCGCTTGTGTTGTCGGCCTCTGGGTTCAGATCTGAACCATCTCGAAGTCTTCCTTGCGGGCGCCGCACTCGGGGCAGGTCCAGTTCATCGCCACATCGGCCCAGGCCGTTCCCGGCGCTATGCCATGTTCGGGGTCACCTGCGGCCTCGTCGTAGATCCATCCGCAGATGAGGCACATCCAGGTTTTGGGGTCGCTCACGTAAGGCTCTTTGCTTCACTACAATGCGACCAGATTCTAGCGGTGCGCTTAGGCAGAAAATCAAGTCTTTGTAGGCACATACGCAACATTCTTCACGTTTGTCTAGAGGTTTGGCCGAGTTGTGCAGATGCACCTCCGGCCCTCTGGAAATCGCTGCTTCGGACTGCTTCCCATGACCGCTGAAACCCTCCCGCCCGAGCTCGAATCCGACCCTGTCGAAGAGCAGGTCGCACCGGCTTGCGTGATGAGCTTCAACGCCAGCGACCCGACCGGCGCCGGCGGCACCGCCGGTGACGTAGCCACCATCGCGGCGATGGGCGCACACGCGCTGCCGGTCGTCACCAGCATCGTCATGCGCGACACCGCCGAGGTCTTCGACCACCACGCGCTCGACGCCGACGTGATCGCCGAGCAGGCTCGCAGCATCCTGGAGGACGTGACCATCGCGGCCTGGAAGGTCGGCTTCCTCGGCTCGGCCGAAGGCGTGAGCGCGGTCGCCGAGATCCTGTCCGACTACCCCGACGTGCCGCTGGTGGCCTACATGCCCAACCTGTCGTGGGTCGAAGAAGACGAACAGCAGGCCTACCTCGACGCCTTCCGCGAGCTCGTGCTGCCGCAGACCGAAGTGCTGGTCGGCAGCCACCAGACGCTCACCGACTTCCTGCTGCCCGACTGGGAAAGCGAGCGCCCGGCCTCGCCGCGCGAACTCGCCGTGGCGGCGGGTGAGCACGGCACGCGCTTCGTGCTGGTCACGAGCGTGTTGATCCAGAGTTCAAAGACCGCCGACCAGTTCATGGACAACGTGCTCGCCTCGCCCGAGGGCGCCATCACCGGCGAGAAGTTCGAACGCTTCGAGGTGAGTTTTGTGGGCGCCGGTGACACGCTCGCGGCCTCGCTCGCCGCGCTGCTGGCGGCCGGCGCCGAACTGCAGGCGGCGGTCGGCGAAGCGCTGATCTTCCTCGACCAGGCACTCGACGCCGGTTTCCGCCCCGGCATGGGCAACGTGCTGCCCGACCGCTTCTTCTGGGCCCTGCCGCCCGGGGAAGAAGGCGAACCCGGCGCCCCCGAGGAACCCGCCGGCGACGGCCGTGCACCCAAGAGCCCCCGCCATGTCCACTGAACTCAGCAACGCCCAACTCTTTGAGCGGGCCCAGAAGGTCATCCCCGGGGGTGTGAACTCGCCGGTGCGGGCGTTTCGTGCTGTCGGCGGCACGCCCCGGTTCATCAAGAGCGGCCACGGCGCGTACATGGTCGACGCCGAAGGCAAACGTTACATCGACTACATCGGCTCCTGGGGCCCGATGATCCTGGGCCACGGCGACCCGGCGGTGCTCGAAGCGGTTCAGAAGGCGGCGCTACAGGGCTTTTCCTTCGGCGCACCGACCGAGCGCGAGGTTGAGCTTGCCGAAGAGATCCTGAGCCTGGTGCCGAGCATGGACCAGGTGCGCCTCGTCAGCTCTGGCACCGAAGCGGCGATGAGCGCGCTGCGCCTGGCGCGCGGCGCCACCGGTCGCAGCAAGATCGTGAAGTTCGAGGGCTGTTACCACGGCCATGCCGACGCCTTGCTGGTGAAGGCCGGCTCGGGTCTCGCGACCTTCGGCCACCCGACCAGCGCCGGCGTGCCGCCCGAGGTGGTGCAACACACACTCGTACTTGAATACAACAACGTCGAGCAGATCGAAGAGGCCTTCAAGCTGCACGGCCCCGAGATCGCCTGCGTGATGATCGAGCCGATCGCCGGCAACATGAACTTCGTGCGCGCT
>JBDTTU010000216.1:0-2936 GCA_039930465.1 Burkholderiales bacterium
GTCTCGACAAGACTCGCTTCTACGACGCAGCGGAGGTCGCGATCATTCCGATGGGCTTTTGCTACCCCGGCCGCGGCCACGGGGGCGACCTGCCCCCACGGCGCGAGTGCGCCGAACTGTGGCTCGATCGATTGCTGGCAAGGTTGCCGCGCATCGAACTCACGTTGTTGATCGGCTTGCATGCGCAGCGCCACTTTTTGGGTCGTCGTCGGAAGCGATCGCTCACGGAAACCGTCACTTCGTGGCGCGAGTTCGCGCCGGAGTACCTGCCGCTGCCGCACCCCAGCGCGCGCAACACGCCCTGGTTCCAGCGCAACCCGAGGTTTGAACACGACCTGCTGCCCGCGTTGAAGGAGCGAGTCGCTTCGCTCGGCTCTCGGGTGGGCTTCTCATGACTCCGCGCAATCCGCAGCGACCGGTCTTCTTCAATTTGACGCGCATTCAGATGCCGGTGGGCGCGCTCACCTCCATCACGCACCGCGTCACTGGCATGGTGCTGGCGCTCGGCATCCCCCTCGGCGTCTATGCCTTGCACCTGTCGCTGGCGAGCGCACAGTCATTCGCTCACCTGATGCGCATCGCTGAGACCGGCTGGTTCAAGGCCTCGTCGCTGCTGTTTGTCTGGGCGCTGTCGCATCACCTGTTGGCCGGTGTGCGGCACTTGCTGATGGACATCGGCTTCGGCTCTCACCTCGCCAGCGCGCGCCGCAGCGCCTGGGGTGTGAATGTGGGCGCCATCGCCATCGCGCTGCTGGCTGCACGGGTCGTGCTGTGAGAAGTCCTCTCAGTGGCCTGTCGGCGTGGCTGGTGCAGCGCCTGAGCGCGGTCTTCATGCTTGGGTTCATGGTTTTCTTGCTGGTGCACTTCCTGGTCGACCCGCCGGGATCGTACGAAGCCTGGCGAACGTGGATGGGCGACGTCCCCGTCAGCGTGGCCGCAGGTGTGTTCGTCGCGGCGCTGCTGGCGCACGCTTGGGTCGGCTTGCGCGACGTCACGCTCGACTACGTTGCCTCGCTTGCCGCACGCGTTGCCGTTCTGTCGCTGATCGCCGCCACGCTGGTGGCCGTGGCCGTATTCGCCTTTCGGATTCTGTTTCTCGCTCACGGGTGAACGCAGGTGAACCTCACCCGCGACACCCTCGATTGCCCTGAAAGGCTCGCATGAAGTTTTCCATCTATCGCTTCGACCCGGAGCAAGACCGCAAGCCCTACATGCAGGACTTCGACGAACCTCTCAACGACGGGGATCGCATGCTGCTAGACGTGATCCTGCGCATCAAGGAGCAGGACGACTCGCTGACGATCCGCAAGTCGTGCCGCGAGGGTGTTTGCGGCTCTGACGCGATCAACATCAACGGCCGCAACGGCCTGGCCTGCATCACGCGGGTGTGGGATCTGAAGGAGCCGGTGGTGCTGTGCCCGCTGCCGAGCTTCCCGGTGATCCGCGACCTGGTCGTCGACATGACCCGCTTCTATGCGCAGTACCACTCCATCAAGCCCTACCTGATCAACGACGAGCCGGTGTCGGAGAAAGAGCGGTTGCAGTCGCCGCAAGAGCGCGACCGGCTGAACGGGCTGTACGAGTGCATCCTGTGCGGTTGCTGCACCAGCCAGTGCCCGTCGTCGTGGTGGAACCCCGAGAAATTCGTGGGCCCGGCCGGCCTCTTGCAGGCGGACCGCTTCATCGCCGACAGCCGCGACCGCGCGACGCACGAGCGGCTCGATGACCTGAACGATGTCTACCGACTGTTTCGCTGCCGCTCGATCATGAACTGCACCGAGGTCTGCCCCAAGGGTCTCGCGCCGTCGCGGGCCATCGAGCGCATCCGGCTGACGATGCTGAAGGAGGCGCTCTGAGCACCGCGGCGGCGAACGCGGCGGCGACGAAAAGCGTCGCGGCGCAACCCATGGCCGAGGACGACGGCCCACTGTCGCCCTGGTGGCTGCGGGCCGTGGCGATCGTGATGGTGCTCGGCTTTGCGGGGCTGATCCTGATCACCACGCTTTCGTATCGCAATGCGCCGCCGATTCCGGGGCAGACCGTGGACCCGCAAGGCGTCTCGTTGTTCAGCGCAGACGATGTCGGCGAAGGGCAGGCGGTGTTCCTGCGCTACGGCCTGATGGCCAACGGCAGCATCTGGGGCCACGGCGCGTACCTCGGGCCTGATTTTTCGGCCGCCGCACTGCATCGGATGGGGATAGTCGCCGCAGAAAGCATCTCGAGCGAGCAGTATCACCAAGCCTTCGGGGCGCTGAACGAAAGCCAGGCCGCCGCCGTTCAGGCAGAGGCGATCGTGTCGCTGAAGAAGAATCGCTACGACGAGTCCACTGGAACGCTGCAGTTCAGCGGCGCGCAAGCGAAGGCGTTCAACGCCGAAATCGCACACTGGGGCGCCTACTTTCACGACCCGGCGCGCAACGGGGGCCTGAAGGCCGACCTAATCACCGATCCGGTCGAGATTCGGCAATTCACAGCTTTCGTGACTTGGGCCGCCTGGGCCTCCGTGGCCGCCAGGCCCGGCGAAGCGCACTCCTACACCAACAACTTTCCCTACGACCCGAGCGTCGGCAACGTGCCCATCTCGGGTGCGCTGCTGTGGAGCGCGCTCAGCCTGATGGTGCTGCTCGGAGGAATATCGACCGTGCTGCTGGCCTTCGGCAAGTTCGACTACCTGGGCTGGATCACGCGCGGCCACAACGTCAAGCCGCAGATGCTGCCGGGGCGGGCCAGCCGTGGGCAACAGGCACTCGTGAAGTTCTTCGTGGTCGTCTCACTGCTGCTGCTGGCTCAGGCGCTGGTCGGCGGCGCCGTCGCGCACTACCGGGCCGATCCGGGCAGCTTCTATGGTTTTCAGCTCGAACGCATCTTCCCCAGCAACCTGATGCGCACCTGGCATCTGCAGTTGGCGATCTTCTGGATCGCGACCGCTTACGTGG
>JBDTTU010000217.1:0-2920 GCA_039930465.1 Burkholderiales bacterium
TCGCTGACCTGCTGCCCGGCCTTGCGCACCACGCAGGCCTTGGTCTTGGTCAGGCCGTCGGCGTCGACCACGCCGATCACGGCGCATTCGAGCACGGCCGGGTGCTGCATCAGCGTGGCCTCGACCTCGAACGGCGACACGTAGACGCCGCTGACCTTGAGCATGTCGTCACTGCGGCCGGCGTACACGTAGCAGCCGCGCGCATCGGTCGAATATTTGTCGCCGGTCTTGGTCCACTCGCCCTGGAAGGTGGCGCGGCTCTTGTCGCGCTGGGCCCAATAAAGCAGCGCCGAACTTGGCCCACTCACGTACAGGTCGCCGATCTCGCCAGGCGCGGCCTCGGCACCTTCTTCGTTGACCAGCTTGAGGCGGTAACCTGGCACCACCTTGCCAGTGCTGCCGTACTGCACGTCGCCGGGGCGGTTCGACAGGAAGATGTGCAGCATCTCGGTCGAACCCAGGCCGTCGACGATCTCGCAGCCGAAGTGGGCGCTGAAACGCTCACCGATCTCGCTCGGCAGCGCTTCGCCGGCCGAAGAACAAAGACGCAGCTTCACCTGCGCGCGCGCCGGCAGATCGGGCGCGGCGAGCATGCCCGCGTAACCGGTGGGCGCGCCGAAGAAGACCGTCACGCCTTGTTCGACCCAGCGCCTGAACACGGCCGCGGGCGTGGGCCGTTCGGCCATCAACACGGTGGTGGCGCCCACGCTCAGCGGGAAGGTCAGCGCGTTGCCCAGGCCGTAGGCGAAGAAAAGTTTGGCGGCCGAGAAGCCCACGTCGTTCTCGCGCAGGCCGAGCACCGGCGTGCCGTACAGCGCGGCCGTCCAGTACAGGTTGGCGTGGGTGTGCACGGTGCCCTTGGGGCGGCCGGTCGAGCCGGACGAATAAAGCCAGAAGCCGAAGTCGTCGGCCAGCGTGTTGGCAGGTGCGCTCAACGCCGGTGCCGCGAGCAGGCTGCTGAATGCGCGGGTGCCTTCGGGCGCGGCCCCCTCGCCGCTGACGATCACCGGCAGCGGTGTGCCCGCCACCGCCTGCTGCAAGGCGGGCCACAGCGCGCGCGACACCAGCAGCGCGCGGGCGCCGCAGTGCTTCAGCATGAAAGCGTAGTCGTCGGCCGTGAGCAGCGTGTTCACCGGCACCGGCACGATGCCGGCATACAGCGCGCCGAGAAACGCCACGGGGAAGTCGACGCTGTCGTGCATCACCATCAGCACCCGCTCTTCGCGGCGCAGGCCGAGCGCCAGCAGACCGGCGGCGCAGCAGCGCACGCGCTCGGTCAGCTCGCCGTAGCTGAGGCGCTGGGTGTCGTCGATGTAGGCGAGCTTGTTCGCCCGCCCGGCGTTCAGCGCGAGCAGGTGGGCAGCGGCGTTGAACCGTTCCGGCGGCGGGTTAACCTGCGGCTTCTGTTCTTGCGACATTGAATGTAATATGTTGCATGTTGACTGCACTATAGCGCCGATTCTTCGGCGCGTTCTTCACGCAAACCCGAAGGCTTCGCTCCTTGGACGCTTCTTCCACCGGCCTCACCGAGCCCGACCCCAAGGACCCGTTCCTCGCTGCACTCGGTGAGCGCACCCGGGCGCTGCGCGCGCGGCGCGGGCTCACGCGCAAGAGCCTGGCCAAGGCGGCCGAGGTCTCAGAGCGCCACCTCGCGAACGTGGAAATGGGCGTGGGCAACGCCTCGGTGCAGTTCCTGCGCCAACTGGCCCAGGCCTTGAACTGCTCGCTCGCCGAGCTGGTCGGCGATGAAACCGCCAGCTCGCCCGAGTGGCTGATGATTCGCGAGATTCTGCGGGGTCGCAACGATGCCGAGCTGGTGCAGGCGCGCGGCGCGCTGGCCTCGATGTTCGGGGCGCCGGCCAGCCAGGCGGCGCGGCGTCAGCGCATCGCGCTGATCGGGCTGCGCGGTGCCGGCAAGAGCACGCTCGGCCGCGCGCTGGCTGAAGGCTGGAAGCTGCCGTTCGTCGAGCTGAACCGGGGCATCGAAGCGCTGGCGGGCTGCACGCTGCCGGAGATCCATTCGCTCTACGGCCCGGCCGCGTACCGGCGCTATGAAAAGCGTGCAATGGAAGACACGATCCAGCGTTTTCCGCGCGCCGTGATCGCCACCCCCGGCGGCATCGTTTCCGACCCCGCCACCTTCAACCTGCTGCTCGCGCACTGCTACACCGTGTGGGTGCGCGCCACCCCCGAAGAGCACATGGGCCGGGTGCTGGCGCAGGGTGACACGCGCCCGATGGCGGGCCATACCGGCAATGCCGAGGCCATGAACGACCTGCGCCGCATTCTGGAGAGCCGCGCCGCGTTCTACTCGAAGGCCGACGCGGTGTTCGACACCAGCGAGATGAGCCCCGAAACCGCGCTTGAAGCCCTGCGAGAGCAGCTCCGAGACGTGATCTCGCCCAAGGCCTGAGCGGGCGCCGCAGACTTTCGTGGCAAGCCTTTTCGTTTCCAAAAAAATGCAATATATTGCACCAATTCCAGAGCGAATGCAGCCCGCCGCGTCACTCCAGGAGCGCCCCATGAGCACCCCCACCGCACCCGTCGTCTACGAGACGAGCCCCGATCGCTAGAAACACTGGTCGCTGAAGTTCGAAGGCCCTGTGGCCACGCTCGTAATGGCGATCGACGAAGACGGCGGCCTGCGCAACCTGTTCCAGGTGAACGTGGAAGAGGGCCGCCACCTGTGGGCGATGGTCTACCTGCTGCACAAGCACTTCGGGCGCGACGGCCGCGAAGAAGCCGAAGCGCTGCTCGAGCGCCGCTCGGGTGATGCCGACAACCCGCGCATCCTCGGCGCCTTCAACGAAGAAACGCCCGATTGGCTGGCGTTCTACATGTTCACCTATTTCACCGACCGAGACGGCTAGTGTAGTGTTGCATTCTGTTTGGAGCTTAAGCGACTATTGGCGCGAATGAC
>JBDTTU010000218.1:0-2844 GCA_039930465.1 Burkholderiales bacterium
CTTCGGCGCTGATCTCGGCCTTGGCCAGGTCGGCGATCTCGCGCACGCAGGCCACTTTCATTGCTTCGGTGATGCTGGTGGCACCGCAGTCGAGCGCGCCGCGAAAGATGTAGGGGAAACAGAGGACGTTGTTGACCTGGTTCGGGTAGTCGGAGCGGCCGGTCGCGATGATGCAGTCGGGGCGCACCTGCTTGGCGAGCTCCGGCCTGATCTCGGGCTCGGGGTTCGCCAGCGCCAGGATGATGGGCTGGCGCGCCATAGAGGTCACCATCTCGGCCGTGACGGCGCCGGCGGCCGAGCAGCCGAGCATCACGTCGGCGTCTTTCATCACGTCGGCCAGCGTGCGCGCCATCGTCTTCTGCACATAGCGTTGCTTCGAGGGGTCGAGCTTGTCTTCGCGGCGGTCGTGGATCACGCCCTTGGAATCGCAGACGAAGATGTTGGCGCGTGCCACGCCGAGTTCGACCATCAGGTCGAGGCAGGCGATCGACGCGGCACCAGCGCCCGAGACCGCCACCTTCACTTCACCGATCTTCTTGCCGACCAGTTCCAGCCCGTTCAACAAGGCCGCGGCCGAAATGATCGCGGTGCCGTGCTGGTCGTCGTGGAAGACCGGAATCTTCATGCGCTCGCGCAGCTTCTTCTCGATGTAGAAACACTCGGGCGCCTTGATGTCTTCGAGGTTCACGCCGCCGAGCGTGGGCTCGAGCGCGGCGATGATATCGACGAGCTTGTCGGCGTCGCGCTCGGCGAGTTCGATGTCGAACACGTCGATGCCGGCGAACTTCTGGAACAGGCAGCCCTTGCCCTCCATCACCGGCTTGGCGGCGAGGGGCCCGATGTCGCCCAGGCCGAGCACGGCGGTGCCGTTCGTGACCACGCCGACGAGGTTGGCGCGCGAGGTGAATTCCGATGCAAGTGAAGGGTCGGCCTCGATCGCGAGGCAGGGGTAGGCCACGCCGGGCGAATACGCGAGCGACAGGTCGCGCTGGTTCGAGAGCGGCTTGGTCGGCGCCACCTTGATCTTGCCGCGCACGGGGCCGCGGTGGTATTCGTATGCGGCGTCGCGCAGGGCGACTTCAGCGGCGGAAAGCTCGGTGCTGTGCTTTTTCATGGCGTGTTTCCATGGTGTCGATACACGCCATGGTGCGCCTGCGCCTGCTGCATGGCAACCGCAGGAAAGCCCGAATTACAGGTGCAGTTTCTCAGACCTGGGCGCCGCGCTGCGCGGCGCCCAGGCCGCCTCAGATCGAGTGCGCGTGCTCGGTGTTCGGCGACGGGCGGGCCGTGCGGCTGCGCGAAGCGGCGAGTTGGCTTTCGTCGTCAGAGCGAGGCGAGCGCCCACCGCCAAGACCGAGCAGGCGGCTGGTGACCCAGACCACCGAAACAAACAGGCCCATGCCGGCGAACGCAAAAGCCACGAGCATGGCCGCGTTCATCCATTCGGTGCCCAGAATCGCGTAGCCGATCGCCCCGACAAACGCCGCCGCGCCGGCGAAGCCGCGCACCCGCGGCGACGACACCAGCGCGCCCTGAGCCAGCGAATAGCCAATGCACGCCACGAACGCCAGCAGCAGTTGCAGCAGGCTCATGGCCCTGAGGCTGTCGAAGACATCGCCGATCACTGACATGGCCATCCTCCGAGGGGTTACCGTTTGTTGCCGTTGAGTTGATTAAACAGCGAAAGCGCCATTGCGTGGTGAGCCTGCGACCCCCCTATCTGTAGGAAGTGTCCTGTTTTGCACGGAGCGTGTGGCGCTTACAAAAAGCCGGCGCAGCATGTCGGTAAGCGCGCGTAAAGCGGGGCGGAACCAGCGAAACCCTGTCTGCGCCGCGCGGTCAGATCGCGTTCCTGTGTAACGACTCACTCTGGAGAAGACCATGAAGAAAATCATTGCCCTGATGCTCGGCGCCGCTGCCATCGGCTCGGCCGTTGCGCAGCCGAGTGTGGGCGTATCGATCGGCATCAACCAGCCGGGTGTGTACGGGCGAATCAACATCGGCGACATTCCGCGCCCCGGCTTGGTGCTGCCGCAGCCGGTGATCATTGCGCCTCCGCGCGTGGTGGTGGAGCGCCGGCCGATCTACCTGTATGTGCCGCCGGCGCACCAGCGAAATTGGCGCCAGTACTGCGGCCGCTACAGCGCTTGCGGCCAGCCGGTGTACTTCGTGCAGGACAGCTGGGTTCGCGAGCGCTACGAGCACGAGCACCCGGGCTGGAACCGCGGCCGCCACCGCGGCTGGGACAAGCACGACAAGCACGACAAGCACGACAAGCACGACAACGACCGTGGCCACGGCCGCGGCAACGATCACCGCAACTGAGATCGGCCCGAAAGGATGCGCGTGACGAGCATGGCGACGAAGACACCCGCCGCCATGCCGACAGCATCTGCGAGCAAGTCACCCCATTCAGCGTCGCGCGTTGGCGTGAACGACTGAGCGATCTCGATCGCGGCGCCGAAGCACAGCAGTCCGGCCAGCAGCAGCCACAGGTTGCGCCGCGAACGCGGAAAGGCGAAGACCGCCACCACCGCGAGCGACGCGAAGGCGCTGGCGTGGTTCAGTTTGTCCCACCCTGTGTCGAGCCCGTCGGGCGGGGCCGGTGACAGCGCGAGCCAACTCACCACGAGCGCCAGACCGGCCAGCAGCCAGCGCCAGCGCCACATGGCGGCAGGGCTGTTGATTGCGGCGAGCAAGTGTTGGCGCAGGCGAGACCGGGTTGACATCGTGGGAAGGCTCGGAAAGACAAAAGGGTCAGCCGCCGCAAGGCCGCTGACCCCCGTCTGATCTGGTGCCGGCGAGAAGAGTCGAACTCCCGACCTTCGCATTACGAATGCGCTG
>JBDTTU010000219.1:0-2805 GCA_039930465.1 Burkholderiales bacterium
GAGAAGGACTTCACCAGCTGACCTTGTTGCCGAAGCAAGACAAGCGCGCTAACGTGAAGTGGGCCAACCGTGGCCGAGCTCGTCATTCGGTCTATATCGATCAAGCATTTTCGTCCCCCTTTCGAGTGCCCTGGGCGTGGTGCCCTCCTCCAACCGCCCTTGGGGCGATAGCCGTGCCGATATGGGCTGTCTACATTGGCCGGCATGAACTCTCCTCCAGCCGACCCCAAGCATCCCACTGATGTCAACCACGATGCCGCCTCTGGAATGTCGTCCGCCGATGCGCAGGACGTCAAGCCCGAGCCACGCCTGCTCGACCGCATGCGAGAAGCCATCCGCTTGCGGCACTACTCGATCCGCACTGAAGACACCTATGTGCACTGGGTGCGCCGTTTTATTCTCTTCCATGGCAAACGC
This sequence comes from Burkholderiales bacterium, assembly GCA_039930465.1. Taxonomy (GTDB): domain Bacteria; phylum Pseudomonadota; class Gammaproteobacteria; order Burkholderiales; family Burkholderiaceae_C; genus LMDS01. The sequence goes on from JBDTTU010000219.1 coordinate 418, forward strand.
CATCCCCTCGAACTGGGTGCCTCGGAGGTCGCTTCGTTCCTCACGCACCTGGCCATGGAACGCGGCGTCGGCGCCTCGACCCAGAACCAGGCCAAGTCGGCACTCTTGTTCCTGTACCGGGTCGTGTTGGGCACCTCATTGCCCTGGCTCGACGAAATCGTCGCGGCCAAGGACACGCGTCGCCTGCCGGTGGTGCTCACGCCGGCGGAGACCCGTTCGTTGCTGCTCGAGCTTAACGGCAGCATGGGGCTGGTGACCTCGCTGTTGTACGGCACTGGCATGCGACTGCTGGAGGGACTGAGGCTGCGCGTCAAGGATGTGGGCTTCGAGCGCAGAGAGATCCTGGTGCGCGACGGAAAGGGCGGCAAGGACCGGGTCACCGTGTTGCCGGAGAACCTGGTGCTGCCGCTGCAGGACCAGCTGGCACGCGGCAAGGTGCGCCACGACCGGGATCTGGCCGAAGGGTTCGGCGAAGTCTGGCTGCCGGACGCACTGGGCGTGAAGTTTCCTCGGGCGCCTCGCGCCTGGGGCTGGCAGTGGGTATTTCCCAGCGCCACACTGTCGGTCGATCCGCGCACCGGAGTGCAGCGGCGCCATCACCTCAATGAAGCCTCGGTGCAGAAGGCCGTGTCGGGGGCGGCGCGCCGGGCCGGCATCGTCAAACCGTGCTCACCGCATGTGCTGCGTCACTCGTTCGCAACTCACTTGCTGCAAGCGGGCTACGACATTCGCACGGTGCAGGAACTGCTGGGGCACAGCGATGTGTCCACCACGATGATCTACACGCACGTGCTCAATCGCGGCGGGCGCGGGGTGCGCTCGCCCTTCGATCAAATCTGAGCGCCCGTGCCGTGCGCTTGCTGCGCGCGCTCAGCACGAGCGCACCGCCAACCACACGCTGCGCAGCTCGATCAAAGCGCTCGACCACCCTTCCCTGGAAATCCGATAGATCTCGGCACTCTCCTTGGCCGCGCCGCATCGCTCGAGCACCTGCAGGGCGTGCTGGACCCCGGGCTCGATCTTGAAGTACATCTCCGCGCGCTCGCTGTGCAACAACCACAAGCGTCCTTCGCGCGATCGATACTCGATGTTCAGACTCAGCTCCGCGGGCGCCGCCGGCTTGTGCTGTTGCGGTGGCGAGGCCGGCCCTTGGATTTCCTGCGCAGCTGCGCTCAGGCGAACAAACTCGGCCTCGGTTGCCAGCGCCGCAGCGCGCAGCCGAGCTTGTTCGGCGAGTTCGTGCGCCTGTTGCGCCTGGTTGGCCTGGGCAGCCTCTTGCTGCTCGCGCCGCAGCGTGTCGGCTCTGGCGGTCAAGGCAGACAGCATTTCGGCACGCAGCTCCTGCTCGCGGTGGTTGAACAGCCAAGACTTGCGCGGGTCCGCCGTGAAGAGGATGCGGGCGAGGTCGGTGACGGTCTGCGGGAAGTGTCGGGTCAGGTCGATCTCGACGGCGGCTTGGTCGAGCACGGCCAGAGCCTCGCGCGTTGATGCGCCGCTCTTGCGGTGAACGGCGATGTGAATGAGGAGCTCCCGTCCCTTGACCCGCGCCGCGATGCAGCCGCGGGACCACGGCGCGCGCTGCTCCAGCACCGCGGCCTCCACGGGCACCGTGGTCGCTGCGCGCTGGCGTCTGTCGCTGAGGCGGCCGTAAGGGCCATCAAGCCATGCCTCGACGCTCAACGCCGGTGTGACCAACTGGCCACACCTGGCGATAAGTTCGGCGGCGACGCCGTGGAGCATGGCTTGCAGCGCGTGGTCGCATTGCGTTCCTGACTGATGGGCGAAGGAATGGGCAAGCTTCTCGCCCTGGCGGGCGATGAGCGCTTCGTTACAGGCCAGGCAACTGCAGCCACACGCCTTGCCGTTGTCGACCGCGTCGATGTGGGCGAGCCCGCCCGTCGCGCGCCGGGCGAACACGATCATCCGGTCGTGCCCTGCGGACAGGGACACATCCTGGTTCATGTCGAAGAAGGTGCCAACAGCGCTCATGTTCGGGTCCGGCCGCTACTGTGCCGCGTCCTGCATGAGCGTGGCAAGGACTGGGCGGTCCACTCGGCACCGCCCAACCCTTCTCTTGCCCTTCTCTTGCCCTACTTCTCCCAAAACCTTTGCACCGCCCGCATCCGCCGCTTGGCCTCGGTCGTGACATAGATCGTCGTCGTCGCCAGCCACGCGTGCCCCAGGTTCTGCTGCGCGATCTCGATCGGCGGCGCGGCAACATGGCGCCTCATTCCACTCCTGTTGATAATTACGGTAATTACGACTACAGTAAATGCCGTAACTTCACGTCTTTGGAGGCCTGCATGGCAAAGTCTGTGGTCACGCAAGAGCGTGTGTTCGAGGTCGCCGCCGCGCTCACCGAGCGCGGCGAAGAACCGGGCATCCTGT
>JBDTTU010000220.1:0-2673 GCA_039930465.1 Burkholderiales bacterium
GCGGTGTTCCAGCAGCTCGCGAGCCTGGGCCGCACGAAGCCGCTGCGCGCCTTGCTGCAGGCGCCGTTCACGCTGCACAAGCAGATGCTCGCGCACATCGCGAAAGTGAAGGCGGCGGCAGAAGGCGGCCTGCCGGCGCGCATCGTCGTCAAGGTCAACGCACTCACCGACCCCGCGCTGATCCACGCGCTGGTGCAGGCGGCGCAGGCCGGTGTCGACATCGACCTGATCGTGCGTGGCGCCTGCATGCTGCCGCCGGGCATTGCAGGCGTGACCGGCCGCATCCGCGTGCGCTCGGTGGTGGGCCGCTTCCTCGAACACTCGCGCGTGGCGTACTTTCGTTTTGGTGCGTCGGACGAAGACGAAGCGCTGTTCCTGTCGAGTGCCGACTGGATGAGCCGCAACATGTTCGGCCGCATCGAGGTGGCCTGGCCGGTGCGCGACGCGAAGCTGCGCCAGCGTGTGATCGACGAATGCCTCGTGCCCTACCTGCACGACCGCCAAGACGCCTGGATGCTGCTGCCAGATGGCCAGTACGAGCGCATCGGCAGCAGCGGCCCGAGCGCGCAGCAGGCGCTGGCCGAACGCTACGCCACGGCTGTGTGATGGACCTGATTCTCTGGCGCCATGCGGAAGCCTTCGAGCTGCACGAAGGCCGCGATGACATGGACCGTGCACTCACCGCCAAGGGCGAGCGCCAGGCCCACCGCATGGCCGACTGGCTGAACCAGCGCATCGCGCACTCGACGCGCATTCTCGTGAGCCCGGCCGTGCGCTGCCAGCAGACGGCCAAGGCGCTCGGCAAGAAGTTCAAGACCCTGCCCGAGCTCGCGCCCGACGGCAACGGCGAAGGCCTGCTGAAAGCCGCGCGCTGGCCCGATGCGAGCGAGCCGGTGTTGATCGTCGGCCATCAGCCGGCGCTTGGCCTGGTGGCGGCCTACCTGCTCGCCGACCTGCCGCAGCCGTGGACGATCAAGAAGGGTGCGGTGTGGTGGATCCGCGGGCGCAACCGCGAAGACACCGCCCAGGTGATTCTGCAGGCGGTGCAGGCGCCCGACCTGTTGTAGGCGGGCGGCGCTTCAGCGCCGCAGCGCCAGCTTCAGCGGCCCGCTGCGTTCCCACAGCGCCAGTTCTTCATTCAGCAGGTGGCGGGTGCGCGGGTTGGCCTCGCTCCAGCCGGGCGCGAACTCGATCTCTGCGCTGGCGCCGTTGCGGCGCAGGCTCATCGCGTCCGCCGTCACTTCGCCACGCGCGTGGCAGGTGATCACGCCGAGCCGCAGGCACAGCACCTGCCATGCGACGTCGTCGTGCGTCAGGCTCTCTTCGATCTTGCGCAGGCCTCCGCGTTGCCCCAGCACCAGCTCGCCGACGCGGCGCAACTGGCTCTGCGAGAAGCCGGCCGCGTCGACGTGCGAGAGCACGTAGGCGCTGTGGCGGTGGTGGTCGTGGTGCGAGACCATCATGCCGATCTCGTGCAATGCACAGGCCCACAGCAGCTCGCGGCGTGCCTCGACGCCGGCGCGCGGCTGGACGCTGGCATACAGCGTTTCGGCGACCCGGCTCACACGCTCGGCCTGGTGCGTGTCGACCATGAAACGGCGCTGCAGCTCGCGCACCGAAGCGTCGCGGATGTCGTGGCCGTCTTGCGGCAGCTCGGTGGCGTGCAGGCGTTCGTCCAGATCGAAGATCACGCCCTGGCGCAGCGCGCCGCGTGCCGGCAGCAGCGCCTGAATGCCGAAGTGCGTGCACAGCGTGTACAGGATCGACAGGCCGCCGGCGATCACCGGGCTGCGTTCTTCCTTCAGACCGGGCAGGTTCAGTTTTTCGACCTTGCCGGCACGCAGGCACTGTTGCATCAGCCAGCGCAGGCCGTCGGGCGTGATGCGGCCGTCGGTCACGCCGCTGGCGCCGAGCAGTTGCGAGACCGCGCCCACCGTGCCCGATGAACCAAGTGCTTCCTGCCAGTGCACGGCAGCGAACGGTTCCAGCGCCTCTTCGAGTTCGGCCCCGGCCGCCACTTGCGCCTTTCGAAACGCTTCTTCGGTGAAACGGCCTTCGCCGAAATACTTGAGCGAGAGGCTCACGCTGCCGACCTGGAACGACTCGGCGCGGATCGGTTTGCGGCCCTGGCCGAGGATCATCTCGGTCGAGCGCCCGCCGATGTCCACCACCAGGCGCGGCAGGCTCGACGGCTGCAGCCGCGCCACGCCGGCGTAGATCAGGCGCGCTTCTTCGCGGCCCGAGATCACCTCGATCGGAAAGCCGAGTTCGGCCTGCGCCCGCGTGAGGAACTGGTCGCGGTTGCGGGCTTCGCGCAGCGTCTGCGTGGCCACCGCCCGCACCTGTGCGGGCACGAAGCCCTTGAGCCGCTGCGCAAAGCGCGCCAGGCAGGCCAGGCCGCGCATCGTGGCCTCTTCGGTGAGCAGGCCGTTGAGGTCGAGCCCGGCGCCCAGGCGCACGGTTTCCTTCAGGTAGTCGATGCGGCGGTAGCGGCCGTCGATCAGCTGGCCGATCTCGAGCCTGAAACTGTTCGAGCCCATGTCGATGGCGGCGAGTTGGCCGGGCCAGCGCGAGGCCGGCCCGGAGCCTGAAGACGGGGTGCGATCCATGCGGCATTGTCAGTGCAAACCGCGTGCTTGCCGGCGCGCGCTGCGGCTGTGCGTGGCCTCCTAG
>JBDTTU010000221.1:0-2656 GCA_039930465.1 Burkholderiales bacterium
AGTCGTAGCGCCACTTCACGATCGGCGGCATCGACATCAGGATGCTTTCGGTGCGGCCGCCCGATTGCAGGCCGAACAGCGTGCCGCGGTCGAACACGAGGTTGAACTCGACGTAACGACCGCGCCGGTAGGCCTGGAAGTCGCGCTCGCGTTCGCCGTAGGGCGTGGTTTTGCGGCGTTCCACGATCGGCAGATACGCGCTGAGGAAGGCATCGCCCACCGCGCTCGTCATCGCCAGGCCTTGCTCGAAGCCGAGTTCGGAAAAGTCGTCGAAGAACACACCGCCGATGCCACGCGGTTCGTCGCGGTGCTTGAGAAAGAAGTACTCGTCGCACCAGGTCTTGAAGCGTGGGTACTTGTCGGCACCGAAGGGCGCCAGTGCGTCGCGGTTCACGCGGTGAAAGTGCGCCGCGTCTTCTTCGAAGCCGTAGTAAGGCGTCAGGTCCATGCCACCGCCGAACCAGGTGACCGGATCGCCAACGCTCGGGAAGGCCGCGAGCATGCGCACGTTCATGTGCACCGTCGGCACATACGGGTTGCGCGGGTGGAACACGAGCGACACGCCCATCGCCTCGAAGGGCGCGCCCGCGAGTTCGGGTCGGTGCTGGGTGGCCGAGGGTGGCAGGGTCTTGCCTTTCACGTGCGAGAAGCTGCAGCCGCCGCGCTCGAGCAGGTTCCCCCCTTCGAGCAGGCGCGAACGGCCCTCGCCCTCGAGCCCGGCGCCGGGCCGCCCCAAGGCGGGCACACCCCCTTGGGGGACCGACGCCGCAGGCGTCTTGGGGGCCAACGTCGATCCACCGGGCTCGCGCTGCCAGGCGTCGGTGATGAAACGCTGGCCATCGGCCGCTTCCATGCCGGCGACGATGCGGTCCTGCAAACCCAGCAGGTAGTCTCGAACGGCTCGTGTGTTCATGTCTCGCTGCCCCCGTGATCGAACCGGATCGGTGCAGCCCGTGCCGCTCGCGGTGTCGCGCGATTCAACGCTTGACCGCCCGGTGCCCGATGTCACGGCGGAACAGCGCACCGTCGAAGCGGATACCGTTCAGCACTTCGTAGGCGCGCTGTTGCGCCAGCCTGACGGAATCGCCCAGCGCCGTCACGCACAACACCCGGCCGCCCGCCGTGACCGCCGCGTCAGAGCGCGGCTCGGTGCCGGCGTGGAACACCATCGCGTCGGGCGCTTCGGCCGGCAGGCCGGTGATGGTGTCGCCCTTGCGCGGCTGCAGCGGGTAACCGCTCGCGGCCATGACCACGCCGAGCGCGACACGCCGGTCCCATTCCAGCTCGACGCGGTCGAGCGTGCCGTCGGTGGCGTGCATGAACACGTCGAACAGGTCGCTCTTGAGCCGCATCATGATCGGCTGGGTTTCGGGGTCGCCGAGACGGCAGTTGAACTCCACCGTGCGCGGCTGGCCCTGCGCGTCGATCATCAAACCGGCGTACAAAAAGCCGGTGAAGGTGATGCCGTCTTTGGCCATGCCGGCGATCGTCGGCAGCACGATTTCCTGCATGGCACGTGCGTGCACGTTGGGCGTGACGACGGGCGCCGGCGAGTAGGCACCCATGCCGCCGGTGTTCGGGCCTTCATCGTTGTCGAGCAGGCGCTTGTGGTCCTGGCTGGTGGCGAGTGGCAGCACGTTCTTGCCGTCGCACAGCACGATGAAGCTGGCTTCTTCGCCTTCGAGAAACTGCTCGATCACCACGCGAGCCTGGCCGTCGTTGTGTTGCACGCCGAGCTTGTTGTCGCTGCCGCCGAGCATCCAGTCGATCGCTTCGTGGGCCTGCGCCAGCGTTGTCGCAACGACCACACCCTTGCCCGCCGCCAGCCCGTCGGCCTTGATGACGATGGGCGCGCCCTGGCTCTTGGCCGATTCCTCGTCGACGTGGGCATGCGCCGCCGCCGCATCGGTGAAACTCGCAAAAGCCGCGGTCGGAATGCCGTGGCGCTGCATGAACTCTTTCGCGAAGGCCTTCGAGCTTTCGAGCTGCGCCGCGGCCTTGGTCGGCCCGAACACCCGCAGGCCGCGGGCGCGGAATAGGTCGACGATGCCGGCAGCCAACGGCGCTTCGGGCCCGACGACGGTGAGCGTGATCTTCTCTGCCATCGCGAAGTCGGCCAATGCCGCGTGCTCGGTGATGGCCACGTTTTCGAGCCGCGCGTCGGCCGCCGTGCCACCGTTGCCCGGTGCCACGAACACCTTCTGCACCCTGGGCGACTGCACGAGTTTCCAGGCGAGCGCGTGTTCGCGCCCGCCGTTGCCGATGACGAGGACCTTCATTGCGGGTTCATTTCGGCGTTGTGATACAGGTCTTGCGTGTCGTCGAGGTCTTCGATCACGTCGAGCAGCTTCTGCATGCGCTGCGCGTCTTCGCCAGCGAGCGCCACCGGGTTCTCGGCCCGCATCGTGACCTCGGCCACGTCGGGCTTCAGCCCTGCCGCTTCCAGCGCCGTCTTCACGGCCTCGAACAAGGGCGGGGCGCACAGCACTTCGATGGCGCCTTCGTCGTCGCTGATCACATCGTCGGCGCCGGCTTCGAGCGCCACTTCCATCACCTTGTCTTCGCTGGCGCCAGGCGCGAACACGAACTGACCGCAGTGCTTGAACTGGAACGCCACCGAGCCTTCGGTGCCCATGTTGCCGCCGTACTTGCTGAA